>JALZWM010000072.1 GCA_023300105.1 Hellea sp.
CAAGCTATCGGCACAATCGTCAGCGTGCATGAACTCTCGTCTTACTGTCCCTGTACCCCAAACTTCCATTGATTCAGCATTTGTAATTTTTGCAACATGTGCTTTACGAAGCAGCGCAGGTATAACATGTGAGTTTTCAGGATGATAATTATCGCCTGGACCATAAAGATTTGTTGGCATTGCAGATATAAAGTCGCAACCATACTGTTTTCGGTAGGCTTCACATAACTTAATACCGGCTATCTTCGCAATAGCATACCACTCATTGGTAGCCTCTAAAGGCCCAGTCAATAATGAGGTTTCTTGAATGGGTTGCTCCGCGAATTTAGGATATATACAGGAGGAACCTAAAAAGAGTAGTTTCTCAACATTAACCTTGTGAGCTGCGTGAATAATATTGGATGAAATTATAATATTTTCATAAATAAATTCAGCGGGGTAAGTATTATTAGCATGAATGCCGCCGACCTTAGCCGCAGCAACAATCACAACATCAGGTTTATTTATCCCCATCCAGCGATTTACGGATTCTTGGTTTTGAAGATCTAAGTCTTCGCGTGTCGTGGTTAAAATTTCTCCAACGTCTTCACTCGCCAAGCGCCTGACAAGTGCGGATCCAACCATCCCTCGATGACCCGCAACCCACACTCGTTTATTTTTAAGCTTATAAGGTGTGTTAAAGTTAGTCATGGCGGTTTTTACGGTCAAGTTCTCGCTGGACTAATTTAAGGTCACTCTCCATCATTTCATTAACAAGTTCTTGGAAAGATGTTGTGTGTTCCCACCCTAGTATCTTTTTAGCTTTACTTGGGTCCGAGAGTAATAATTCTACTTCAGTTGGACGAAAATAGCGCTCATCAATGCGAACTAAAACCTGCCCGCTATCGGCATCTTTACCAACCTCATCGACTCCTTTACCTGACCACAAGATTTTAGTGTTAACTTTTGCAAAAGCTAATTCGGTGAATTCTCTTACTGAGTGCATCTCGCCCGTGCCCAAAACAAAATCATCGGGTTCATTATGCTGAACAATACGCCACATACCTTCAACGTAATCTCGGGCATGTCCCCAATCACGTTTCGCATCTAGGTTACCTAAATATAACGTGTCCTGTAGACCTGAATCAATTGCCGCCACAGCCCTCGTGATTTTCCGAGTTACAAAAGTTTCCCCGCGCATTGGGCTTTCATGGTTAAATAAAATACCGTTTGACGCATGAATACCATACGCTTCTCTGTAGTTCACTGTAACCCAATAGGCATATATTTTTGCAGCAGCATATGGGCTACGCGGATAAAATGGCGTTGTTTCTCTCTGCGGCGTTTCGACGACCTTACCATATAATTCAGACGTGGACGCCTGATAGAATCTTGTCTTTTTCTCTAACTTTAAAATTCTGATTGCTTCAAGAATACGCAAAGCCCCGATTGCGTCAGATTGCGCCGTGTACTCAGGCGTTTCAAAACTCACTTGGACATGGGACTGTGCGCCAAGATTATAGATTTCATCCGGCTGAGTTTCTTGAACAATACGGATGATATTCGTAGAGTCAGTTAGATCGCCATAATGTAAGAAAAATTTAGCATTTGGATCATGCGGATCAACATAAAGGTCATCAATACGTGATGTATTAAATGATGAGGAACGCCGTTTTACGCCATGAACAATATAACCTTTATCAAGCAATAGCCTTGTTAAATAGGCACCGTCTTGGCCAGTGACACCTGTAATTAGTGCATGTTTTGTCATGTAGTAATACCTTTTTAGTCCAACTTAAATTTTGAACAGCTCGTAGTATAATCCCTGCAAGATTCTTCAAGATTTTAGATTCAACTACTCTTATGTTTTAATTTTCTTAATGACCTTAAAGACTGCCGTACGCCAGCTGCGCCCTATCAAAGTAATATCCGCTCGCGGAATAAGTTCATCATCGACATACTTTGTAATTTCCGGCCACTCAGGTGCGGAATCATCATCAATAAGAATATATCCCCCACGCTTCACCATAGGTGCATAATTTACAAAATCAGATTTCACGCCCGCATAACTATGGTCCCCATCAATAATCAAAACATCATAAACGTCTTTAGAGGCGGCCTTAATGACATCATCGTCTGCGCTGTAACCTTCAATCAATTTATAAGCAGAAGTTGGGACACGAGCAACTTCCATATTTTCAACAAAAACTTTTCGTGTAATCCGTTCCTGTGTCACAATATCAAGAGCATTATCTCCATAGTAACCTTCAAAAGGGTCCAAAGCAGTAATTTTAATTGTATCAAACTTATCTACCGTTCGGTCATAAATCATGGCGAGACTAACGCCAAACAGCACGCCAATTTCTAAAACTTTCAACGTTTTACCATTCACCGATTTCGCAACCAAGGTTCGCAAGACTGCATCTTCAATAGATGTTGCAAGGCGTCCCTTTACGTTCTTTTCTATGTTGCCGATTTTTTCGGCCATATAGGCTAAGGATTTATCCGTTTCTTGCAAATTGAGAGGTTTAAGCCACTTATCTTTAAACACCTTTATCTGCTGACGGTTTAGAGAGCGATTAAAGTGCTGATGGTTAACGGCTTTTTTCTCATCCGCGACCTTCTTTAGAGCCAATTGATTATGAGCTTTCTTAAGCCCTTTTTCTGTGACTTCTAGGCGGTGAGACAATCGTCCTTCTAATTGCTCATGGGCCCGCATACGTCCTTCCAATTGCTCATGGGCCAGCATAAAGCTGGTACTATTTCTACGGTCTTGCTCTTCAATTTTCGCCATAGCCGCTTCCGAGAGATCAGATGCACTCGTAACTTTCAAAGATAAAGCCCTGCGCGCCTCAACCTCATCTTCCAATGTTTTCTGAGCCAATTCAATCGCGTGTTCAAGCCTTGAAATCTCAGCACGTGAAGTTGCTTCCAACGTGTTATTGACTTTTTCAATTCCAGACCAAACTTCCTTTTGCGTGTGTTCAACCGTAGACCAAACGTCCTTTTGCTTTTGCTCAATCGTAGATAAGACTTCCTTTTGCCTCTGCTCAAACGTAGATAAAACGTCCTTTTGTTTGTTCTCAAGCGTAGATAAAATTTCATTTTTAAGATTTTGCCGTGCAACCATCTCTCGGACCGCGATACGGTTAGCCATCATATTGCCAAAGGAAAGGCCAATAATAGTTCCGAAAACGCCCAAAAGTACCGCAGCAAGAATCCAGAAGAAAAACGCAAAAGGTTTCAAAGCCTCAATAAAGACTGGCCCAAAAATCAATCCACAAAATGAGGTAGCTCCCAAAATAGTTATAACGATATGACGCCTTAAAAATTCCAGTCCTATTTTTCCAAATTGAGCAATACGAAACAGAACAGGATTGTTTTGACGTAAATTATTAGAAAGCAAGTCCCGTTTAGAGGAAACAGATGGCTTATTGGCTGCTGAAGCTGGAGGCCCTGAAGATACTCTTGGAGTAGGCTTTGCCGCCGAACCAGACGGACTAACATGACCAGCCTTATTATAACTCTCATTGCGTAACTTCATGACCTGCTCCAACTTTTCACATAAATAAACTTCACCAGGGTCAGTTTTAAAGGCGAGTAAGTTCCCCCAAGCATCAACATCGTCAAGTTCACAGGGGTATTTCTTTAACGCACACCAATCGTGTGAAATTCCATAACGGACAATTGGGTGCCACTCACTAACATAAACCGTGTAACCACGTTCTGAAAGATAGTCACAGATATCTCGCCATGTATGTCCCAAGTGCTTAGTTTTTGCATCTTCAAATTCACACTCAATAACATCGGGCTTAAAATGTTCCCAAGGCACACCCTTTAGAACACCAAAGTCATATCCCTCAACATCAATCTTTAAAAAATCTACATGCGCGATATTATTATCATCTATAATGTTTTTGACTGTCGTAACGTCAACCGTAGCCGACTGCTTATGCGTATCACGAAACGCCAACATTCCGCTAATCCCTGTGCTCTCATCAGAAGAATAAAACGCGCGGTTAGTTTCTGGAGCCTCGCCGACAGCGCGTGGGTCAATTTTAACAAGGCTATTATTACCTAAACTTTTCACAAGATGTGCACGGTTACTAGGGTCAGGCTCCTGACAAAAAACAGACCACCCCTTACCTACAAAGGGACGCGCACTGCCCCCATAATGAGCGCCAACATCGAGCATCACACCTGGTGCTTTATCTTCATACATTTTGAAAATCAAAAACGTTTCATCAAAGCCCGCTTGAGCTTCCCGAGGGTAAACAATTTGGCTTAAAGCTTTAACTGAAGTCAATTCATCATCCTTATTAATACCATTTATAGCACACTTAATTTCAATATCTTCAAATCGATGAAAATCAAAAATATCGACGTTAGACGATAAATTCGTGTTAAATATCTGCGTACCCACAGAATCAAGCGCCCACTTCACTTCTTGCCAACTTTGCAAATGGATGTCACGTTCAGGATTCGGGATATTATACTTATCACCTTTTTTTTGATATCCTTCAAAAAAGTAATTGGGGTTACTCTTTTCTTCTTTGATGAGAAGCTCTCCCCCTTTTTGTTTAACCGCTCCGTCAACAATCTCTAAATAATTACAATCCACGCCCATCAAAAAAAGTCTCTTAAAGCCAAATGTAGCCGCCCATGCTGCCGTGTGTGAGCCCGTGGTTATCGTTGGTGAGTTAAGAGCTTTATGTTGAGCTCGAAGGGTATCAAAATTCACGATACGATCTGCATTTTTACAGCGACCCAGCTCAAGAATTAAATTATCTCGCAATAAGAACTTCTTAATGCCGTATTCGGGGCTATTCTCAATAAGCCGCTTTATTTCAGCTTTATGGCTAAGGCCGACAATAACATCTAAACAGGAGTAATAGTCTGGGTACCAGCCAATTTGATCCCAATAACGATACGCGGCGTTCATGCCAAAGACGACATGCCCATCAAATTTAGAGAAATCAAAACCTTTTAAAGAGGCGCCGTTCCCTAATACAATAGCGTGACTCTGTGGCGCGGCCAAAGCCGCAGACGCGGACGCAGGCAAAGCCCCAGAAGACTGAGACGCTTCAACAAAAAGCTCTTTTAGCTGTGGTTTTAAATTTAAAAGGTTATGGTTTTTGAAAGCAATTAAACGTCCTTGCTGACTGATTTTTTTTCTAAGAGGCAAAGATGTGATTAAGTTTTCTATACTTTGCGCAAGAAGCTCTGCATCTGGCTCACTTACAATAACCGCGCAATCATTATTCTGTAAAAGATCAATCGTGGCCACATCATGCGGTCCATGCGCCAAAATCGGAATCCCTGATGCTAAGCATTCAGGCATTTTATTAGCGACGGAGTATTGCGTGTAAACTTTTGAGCGCGCATCAAAGTTATATGCGATAATGAGTGTATCAGCGCCTCTAATCCACCCCCTGTAATCTTCAATACTTAAATTTTCGACTAAAAATGATGTCTTTGTAAACGCCTTAAATTTAGCTTTAACTTTGTCGTGCCAAATTTGCAGTGTTTTAATTTCAAATACAACATCATGATCTTCGGAAAGTTTCTCTACCGCTTCAGCCACCCTGAGTAGACTATTTTGTGTCATATTTTCAGCCAATGACCCAGCATAACGGACTTTGAAAGATCGCCCTTTTATCTCTTCAAGTATTGGTTGAGGCCAATCAGCTTTATCGACGCCATTAGCTAAAGGTATAAATTCACGTCCATACCTTTCCCCATAGGCTTTGGCCATCATATCCCCAATGACAAGAGTTTTGTTAGAAGCCTCAATCAAATAGGTTAAGTCATCAGAAAAATTTGCAAACCGCTTAGGGTCTTCTGTTTTAAATCTCTCTGGCCAGTCATCCATATACCAAGTTACAAATGGCTTTTTTAATCGGCCTATAGCATTCATCGCCGCCTTATGCAGTTCAAGGTTATCTAAGACAGGCCGATAAAGAATAACGTCAGGATCAAAAGACGTGGCTCTATCAATCGCCTCTTGTGACGAAAGCTTATTACCCCTGTTTTGACCGTGTGTATGCCACCCAAACTGCTCTCGGCCAGTCGAATAAAATTGCCCGAGTTTATCTTTCGGCCAATCTTGAAATAAATTTGCCTTAACTTCACCCGTCGCCGTACCATTTCCAGACAGAGTAATATCGTAAATCAAAACGCGGGGGTATTCCTCATCGGACAAGTGCGGCATTGGAAGTGGCTGCGAAGAAGCAGAACTCAAGTCTTTTGAAAAAAGACTCTCGTAAGCAACACGCTCAAAGACTTCAAGCTTACCTCCAACAGTCGCATTATATATCATACGCCCAGTACCGTCAGTTATCTTACGCGCTTCTTTGTAAGCATCAATCATCTTATGGACTTGAGGGTCATGCCAACGAAAGCCTTTACCAAAGTAATCAGGATGAAAGTGATTGGTGTCATCTGACTTCATATCCAGAACACCGACATTGTAATCGTCAGAATCGTCTACATCGGCGGGTATTTCGTAGCTCGCATCAACACCTATTAGATAGATTTCTTCAAAGCCCATGTAATGCGCTAATTGCATGCAAGAAAATGTAACCGTACAGCCTGTATAGGTAATTTTCGCAGCATCGGTCGAGAAGTCAAACCCATCAGGATAACTTACACGCGGGCGGTGATTATAAAAAATCGTATCCTCGGATTCTTCAAAACAATATCCCAAATAAGCTGGAAATAATTTTGTCGGACCTTTGAATTCATTTATCCATTCAAGGCGGTCCTCAGCAACCAAATGATCTTCCACGACATAATAAGTTGGCGTCCAACTCAACTCTTTCGCTTTTAGAAAAAAACCATTTACGGCAAAAGTAACCTCACCTTTCAGCAGCTCTAAATCAGTCTCATTAAGGCTTGGCCCGTTACCGATTATAAAGCACCGCTTTGCGCCCTTATGCTTTTTCCGCAAGGCTTTAAGCTTAGGCCGGTAAACCGAATTCAAAGTATTTTTATAAATATGATCAACACGCTTCACGCC
>JALZWM010000073.1 GCA_023300105.1 Hellea sp.
CCTATAGACTCGATGCTGAAACAGAAATTAGCCCGTCTTTGCTAGGCAAATTAAAAGCAGGCGCGATTTATCAATTTCCGTTTTCTTATCGCGGCGGCATTTATTTTGACCCCGCCTTCCTGATGCAAGGCGAAGGCGAGACGCTCTGGATGTTGATTGGACAAAAAAGCGACATCGAATTTGTTGGCTTTGAACAAGCGGCCATTTGCGCCGCCCGCGCCGAAGAGCTTGGCGAAGATGATAGCGGCGAAACCGACGCCTTTGACTTTGATATGTTGTAGGCGCGATGATGATCATAAAGATAAAAAAACAACAGGCGAGTGTTGGCCTAGCTGACCGGAGAAACAATAATGCCTAACGTAAACCTCTCTGATGCGCGGATGCGCGATGCTGTTGTTAAAGCGGAATCAACGCGCCAACGCCGCACGATATTTTATCAAGGGCCTAACAAACTCCCGGCCTATACGCGCAAAGTTTTAAAAGGCGCGGTGCATCAAGATTACGAATCTATGCTGGAAAAATACAGCACGCCCGAAGCTTTGGGCGCGGCTCTGGCCGAAGGCGACCCAGAGATTGATTTTGAACGTGACGGCATGTTCCTCTGGGATTTGTCGCGCGTCTATATCAATCCCAAAGAAGAGCTGGTCTACCGCATCCGCCAAGATGAAGTTGTCTATAATCCTGACGGGTCCCTGCGTGAGCGCCGCGAACAAAGACGGCTTGAGGCCAATATCGACACTGAAGTCCCCCTAACATGGACAGGGAAGATGATTCCCAAAGCAGAGGCTATTCGCAAATTCGTCTTCGCGACCAAGCTCCAAATCGTGCATATCAATGGCCTGACCTATGACTTCCTTTATGAGATGGCCAAAGAACTACACGAAGCAAAGTCGCTGATGATTTTAGGCGCAGGCCCCAAGGGGCGTGACCCGCTTATCTTCCGCTCGCGCTCTATCCCTTATCGGGGGTTCCTCGAAGGCCGTATTAAGGACGAGAAATATATTCTGCTTCTGCATCTGTCTAATATGGAGCTGAAAGAGTTGGAGCCAGAACCCGAGAAAAAGTCAAAGGAGACAGGTGATGCCTAAGCTCTATAACGAAGAAAATATGCGCGCCCTTTTTGGCGGCTACCGCATTGGCACCGTTGATGATTTAAACACTGAGGGTTACCTCCGCATTGTGCGTACTCGTCGTCGTCAGCTCGGCCAAATGACAATGGCGCTAGATACTGAAACAGCCAAGCGCCGTATCCCCGATAGTAGCTATCAAATCAGCCAAAAGATTGATGGTGAGTTCTCGATGCTTATTTTTGAGAACGGCGAAGTCTGTACGCTCAACCCTGGTAAAACATTACGCGCGAACGCGCCCTTTATGAAAGAGGCGGCGGAGTTATTGACGAAAGCAGGCGTAAAGAAAGCTCTTATCGGCGGTGAATTTTACGTGCAGCGCACAGAGGAGCTTCGCAAGATGGACGGCAAAGCCACACGCGTTCACGATATTGTCCGCATTGGCCGTAAACCCGCCGACCAAGACGAGCTGAACCAGCTCGCCTTTGCTTGTTTTAATATTTACGATTTGGACGGGGCTGACCTGTCGATGAATTACGATGAAACCATCACAAAGCTGGATGAGATATTCGGCGGCGGCTCGCGTATTCATCCTGTTAAAACAGTTATTGGCGAAAACTCTACGGCGGTCCTCAAGCAATACGAAGAATGGGTTCTAGGCGAAGGTCATGAAGGCGTTGTCGCGCGCTCTCATACGGCGGGTGTCTTCAAAGTCAAACCGCGCCACTCGCTTGATTTGGCCGTGCTCGGTTTTACCGAAAGCACAGATGACCGCACAGGCATGCTTCATGATATGCTCCTTGCCATTGTGCGCCAAGATGGAACCTATCAAATCGTCTCACGCGTTGGGGGCGGTTTTTCGGATGAGCAGCGCATCACCATTCTGAAAAAGCTCCAACCCCTTGTCGCAGAGAGCGAATTCCACGAAGTCAATTCCTCCCGCGTGGCCTATCAAATGATAGAGCCCGGATTGGTTGTCGAAATTGAATGTCTTGACCTCGTCGCTATGACCTCGCGTGGCAATCCGATTGATAAGATGGTTTTGGAATGGAACGCAGAGGATAAACGCTGGGAAGGCCTACGCCGTCTGCCGCTCTGCTCGGTTATCTCCCCGCAATTCATTCGCTTCCGTGATGATAAAACAGCGGACAAAGATGATGCCCGCCTCTCTCAGCTCACCGATATTGTTGACATCCCTGACTTTGACCGGGTGGCCGAAGAAATCATCCTCCCCGACTCCAAAATCATCAAACGCGTCGTTGCCCTTAAAACGCTGCGCGGGGCGCTGATGGTGCGTAAAATCATATTGTGGAAAACCAATAAAGACGAGGCCAGTAAAGACTTTCCTGCCTATGTCATGCAGCTCACAGACTTCTCGCCCAACCGCAAAAAACCGCTACAATATGATATGCGCGTGAGTAGCTCCAAACAGCAGCTCCTCGGCTATTTCGCGGAGTGGGAGACGAAATATTTTGTCGGCGGCTGGAAGGTTCAGGAGTAGTGATTTTTAACGTTGGTAATCCTTTAAACTACTCTATAAAATAAACATTCCTTGAGCACGTGAGAGTCCAAATGACATTCGAAACTAGCAACTCTAAAATTAAAGCGCTTTTGGTTTTATTGGCATCACTTGCTCTTGCGGTAGGCTGCCTCTGGATCGCACTAAACCCTGATGCTGCGGCTGATACGGAAGGCTATTCTAGGAATGCTCGGCGTGCCAGAGCGATGGGGGGGATGCTTCCCTATTTTATGTGGGCCTGTACACTTCTCTTCGGGGCATCAACTGTTCTAGGTCTGTTAAGGCTCTTTGATAGCAAGCCAAAGATACGAATTAATGAGAACGGGGTTTATGTAGCGAAACTGTCAGAGACTACGATTCCATGGTCAGACATTCATGGGCTTAACCGTAAAGATATCAAAATACAAAAATCAAATCAAAACTTGGCTCGATTCATAATTATTGCCAGCTCTGATGTGGTCTTTAAGCGGATATCGAAAACAAAAACAACTACTAACCCAGGCTTCAAAACCGTTCAGTTTATCATGAATGGGTTCAAAGATAGTCCAGACCAAATTTGGAATGCTCTCGTTAATGCTGCTAAGACCTATAAGGCTTAAATATCAAACTCCTATCATGGAACATCCTGCAAGGCGGCGGGCGGAGAGCGGCCGATGTTGTCACAACGATTGCGGGCCACGCGCCCGACATCGTTACGCTCCAAGAGTTTCGGCGCGGCTCGGCTGAAGCTGAAATTACGGCGGGTTTAAAAGCGGCAGGCCTAAAATTCATTCACATCCCTGAAACCGAGGCCAAAGAGAACACCATTCTTATTGCCTCTAAATACGGCTTTGATGCAGGGCCATTTTTGCCCGAGCCCCATAACCCGTTACATCTTCTCGAAGCCTATTTCAGCAAAGAGGCGCTTGGCTTTGAACTGTCTTTGATTGCGGTTCACTTCCCGCAAAAGAAAGCCCAAATCCCGCTCTTTGAAGCGCTAAAAAAGGACAGCGCCTCTTTGCTTAAAATGAACGCGCTGATTATCGGCGATATGAATTGCGGTATTCCTTTGATTGATAGCGACAGTAAATCCTTCTACGCCACAAATTATTATCAAGACCTGCTCTATGCGGGCTGGATTGATAGCTGGCGCTCACGCGCGCCCGAGGCCCGTGAATTTACATGGACGAGTAACCGCACAGAGAACCGTTTTCGCTATGACCAAATTTTGGCAAGCCCTATGATGGATGAACGTTTTAAAACCGTCATTTATGATCACACCCCCCGAGAGAATAAAACCTCAGACCACAGCCTTATCATCGCAGAAATTTAGGTTTAGCTTCGGAATGGTTTGGGGCAAAGGAGACATTAGATCAGTGGCTTAAGTCGCCTAAAAACGGCCGCTCGCGAAGGACTAAAAATCTACTTAGCAGGCATAAGGATCTAGTCAGTCCAATGAAGGAAAAGATACCAATCCTCATCTATTTTGCGATAACTCATTCTCGTATCCGGAAACTTGTTTAAGTTATCATAGGTCGCTTGAGGGTTTTTAGGCTTGAACATATATCCTTTGCCAGAGTTGGCCGAGGGTAAGCCACCTGCTGACGCTATGAATTTAATTGTTCCACCTTCTAAAGACCTAAGCCCGCCTTCCAACTCAAGTTCTGAAAACAGAACTCTATATTCTTGCCATCGTGCTGTAGGTATTACGTTGCTTGGTCTCGTCCAGTCTGGAGCTATTACTTGGGGGAGGCCATCTTGTTCAAACATTGTAACTAGCGTTTCATATTTCGCTCTGCTTTGTTCAAATTTAAGGAGTAAGTTTTTGTCTGATGGGTGACCTGTAGTGAAAAAAAACTGATAAATAATCCAAATTAAGCCTAAGCATATGCTCCAGAGAACTATCTTCAGCCAATTCATTTTCATTCCTCTAACTTTTTAGGTTCATTTTTAATAAGAACGATTTTGATTAAAATCCGTTTAAAGTTTTAAAGCAGAAATTAGGTGAGTGTCTTAAAATCGCCTCAAGTAAGCCTCTGAGTTAACGTCTCCTTTGGGGACCTTATTCCGTTTTACCACATGTGTGGTGTTTTATTAAGGGCGGTGCACTAACCGCGAGAAGATTTCGCGGTTTTGCGGCCCTTTGCTTATTTTTCTTGAAAAATAAACTTGGTGGAGCCTAGGGGAGTCGAACCCCTGACCTCTTCGCTGCCAGCGAAGCGCTCTACCAGCTGAGCTAAGGCCCCTATAAGGAGTGCGCTGTAAAACAGGTTACAGCGCCTAGGTCAAGAATGAAAAGGCCAAAACTGACGTAATCAATTTTGGCACGATTTATATATTAAACGATTATGCGTTGATGGTTGAAATCGTTAGATTTCGACTTCTTCGACATCATCGTCATCATCACCGTTTTTATCATCTGGCGGCGGCATAACATTTTCGTCGTCATCTGAGACAAGAGCGGCATCTGCATCTTCGTCTTCATCCGTAGAGAAGCCGTCAAATTCAGGTGCGTCTTTGTCATCGTCATTGCCGCCAACAAAGGCTGCGTCATCGCCGTCAAGCTCAAGTTCTTTGGCTGCGGCTTCTTCTTCGTCAATATCGTCTTCATCGACGTCTGCTTTTGGCTTCCCGTCTTCGTCAATATCGTCTTTTTCTGGCTCAAGCGGTGCCAATGGTAGAATTGGCACGGGTTCAAGTTCGGCTGGGTCAAAGCTATGTTGACACATCGGGCATGTTGCCGGATTTTTAGTCAGGTCGTAAAATTTTGCTTCACATTCGGGACATACCCGCTTTTCACCAAGTTCTGCCTTAGCCATGTCTATCCTCATATATTTCGCTGCGACGTGAGTTCTGTCACTTGCGCTAACTGTAAGCCGCGCTAAAAGCGCCTCTTACCGACTGTTGGCATTGTGTCAACAGCAAAGAGATTCGAAGGTGGGTCGATGACCGTTAGTTCTATTGCCAGCTCTGCTAAAAGTTCTGAACGTAGTCCTGCCTTAATTGGTACAGTGCGCGCCCCTGGTGATAAGTCTATCTCGCACCGCGCGTTGATATTTGGAGCGCTGGCCGAAGGTGTTACCACCATCACGGGCTTGCTCGAAGGCGCTGATATTCTCTCAACGGCTGACGCAATGCGCAGTTTTGGCGCAAACATTAAGAAAAATGACGATAGCTGGACTGTGATAGGTTGCGGCGAAGCTGGCTTTATATCTCCCAAGGCAGCTGTGGATTGTGGCAATGCGGGGACGGGTGTGCGCTTGATAATGGGCGCGGCGGCAGGCTTCACGGTTGAGGCTACATTTACAGGTGACGCCTCTTTGTCGTCCCGTCCGATGGGGCGTGTTTTAGATCCACTTTCTGATATGGGGATTACTTATGATGCCCAAGATGGCGGGCGGCTTCCTGTGACATTGCGTTCGAGCGGACGTCTGTCTCCGATTGATTATACGCCGCCCCATGCGAGCGCGCAGGTTAAATCAGCCATTCTCTTGGCGGGGTTAGGCACTGAAGGTGTGACGACGATTACGGAACCGACGCTCTCACGTGACCATACAGAGAATATGCTCAAGGCTTTTGGCGCGCAGGTCACAGTTAAGACTACGGGGCAGGGGCAAAAGGTTAGCGTTGAAGGCCCTGTGACGCTCAAAGCGGTGAATGTCACCGTGCCGGGGGACCCGTCTTCTGCGGCCTTCCCAATTGTGGCCGCGCTCATAACGCCAGGCTCCGATGTAAAAATAGAAAACGTCATGATGAACCCAACCCGTGTTGGGTTGTTTGAAACTTTAACGGAAATGGGTGCTTATTTGCGGTCTGATAATTTTCGTACGTCGGGCGGCGAGATCATTGCGGATATTGAAGTTAAACACTCGAAACTTCGCGGGGTTACGGTCCCGCCCGAGCGGGCGCCGTCTATGATTGATGAATACCCGATACTGGCGGTCGCGGCAGCTTATGCCTCAGGTACAACAATGATGCGCGGGATTGGCGAAATGCGCGTCAAAGAAAGTGACCGCATAAGTGCTACTGTGGCGCTGCTACAAGCGAACGGGGTTCAGACAGCAGAATTTGAAGATGGGTTCTCTGTGAAAGGCGGGGCAGTTGCGGGCGGCGGTACAGTGGTGACGCATCATGATCACCGCATTGCCATGAGCGCGCTTGTTTTAGGTTTAAACGCGGATGCGCCTGTAACGATTGATGACGGGACGATGATTGCGACAAGTTTCCCTGCATTTTTTGATTTGATGAAAAATATCGGCGCCGTTATGAAAACAGACATAAAATGAGCGTGATTGCTATAGATGGTACTTTTGCCAGCGGCAAAGGCACACTCGGCAAAGCTTTGGCCAAGCATTACGGCTTTACATATTTGGATACAGGTAAGCTATACCGCGCTGTTGGTTATGCGGTTTTAGAAGCGGGTCTTGACCCTGCTGATGCAGGCGCAGCGGCGCAAGCCGCGCAGGATTTAGATGTTGAGGTTTTATCTAACCCCATTCTCAAAAGCGGCGATGTCGCGGTGGCGGCTTCGAAAGTGGCTGTCCATTCGCAGGTGCGCGCAGCTTTACTTAAGTTCCAGCGTGACTTTGCGCATGATGACGTCGGAGCTGTTCTCGATGGCCGCGATATTGGCACCGTGATTTGCCCTCATGCACAGGTGAAGCTTTATGTTGATGCAGAGCCAAAGGAGCGCGCCCGCCGCCGCCACACAGAGCTAACGGGTTACGGCGAGGATATTACTTATGAGACTGTTCTGGCCCAACTTGCGGAACGTGATCACCGAGATAAAACCCGCAAAGAGGCCCCGCTTATTCCCGCAGATGATGCGCACTTAATTGATACGACGCATCTTGGGATAGAGGCCGTTTTAAGTGCGGCTATCAAGATTACTGACGCTATTTTGGCGATGCGCCAAGAGAGCATTTTATAAGAGAGCATTTTATAAGAGCGTCTTTTATAAGAGTCTTGTTAGAAGAGCCTCGACGGATTAGTCTGCCTGTATGACAGAGATGACCCCTGAACAAATTTCTAAAGCTTTAGAGGCTGGTATTATTACCGAAAGCCAAGCACGCGCGATGCGCAAAATAGCTGATAAAACTGAAAGTGCGGATGCTGCCGTTATCGGTAATGAAGACGACATGCGGTTCCTGCGCAGTTTCTCCGATGTCTTTATCTCCATTGGCGTTGGACTTTTTGCCTTAGGATTATCTGCGATTGCCGCGATTTTTGGCGGCGGGCTTAGCTTTATCGGCGCGGCCATTGTTATGGGGCTTATGGCGGAATATTTTGGCCGCAAACGCCGCTCGCATGCGCCGACTTTAATTACGGCTTTGGCATTCTTACTCTTTACGCAGCGCGGGGTCGGCGCGGTAATTGGCGACATCAGCGGGATTACAACGGCGCTGGTCACGCTGGGCGCTATGCTTTTATATTATTGGCGGATACGTCTGCCGTTCTGTATTGCCCTTATTGCAATCGCGGCGCTGTATTTGGTTTTTTCGGTTATCAACCGTGTCGTGCCTGGGGCCGTTGACGGGCATTTAGGGCTCGCGCTTTTCCTGAGCGGTCTGGCAGTTTTCGCAGGCGCTATCCTCTATGATATGCGCGATAAACACCGCACGACACGCTTTGCCGATAATGCCTTTTGGCTTCACTTTTTGGCCGCGCCGATGATTATTCACGGATTGGCGTTGCAAACTGTGGCGCTTAAAAAAGATACGCTGTTTAATTTTATTCCAATGGTCTCGTTAGAGCGCGGCGACGCAGCGATTGTTATGGTGATTGTTGCGGTGATTACAGTGATAGGCCTCGCCATTAACCGCCGCGCTTTGATTGTCTCCTCACTGGGCTATGCCGCTTTTGCGTTGGGTTTTCTCTTTGACGGGGCAGGCCTGAATTTCGGAACAGTTGTTGCGATGACGTTGTTATTACTTGGCGGCGCGATAATATTTCTCGGCGCGGGTTGGCACACAGCGCGCGCGATGATTTTAAAAGTGCTTCCAAACTGGCCAATTTTCCCGCCAGCCTTTGACCCTGATTTTAAGAACTAGTGACTTGTATGTTTTAGAAAGACATTTTGGAAGGCGTGGCTTTTGTCTACTTCGTAATTTAAGTTGTGTTTTTGAAACAAAGCATTGGCTTGGGCTTTTTCCAAATTCATCCGTTGCTCTTAATGGCGATACAATTGACATTAAGATAATGAACTTTGTTGGAGATAAGTGTCAGATTTATAAAAATGGTGATAAAATTGGGACGTTGAATTTCTATCACTACCTCTACGCAGTTATTTCACTGAACAGAAATGATGGAGGTCATGACCATTTTAAATTAGAGCAAGAGGGATACTCTAATATCCATGCGTTATCTCAAAATGGAGAAGAGCTTTTGAAATTCAAAGCAAATTTAAATCCTTTGCGTATAGGTAAAAGGTTTGAAGTTGAACAACTTAAAAATGACTTTCCTCAATCAGCAATAGAGGAACTTATCTTTTATGTCGGTGAGATATTATACCGTAAAGCCATCCCAGACTCCCTACCGTTTTAAAAATACATACCATGCGCCGCTACCACCGTGTTTGATATGGGCTTGGGCGTAGGTGGCAATCAAAGGTCTTATCTCGGACTCGCCAATCCAGTGCGTGAAATTACGTCGGAGCACGCCTTCGCCCCTTATGCCTTTGCCTGTCACGACCAGTACGCATTTATGGCCCCTGTTTGAGGCGCGCATGATGGCGCGGTGCAGGGCAGGGCGAGCCATGTTTTGTGTCATATCATGCAGGTCAATTTTAGCGTCTATTTCAACACGCCCGCGGCGCACCTTTTTATCCTGATTTACATCGAGCGATTGCGGTAGCCCGCGCTGGGTCGGCCTTACAAGCGGCGGCAGGCGTAGCATGTTCGCGAAGTCTTCGGTTGTTGGCCCAATGGGCGGAAGTGGCCTTGATGATTTAGGGCCTTTGACCGCGCGTCTTGGGGCAACAGTTCTGGACACGCGACCCCAAACTTTTTTCTCATCTGGCTCTAATTTGCGCCCGCTCATTTTATGAACTTGTACGCAGTCTTGCCGCGAGGGCCTTAGGGACAAGGATGGTCCATTTTACAGGATGCTTCATGACGCCGGCTCTATCGCCCGCATTATCGCCAGAGCCAAAGAATAAATCACCGCGCAGAGGTCCGCGTATCGCATTGCCCGTATCTTGTACGCTGACAAGTAAGCCTGTTTCTTGGCCACGAAAATCGCCGCCAAATTGCGGTAGGGTTGTTTCAAGCCAGACTAAGGTTCCGTATGGATGGTAGCTTCTATCGACTGCGATGGAGCCCATATCCGTAAGAGGCACCCGCATGCCGCCGCGCGGTCCTTCGCCCGGCGTTATGGCTTGTTCGGTAAAGAAAATATAGCGTGGGTTTTCATTCATGAGCTGCCGTGTTGCTTGCGGGCCTTCGCGCTCCATCCAATCATTGATGGCTTGTTTGGACGCTTGCGCTAATGTCATCTCGCCGCGGTCAACGAGGACTTTGCCGATAGATTTGTAACGCTTGCCATTATTGCCCGCATAGGCGGCGCGAACGGAAGTGCCGTCTGTATATTTAAGACGTCCAGAGCCTTGGACTTGCATAAAGAAAACATCGATGGGTTTGCCGTAAGCAATCACGCGAGAGGAATAAGCGTTTATGTCCGCGCGGGCCAAGCTGAGCACATCTTTATTGGTGGGTTTTGCAAGGACAGGTTCCGAATATATATTATCTGGAAATTTCCGAACGGAAATTTCAGGCTCATAATAGCCCGTCAATAAACCCGTTTCACCTTCAGCGGTGCTTAGGGATGTGGGTTCAAATTCGGTTTCAAAAAATTGACGCGCAGAGCTGCTATTATTACTTACAAATAACGCTTCATCGCAGGCAGGTTGCCAGTCATCATAACGGCCATATTCGGGCAAGTTAGGATTAAGGTTTGCTTCAGGGTCTGCCTTAGAGAAGCTTTTACAGCTTCGTTTAAAGGATGTTAGCGCAGGTTGAAGGTCCGCCCAATGCCAATGCGTCAGGGCGTCATACCATTTTGGTTGTTCAAATATTTCAATGACGGGCGGCTGGGAAACAGGGGCCGGCGGCGGAAAAATTTCAACCACGATAGGCGGCGCAGGGAGAGGCTCTGCAACGACGATTGCTGCGTCCTTAGGTGCTTTGCCTGTTTGACTCGGTGTAGCTTCGTTTAAACCAATATTATTTTGGCCAGTATCTTTTGAGCTGCTGCCTGATGGCGCTGGTATTGTCGTGCATCCCACAGCAAAAACCGAAAGACTGAGAATCAGGCCTTGAGATACAAAAGAACGTAGCATTGAATTAAGGTTTTTTACTTGGTTTTTTAGGTGAGGGTTTTTTAGGTGAGGGTTTTTTAGGCACAGGTTTTTTAAGCGCGGGTTTTTTAGGCGTGACTTTCTTAGATGCTGTTTTCTTAGACGCAGCCGTAGATGTTGCCTTTTTAGCAGCAGGCTTCTTCGCGGTGACTTTTTTAGGTGCTGGATTTTTAGTATCAGGGGTCGGGTCAGCTTCTAAAGTGTCGCCTTCATTTGGAGCCACATCGGAGAGTAGCCAATTGATGTCCGAGGCTTTCAGGTCACGCACGAATGTCCATACTTCCGAAATACTCGATAATATATCAGGGTCGCCTTGTACAACTTCGCCATCTGAATTCATGAGGGCTGAGGTCAGTTCCGCTTCGTAGAGTACAGAAATTGTTGCCACCTTACCCGTAAGATGACTCTCTTGGATGGACGCGCGGCGTAGGCGACCTAAATCTGTAACTTGGGTGAGCTTATCGGTTTCGCGGGCATCAATCGCGCTGGCATAAACCTCATAAACTTCTTTTGTAAGTAAGGCCTTGAGCTGATCTCGATCACCCGAAGCAAAGGCTTCGAGAATCATAGAGTAAGCCGCTTTAGCGCCCTCGATGAACTTAGCCGGTGAAAAATTAGAATCTACCTGAGCGATGGCCTCAAGACCTGTTTTCGGCGTTCCGACGTCTGAGGTTGGGACGAGCTTTAGATGTGGTTTTTTCTTGTCTTTGAACACATCAAGGCCAGTTTCGGGACCTTGGCCAACGGATTTTCCAAGCACAGTATATAGCATAACACAGACGATGGTGGCGATGGCGGCATAAAGTACAACTTGATACATGTCTGTCATTTGCTTTCTATCCTAATTTGGGGCTTGATATTTGAGATATCATTGCCATTTGTCAGTAGCAGATAGGGTGTATAGCGGGTTGTCGCAATAAGCAATTGCTTGGCTGTATGCACTATGATAGCTCGCGCACTGAAGATATTTATACGGGAGACCGACATTATGGCTAAGAAGCCAACCAAAAAAGAAAAAGAAGCGGCAGCCGCAGCTGAAGCTGCGGCTAAAGACGCTGAAGCCCAACAAAGTGAAGCGGTGCAATCTGGCCCTATGCTGAGTATTCTTGCTCAATATACAAAGGATTCGAGTTTTGAAAATCCAAATGCACCAGAAAGTTTGCGCGCGGGTCTCGAAATGCCTCAAATTCAAATCGGTATCGAAATTGGCCGTCAGATGATGGAAGGGGATAATGTCGAAGTTACGCTCTTTCTCAAAGCTGAAGCCCGACGGGGTGACCAAATCACATTTATCGCAGAACTGGAATATGCAGGCCTTTTTGCTTTCCAAGGTGCGAAGGGCGATGAAATTCAGCCGCTTATCATGATCGAGTGTCCAAGATTGCTTTTCCCGTTCGGACGCCAGATTATGGCGGAAATGACACAAAACGGTGGATATCCGCCAATCATGTTGGAGCCGCCGGATTTTGCCGCTATGTTCCGCGAAGAAATGATGCGCCGGAGTGCAGATCAGTCTGCAGCTTAAACGCCGCGTAGATCAAATTAAATTAAGCCCCTTAATTGGGGTTTTTTTATGTATTATTCAAGCGTGATGAGAATCAGGTCACGCTTTAAAGATATAAGTATAAGAGCCGTATTCCTTTAATTAGTGTGCTATATGTCTAAACTTATTTCAGCGCGGCGTTTTTCTGTGCTTCTCGTATCAATATCTGCTTTGGCAGCTTTAACTATGGCGTATATGTCTTAGGTTGAAATCATGCGAGCTTAACCGCATTTCTCACTTCAGGCGGCGTCATCATTATTCATCTTTGGTATTTTCATCTTGGGCAGATTCAGCTTTGGCTGTGAATCCGAGAGCTTTCATAGATGTTCCGCTAGTCTTGAGGTTTGCAATGTCGGTTAAAGCAAGGGGCTCATCGGGGGTGATTACGATAGAGAGGGTTTTGCCATTTCCATCGACGAATTCAGTCAGGGCGCTGCCCATTTCCTTCATCAGGTCGCGTTCAAGGCCTGACCCAGCTGCAAGCGGAGCGAGGGTAACGGCGAGCTTCATTTCTTTTTTAATTTGCGCAGGAGATGCGCCTCTAAATTTTGCGGCTAATCCTAAGCCACGCTCGACAATAGACTTGTCTTCAAGACGAAGCTGAAACCCGTTTACAGTTAAGGCTTGTAGCGCAGCCGCAAAATTAGCGTTGGTGGTATCGCCTTTTAAGTTTGATTGTAATTCAGTTAAACCTGCCCCTTCGTAATTATAGGAAAGGTCAAATCCATCTTTCAGGGTAATAAGTCCATCTTTCACGGATACGGTATCTTTTTTACTATCAATGATTTGGGTCTGACTCGACGCAAATACTAATTCGTCGTAACCAAGTTCTTTAATCATAGCAAAAGCTTGAGCGGCTTGGGGACTATTTGGACTGTCTTTTAGTGTGATGGTAAAAGGCTGCATGATTTGTGTAATCGTCGTTATATCACCTTTTTCAACAGCTTTTCCTGCGAACCCTTTGGTGTTGACGGAGACTGTCGAGCTATCAAAACTTAGGTTTTCTAATTTGACTTCGTCGAAATTTTTACCAAGTGAGTTAATTTTTTCAACTATATTTCCAGGGTTTCTCATGCCACCGATGAGGCTTTCGCTTAGACCTGTTGCAGAAAATTCACCGAGTGTGAACGCCCCGTCATTGCCTTGCTTGCTGTCAAAATTTATACCGACATCGTCAATAAGGAAATCAGTTAAACCTGTATCATCATCTTCGCCCCAAATGAGTTGTTTAACACCGCCATTAAGTTCCTCAGATTCTATCTTCATACCCTTCAGAGAGAGGGCACCAAAGCCCATGTCCATATCTTCATTCTTAAGGTCAATGCCATCTATGTCTTTAATATTTGCGAGTGACTTAATAATTGATTTCGCCATATCAGGCGTAGGACGGGCCATACTCATTGTTTCAAATGTAATTGTGACATTGTCGTCTTCATTAAAAATTTTAATGCCTGAAAAATCAGCGCGGTCAAATGTGGCCGTCTCACCTTCCATATGAACGCCTAATAATTTTACGCGATCGACGGATATATTTCCATCATCGCTTTTTGCGGTTAAGTCTGAATAGGTATAGCTCCCTTCTTTACCGCTTGTTTTTTTCCAACTTAAATTATTCTCTGAGGACTTAAGTAAATTCAAGTCTGCTAAAGCTTCTTTGGCTTCGTCTTCTGAGACTTTACGGTTCGGCACATCAAAATGCTTGGCAAAGGCTTTATTTGAGGGCGATTTTAGGTTTAGTCCGTCGGCAGGAACTGATTTTTCAGCAGATGCCCCCTTGTCCTTTGGCGAGCACGCCCCCACCATAAGAGGCGTAGATAGAATCAACACGGCGCCCGCACTCTGTAGCAAGGCGGACCGAAATAAGGATAAACGAGTAACGGGCATGGGCGGTTTCCTATCAAGTTTGAAGAAAAAGCCTAACACGGGAGATAGTTCTGCCAAAGCGATTTTCCCCTTTCGTGACGCAAACGACCCGCGTATTGTCTATCGCTTATCTGACCGTGCGCGGCGTATTTCACTTAAAGTCAACACAGCAGACCGCGAAGTTAGCGTTGTTGTGCCGGGCGTCAGGGCCTTAAAAAAAGCCCAAAAATTTGCCAGTCAACAAAGTGATTGGATTGCCGTTCAGCTCGAAGGCCTTCCGCCGCCGCAACCTTTTGAGGCGGGCGGCCATATCCTTATGCGCGGCGAAATTTATGAACTCGTATCACCGCCAGGGCGGGGGCGTCCTAAAATCGATCATGAACGGCGGGTGATTAATGTCCCGTCGCCTGATGCAGAAAGCTTCCCAGGGCGCGTACGCAGGTTCCTTATTCGTGAAGCCAGGGACGAGTTAACGGCCGCCTCACATTTCTATGCTGATAAGCTGGGCAAACGCATTGGCAAAATATCAGTCCGCGATACGTCTTCGCGTTGGGGCTCTTGCATCACGCGTAAAGGCGAGGGGCATATTTCCTATAGCTGGCGGCTTATCTCTGCCCCGCCATTTGTTTTAGATTATGTCGCCGCTCATGAATGTGCGCATATGGTCGAAGATAATCACAGCGCGGCTTTTTGGAATGTGTGTGACACCATTAATGATGATGTCAAAAAGGCGAGCAAATGGCTGCGTAAAAACGGGGCTTTCCTCCATGCCGTAGGGGCGGAGTGGTAGCCGTGGCTAAACCTAAAAAGCCAATTAAAGAAACAGAACTCTATGAACCTGTGAAGGCTTACTTCACGGGACTGGGTTATGAGGTCAAAGGCGAAGTCGGCGCGGCGGATTTGGTGGCTGTACCAAAAAATAAAAACGATAATGAACCTGTCATTGTTGAGCTGAAAACAGGGTTTACGCTTTCGCTTTTTCACCAAGCGATTAACCGGCAGTCTATGACGGATAATGTCTATATCGCTGTACCGCATAAGAGTGGGAAAGCGGCGATGGTGGCTGTGCGTAAAAATAAGATGCTTTGCCGCCGCCTGCGTATTGGTTTAATTATTGTTCGGCTTACAGATGGGCGCGTTGTTGTGCACTGCGAGCCAGCGCCTTTTACGCCGCGTAAAGTTAAAGCCAAAAAGACCAAGCTTCTCTCTGAATTTGAGAGACGCCATGGAGATCCCAATGCAGGCGGGATGACTTCAGCAGGGATGATGACATCTTACCGTCAGGGCGCTTTGCGCTGCGCGAAGGTGTTACATGATGAGGGGGCGTGCAAGGGGGCTTATGTTGCCAAGATGGCAGGGGTTGAAAAAGCAACAACTCTTATGGCGTCCAATCATTATGGCTGGTTTGAAAAAATAGACCGCGGCGTTTACGGATTAACGGCCGTTGGAGCTAAAGCTCTCGAGGATCACGCCGAGGCCGTTGCGTCAATGATGTAGCTTGTTTAACGCCCCGTTTATCTACATGTGATTACCTATAACCCTTAGAGACGACATTCATTGAGACTATTTATGGCACACAGTTTTATTCTGACATTATCATGTCCTGACCAACCCGGCCTGTCCATGAAGGTCATGCAATACGTCTTTCAGATGGGCGGTAATATTACTGAAACGCAGCAATTTAATGCAGGTGATACG
>JALZWM010000074.1 GCA_023300105.1 Hellea sp.
GGCAATGACGGTGGTGAGGGAGAACGTGGCCTTCAATGTTAGTTTGATTACATTCTCCCCATTGCCCCCACCCCTTCATGCGCGTAAACCCCCGCCTTATGAGTAGTCTTCTATATGTAGCTTGTGGCGGGGCGATTGGCGCGAGTTTGCGTTATGTCCTTGGGCTGGCCGCGGCGCGTAGCCTTGGGCCTGACTATCCTTATGGCACTATGGCGGCGAATGTTTTGGGCGGTTTTTTGATGGGCGTTCTGGCGGGGTGGCTTGCGTTTAAGGTTGTTGGCCCTTCTGAAACGGTGAGCGAAAATCTCAAACTGTTCCTCGGCGTGGGGTTGCTTGGGGGGTTTACGACCTTTAGTACTTTTTCGCTCGATGCCGTGACGATGTTAGAAAAGAAAGCCTACGGCTCTTTTTTAGGGTATAGTGTCGGCTCTGTTGTGCTCTCTATTGGCGCGGTGATGATTGGGCTTATGTTGGCCCGTAAGGTGTTTGCATAATGAGTGGTGTTCAACAAATGACGGTCCATGAGGCCGATGCAGGCTCGCGCCTTGACCGGTGGTTCAAGCGTCAGTTCCCGCATATTCCCCACGGCAAAGTTGAAAAGCTTTTACGCACGGGGCAATTGCGCGTGGACGGCAAACGCGCCAAGGGCAATGCCCGTATCGAAGGCGGGCAGGTCATTCGTATTCCGCCTCTGCCAGAGCCAAGCGAGATAAAAAAAGCCGCGCCGATAAACCCTGACGATATCGAATTTATGCGTAAGCTGGTTATCTATGAGGACAATGAGCTTATTGGCTTGAACAAGCCTTTCGGGATTGCCGTACAAGGCGGGACGAAAACAACGCGCCATATTGACGGGCTTTTGCCAGCCCTTGGTGAGGGGTGCCGCCTTGTCCATCGTCTTGACCGTGATACCTCTGGTGTTCTCTTGATTGCGAAAAATGCACGCGCCGCGAAATGGGCGGGCAAAGCGTTTCAATCGCGCCGCGCGCAAAAGATTTATTGGGGCATTACCAATGGCGCGCCCAAGCCGTCGGGCGGTGAGATTAAAGGCTATATGGCCAAGGGGCGGCTTGATAACCGCTTTGGCAATATCCACGAAGGTAAAGAAGTAATGGAGGCCGTTCGCCACGGCGCGGAGGGGGCGAAACACGCCAAGACGCTCTATGCAACTGTCGCCAAGGCGGGGCAACGCGCCTCTTGGATTACCATGCAGCCTTTGACGGGGCGGACGCATCAATTGCGGCTACACATGCAGTTGTTAGGGGCGCCCATAGCGGGCGATCCGAAATATATGACTGACCGACCTTTGCCGGGCGGGCTAGAAAATAAGCTACATCTACATGCGCGGCGTTTGACCTTGCCGCGGGACGGTATGGATGATTTGGTTATCGAAGCGCGCTTGCCGGGGCATATGGAACGCGCCTTTGAGACACTCGGTTTTGAAGGCAAAAACACACCAAATTGGGGCGATGTTGACTGGGAAGAAATCGCAGATGGCTAAAGCTGAAGACATACAAAACGCCTATCATGAATACCAAGCCAAGGCTTATATCAAGGCGGAAATCAGTATTCGCGGCGTTCTCGCTAAAAATCCAAACGATGCAGATGCTTTACGGTTAGGGGCTTTGACAGCGCTTTCCCTTAACCAAGTTGTGACGGCACAAAGTCGCCTAGCGAAAGCTTGCTTACTTTGTAACCTTACAGCGGAGATAGCGAATACGTCTGGTAATATTTCAAAGGCCGCAGGAAATTGGATTCAAGCAGAGAGTGCTTATAAGAAAGCGCTCGAGCTTGACTCTGCCTATAAACCTGTCAGGGCGAATTTAATCGACCTCTTGGTGAATTCTGGTCAGCCGGACAGGGCTTTGTTAGAAATTGAATCTCAGGCAAAGCAATATAGCGAAACAAACCTTATGCGGCTAGCGCGCGTGAGTGCCCTTATGAAAATAGGGGAATATGATACAGCTTTGATAAAAGTGAAACTTATTGACGAGAATTATGATTCTGAGAAAGTTGCGAGTATAAAGGTTCGTCTGTTCTTTCACCTTGGTCAGTATGACGAGATGCAATCAGCCGCAAAGCTCATTCCCGCTAATTCAGAATATACAATCGAAACACTTGGCGTTATGGCCAATGCCTATGCCATGCAGAATGATTGGACGGCCTTTCATAACGTTATTGATTCTGCCTGTAGGTCTTCGGATGCCTTGCCCGAAACCTTCATAAAATCGATGCAGTTACTTACTCGCAGCGAGTTTCCCGACCTAGCAGAAAATGTACGTGCACGAGCCCAAGTGAGGTTCAGTGAGAATGTAAGTATATTGGTGGAAAAAGCTAATCATTCTATGCGCGATGGCGATTTCAGCAAAAGTTGTGAGCTCTTTAAATCGGCTATGTCTATGCGGCCTGGAGACTTTCAAACCATGTTGAATTATGCGGAGGCTTGTCTTGGTGCTAAACAATATGATTTGGCACAACACCTTATTCAAGGCGCCTTTCAGCAATCCCCAAATAATCAATTTTTATTTGCTTTAGCGGCTACGCTCAAACGCGCGCGCGGAGAAGAATATAAAGCGCTTTATGATTATGAAAATTTTGTACAGGTCTACGACCTTGACCCTCCAAAAGACTACAAGACTATAGAGCAGTTTAATATTGATTTAAAAACGAGTTTGGAACGGTTACACGATTTTCAATCGGCACCTTTGAACCAGTCCCTGAGGGGAGGAACTCAAACCAATGTAGATTTAAGTTTTGTGAATGACCCCGTTCTGAAAACTTTTTTTCAGGCTATTGATACGTCAATTGGGCAATATATGGAATCTATTGGACGGGACTCACAGCATCCTTTCACGCAGCGAAATACTGGAAGCTATCGTGTAAATGGGGCATGGTCAGTGCGTCTATCTCCTAATGGACATCATGTTAATCATGTCCACCCAATGGGGTGGATTAGTTCTTCTTACTATGTGGATGTTCCGTCTGTTATTGATACAAGTGATAGCCAAGAGGGATGGATTAAATTTGGAGAGCCTGGCGTGAAAGGTCTTGATTTACCCGCAGAGAAATTTGTTCAACCTAAATCAGGACGTCTCGTTTTATTCCCCTCTTATATGTGGCACGGGACAATCCCTTTTTCAGGCGCCCAAACGCGCCTGACTCTACCATTTGATATTGTGCCTGCTTAATGGCTAAAGCTCTTAATAAGCGGTTTTATAAGACGGTTGGCGTTGAACGCCTTTCGGGCAATAGTGGTGATGGCGAGTTCGTGATCAAACTCGATCAATATGTTCTTAAAACGCCAGGTCAGAAACATGCGGATAAGAAAACTTTGCTCTTGCCAACAGAGCGCATTGCGAAACTCGTGGCGGCGGAATGGGACGCGCAGGGCGAAAAGATTGACCCGCGCACGATGCCTGTCACGCGGCTCTTGAATGTCGCCGTGGAGCGTACGCCCGAAACGCGCGAAGAGTTAATCGCTGAGGCGCGAAAATATGCGGGCTCTGATTTACTGTGTTATCATAGCGGTGAAAGCCGGCTGTATCTCGAACACCAAGCGGAAAACTGGGGCCCGATTTTAAGCTGGGCCGCCGCGCAGGGCGTTGCTCTTGAGACGACAGAGGGCCTGACTGTTATTGCGCAGGCTGAGGCGTCTCTGGACGCGGCGGCTGATTTCGCGCGCGGCCTTGATGATATTGCGCTGACGCTCTTTGTGCATTTACTTGCGACCTATGGCTCGACGGTTCTGGGCATGGCTGTGATGAAAGGACATCTCTCCGCAGAGGAGGCGTTCACGCAATCGCGATTGGACGAGATTTGGCAAATCAAATATTGGGGCCAAGATGAAATCGCGCAGGAACGCACGGATGCTATGGCGGCCGAACTCACGGCGTTATGTAAATTGCTT
Organism: Hellea sp.; assembly: GCA_023300105.1. Taxonomy (GTDB): domain Bacteria; phylum Pseudomonadota; class Alphaproteobacteria; order Caulobacterales; family Maricaulaceae; genus Hellea. The sequence goes on from JALZWM010000074.1 coordinate 3,908, forward strand.
TAGGAGGCATTATGTCAGACCCAGTAATCGTTAAAGAACGTCTCGGCGGGAAATATACCCAAGACGTGATAACCTCGCGCCACCGCCTCTTAGCCGATGAACCTGAGAGCTACGGCAGCGCAGACCTCGGCCCGACGCCTTTTGAATATCTCTGCGCGGCTCTGGGCGCGTGTACAACCATCACCATGCGTATGTATATCGAGCGCAAAGGTTGGGCCGTTGATCATCTGGCTTGCGAAGTCACGCATAAGAAAGTCGTCATAGGAGATCTTCCGTCCAAAGATGTCTTCACTCGCGCCATCACAATCAAAGGCGATATTGACGAAGCTACGCGTAAGCGGATTTTAGTCATAGCGGGAAAATGCCCCGTGCATAAAACCCTAGAAGCCAGCAGTGATGTTGAGACGCACTTTGCGGCATAATCGCCAATAACCGCCTGCCCCTTGTCAGCGTCGCCTAAGCAGGCTTAAAATGCGTTCATGAAACAACCTTCGATGAAACTCTCTTTGTATAAGCTCTTACTCTCTCCCGCTGGGCGTATTGACCGTCAAAGCTTTTGGATTGGCATGGCCGCGTTCGCTGTGCTTGTTGTGGTATTTAACTTTGCCCTTGGACAGCTCGGAAATTCGGTCTGGGCATTTCTCATCTCGCTCCCGTTTCCCTTTATCGCGCTGCACATGGCCTATAGCATTTACGGCAAACGCCTGCATGATATGGGGCGGAGCTTTTGGCCGCTCACGGGTATGATCGTTGCGCTCCTCCTTGTCATGATTATTGTTATGCTTAAATTTGGCGGCTCTGACTACTTCGCTGAGTTCGCGCAATATGAGCGCAAAGCCGATATCGACCCCGCTGTCCAAACCGACATTCAAAACCGTTACCAAGCCCGCCTTGCAGAGGGTAACGCAACGCTCACCGCAGTCATGTACGCTATCATCGGGGCTTTTACGCTCTGGTGCGGCACGGCGAAAGCTGACACTCATGCGAATGTTTACGGCGAACCAACGTCTTAGGGGTTACTTTACCTAGGACAGATAGACCTTTTTTCTTGCAATTGCGTCAGAAATTGGCAACCTCATATTGTAAAAAAGAATTCATATAATGTCAGGGAGAGACACTCATGGGAAATCTACTATTTTCACCAAGCGGACGTATCAGTCCAAGCGAGTTTATGCGCGGGGCTATAATCCTCATCGCGATTAGTTTCGTATTAGGTATATTACCGTTAATCAGTTTTAAAATCGGCTCGATGTTGAGCATGCTCGGCATTATTCTTTTATGGTGCTGGATTGCGATTTTCATCAAACGTTTTCACGATGGCGGAAAATCTGGCTGGATGTGCCTAATTCCGATTGTCGCCTTTATTATTCTTAGCATGATCGTAAGCTCAATTGTGACAGGCATGTTTGCGGGTGACCTTAATGCTCAAATGCAAGAAGCCGCAGAAGCTGCCGCTGAATCTGGTGACTTTGCATCAATAATAAGTGTCACTATGGAATCAGCCGGCGCTATCGCCAAGAAGACAGCTCTGCCAGCCGCCGTTGCTGGCGCAGTGGTTAGCTATGTCATCGCCTTCGCAACGAACTCTATTGCGGGCCATGACGAGCACGAAAATCAATTCGGTCCTGCTACTTAGTTAGACGCCGAATTTAAAATTTAAAACCCGTTCTTAGGAGCGGGTTTTTTTATGCCACAGATTCTACAGGACTAAACAACACCTCGAAATTCCGCTGCAGGGCGGCGTCAAGCTCTGCCATTGATACATCCTTGCCAAGCGCGCTCAAACTCGTCACGCCGTGTTCTTGAATGCCGCAGGGCACAATCCCCGCGAAGTGGGACAGGTCAGGGTTGAGGTTGATACTAATGCCGTGAAAGCTCACCCATTTACGCAGGCGCACACCAATCGCGGCGATTTTTTCTTCAATGATAGTCCCTTGGGCGTCAGGATAGGCAACCCAAACCCCAACGCGGCCGCATCGCCGCTCGGCGGTGATATCAAACTCGGCCAGCGTATCAATAATCCACTGCTCGAGCCCGCGTACAAAAGCGGACACATCGCGCCCGCGTTTCTTAAGGTCTAGCATTACATAGCCAACACGCTGTCCCGGCCCGTGATAAGTATATTGCCCCCCGCGCCCCGTTTGAAACACATCAAAGCGTTCAGGGTCGACAAGGTCGGCTTCCTTGGCGCTGGTCCCGCCTGTATATAAAGGGGGATGCTCGAGTAGCCAGACAAGTTCCTGCGCCTCGCCTGCCGCAATCTGTGCGGCGCGCGTTTCCATAAACTCAGCCGCTTGGGGGTAGGGAACAGGTGCTGTTTCCACCTGCCATGCCACAGGCGCAGGGCTATATATTTTGGGATATGTTTTCGCTAAGCTCATATGTTTCTATATGGACGCATTTGATATCATTTTAAAGCTTCACAAACACGGTTTTCATAGCTATAGCCCGCTCACCTTAATGTGCGGCCGTGGCGGAATTGGTAGACGCGCAGCGTTGAGGTCGCTGTCCAGTAACATGGGTGGAAGTTCGAGTCTTCTCGGCCGCACCATTTTCCTTACCTTAAACCTCTAACACCAAACGTGATGAGTAAGTTGACGGGCCTTTACGGCCCGCCAGGCAATTGGTTAAAATAATTAGCTCTGATGTTGCTGAGTGAAATAATTATAAATCACCATGATGAGCGCGTCAGATGGGCTAAGGTCACGGTTCGCTAAGTCTTGAACTGTGACTTGGTGCCAAAATTTTAATATATCGCATACATCATCTAGATTGGATACTTGTAGGCTTACAGCTAACTCCAATAACTTTTCTTGATTTTGTAAAAGACGGAATTCGGCAATATCAGTCACACTTGAGTGTTGCGTATCGTGTTCTGGTATTATCATGGCAAGCTTTTCAAGCGCGAGATGATTGTGTTGATAAGTTTCCCCTATCGTTTTCATGTATCCCTCTGGATATTTTGACGGTTGATTTTTTATCCCTGTGAAGTTCACTTTAAGTCTCCTGTTTGAACATTACACTGGGCAACATCGCAACTTCCGCGCCAGACAATAAGTGCAATAGTTTCAATGACTTAAAATTTTAAGTGTTGTAAAAACATAAGATAGAATCGCATTTTGCAAAAAATAATTGCAATTTGCGATTTACGCGGCCGCGGGTTCTGCCTCGTTTGGGTCATTCTTTAAACTCAAGAAAGGTAGAAACTACTTTCAATAAGCGTCACTACGCCTTTAAAAGCCAGTCATGGCAACTGAGCATGAAATTATTGGAGAAGAATGGGCCGAGCGCGCCTCTGAACTGGCCGACTGGGCCATGGAAAAATTGGTCAACCGCAAAGACGTTTGGGGCCAGTATTCTGTTTTGACACCCGCCGAGCGGCGGCGCGAAGGCAAGTCCTATAAAGCCATGACGCTGCCTAAAAAGGAGATGCGCGGCGAGGACATGGTCACCATTGATAAGCTGACCCGTCACTTTAGTTCTCGCCATCACCGCAAGCCGCAAATCATCGGCCTGCATACGAAATCCAAACAGACAACATCGCGCTGGTTCGGCATCGACATCGACTTACATGATGAGCATAAATTACATGCCGAAGACCACCAGAGGCGTAATCTCAACTGCGCCCTGAAATGGTGGAAAGAGCTTCAAATTCTTGGTTATGACCCGATGCTCTTTGATACGAATACCCAAGGCGGGTATCACATTTGGGTGCTGTTTGAGGATCCCGCGCCGACCGTTGATATTTACGCGATGGTCAAAGGCATCGCGGAGACATGGGAAGAGAACGGACTGGACGAAGAGCCTGAGACATTTCCCAAGAAAGTTAAAATGGACTCGCTGGGGTCGTGGTTTCGCCTGCCCGGTTTGCATCACACGCGTTATCATTATTCTTCGCTCTGGAGCGGGGATGAGTGGCTCGATAACCCGTGGCTGACGGGGCATAGCGCAATTGACGTGATGCTTGAGGCCCGCGGCGGCCCGCCCCCGCCCCGTATTGATGTTGATGACCGCGACATGGCTGAACTGCTCACGCGGGGGCGCATGAGTAAAATTTCGATTGCGGCGAATGAGCGAAAGTTTAAACGCACAGGCCGCGCGAAGGTCTGTATTGACCTCGACGGTGTGCTCGCGCTGCGCGTCAAATCTGGTAAGCGAACAGACATAGGTCCGCCCATTGACGGCGCCGTGGAGTTCACCCGCGAAATACATGACTATGCTGATATCATTGTGCTGACCTCGCGTATGGCAGGCCTCGACGGCAAAGAGCGTGACGAGATGCGGGCCAAGATAGAAACATGGCTTAATAAACATAGCCTTGCCTATAACTCCGTTCATGACGGGCTCGGGAAACCGCCCGCCCATGCTTATATCGATGATAAAGGCGTGTCTTGCCGTCCCGAATATGAGGGACCGAAAGCTTTTGCCGCCGCCGCCGCTATGACCTCAAAGTTATGTGAGTAAGGCTGTTAAAATACCTATCTAAGGCCCCATGCCCTTGATAAAGTAAGCTCTTAGGAAACGGCGGGGTATGAGGAATAATGGCACGAAAATTAGATTTCGAATTTGGCGGCGCCCCGTTTACGGTCGCTATCCATAAGGTTGACCGTTCAAAGCTTTATGGCCGCGTCGAAACCGAAACCTTTGACGCCAATGACAAAGAGTGCACCCTTGCCACACTCGCCCGTGATGGGCGCACCATTATCCCCATGGGCGGCACAGCCAGCGGTTATATCAACACAGAAGGCCTTTGGGTCACGCGCGATGAGCTGATCCCGATTGACCGCGACGGCAAAGAAATCTCCGAAGTTGCGTCGAGCTTTTCAGCCCCGACCGTCCTGACGCAGGAAGTCGATATCGACACCTTCCTCGACCACCCCATACGTCTGGCCTATAGACTCGACGCCGAAACAGAGATTAGCGCGGCTTTGCTAGGCAAATTAAAAACAGGCGCGATTTATCAATTTCCGTTTTCTTATCGCGGCGGCATTTATTTTGACCCCGCGTTCCTGATGCAAGGCGAAGGCGAGACGCTCTGGATGTTGATTGGACAAAAAAGCGACATCGAATTTGTTGGCTTTGAACAAGC
>JALZWM010000075.1 GCA_023300105.1 Hellea sp.
TAACTCGGCAGTTGATGTCATCAAACGCGTATAGGCTTGCTTGATTTAATTGCTCAGCGTTTTGGCCGCTTTACTTGCGTATCGCCGAAAGGCTTGGTTGGCATCTGTCCATGTGCCGCCAAATTGTGCGTCTCGAATATCGTTCTCATACCATTTGTAATCTATTGTGCCGAGGGAACGCCCGCCATCTGCAATAAGTTCGCTTGTGATCTCTGCCCCGCCAATACCGAAGCTTTTGAAAGATAGTCCGCTTTCGCGGCTGAGTTGTTCAAAGGTTGGACGGTTTGGTTTAGCGTTCTCTAATGTAACGCGTAGGATTGTCGGAGCATTATCTGATATAGTAAGCCCCTTCTTTGTGAATTTCTGTTCGATTTTTGACTGCAGACGGTCAGTAAGACGTTGTAAGTCCTTCTCGCCATAAAACCCGTTATTGGAGAACCCTGAATTCAATTTACGACTTCCGTTTCGGTCACTAAGTTTTTTTGGTAAATTATTGGCTCTGTAGGCCAAGTCTTCACTGAGAACGACTTCTACCTTTACGGATGTTGTAAGGGGCTCGGTAATTGTGGAATCAAAACTGAAGCTTTTAGCGAAACTAGGCACCGAAGCCATAAGTGACATTGCAAGTAGGGAAGCGGTCAGTAATTTACGCATAATAGTCTCCATTCAGGAAATCATAACATAATCTTGTCTGCTCTTCAACGCGGAGCCAGTGTCACATTCACGTGAGATTATGCAATGCGTCATTAATCCCGCAAAATATTGGTCGTACCTTTGATTTCGGCGAGTTCTGCGTCGACTTCCGTTGTTTAAATTGGTTGTATAGTTATATATTACATGCAACCTTGCATTAAGTGTAATTATTAGATAAGCAGCTTAGGCGGGGGCGCAGATACCAAATCCCCAGCAGTAACAGGAATTGGAATCAAATATGACAGATACACCCACCACAAATGATATCACACGCCGCACCGCAATACAGATTGCAGCTGCCGCAGCTCTAGCAATTCCACTGGCCGCGCAAGGTCTCGGTTTTGAAAACAGCGTTACGAAAAACGGCAATCAAATGAACGTCATTACAATCATGACGGATGACTTGGCGGCCTCGGCCTTTAATGCGGTTGATATGCCGAGATGTTACGCACTTGCACAAGCAAACAGCGTATTGGGTCATCAGGTTCAGCAGAATTGCGTTCCATCCCGCGCTGCCTTCATGACTGGCAAAGACCCGTCACGAATGAACCTTCACGCTGTTTCATCTGAGTGGAGTGCCAATGCTATCCCTTTAACTGAACGTCTGTTGTCCCAAGAGTTTGAGGATGCTGGATATTTAACAGGGTTTTTCGGCAAATGGCACTTGGGCGGTGAAGATAATGAGGGGCCGTTTCAAAGAGGCTTCACGCATGGCATTGGCTTTGAGCATGGATGGCAGAACCCTTGGGCGCAGTTGCCGGACGGGTCTGCATGGCCTGATGGAACTTACGGCCACGATCATGGCGCGGGAGAAAAAGGCATTGATTTGATGCACCGATGGGGCGGCGATGATGCGCCAATGCAAATGGGTCTTAATCAGACTGATTATACGTCGAGCGGCGCTCAAGCTGCTATGAGGCAGGCGATTGAAGATGATAAGAACTTTTTCATCTATGCGGCCTTTGGTGCACCGCATGATCCACGCTCAGCGCCAGCGTCTTACATGAGCAAAGCTTTAAACCGCTACCCGCTCACACCAGCTCAACTCGATATGATAGATTGGTACGGCGATGTTGCCGCTCTAACCGCTGCAAGAGCAAGGACTGAGGGCGTGTCTGCAGAGGACGAAGCGGCAATTGACCGAACAATTTATTATGGCTGTGTGAGACACTTAGACGACCGCGTTGCTGATATTATCGAAGCCGTTGAGACGCTTGGATTATCTGATAATACCGTTATCGTATTTATGAATGACAATGGTTCTGGCGGGGCAGACCCCTTAGATAATGGGGAACTCAGAGGGTTCAAAGGTTCTTTTTGGGAAGGCGCACATAGAACACCAAACTTTATTATTCACCCTAATTTAACGCAGGGCGAAGCAGATGATAAGTTCGTTTGGATTGGGGATTGGTATCAGACACTAACCGCTATGGCAGGGGTCTCGAGTTCACAAAATGTGGATCATGACGGGAGAGACCTATCTGATTACATTGTTGGTGGTTACCCCGCGCCGAGGTTTGCAGATAACGATTTTACGGCTAACATTCATATCGAAAATCGCTATCGACCTACAACAGACACTCTTACAAAGGGCTTCGCGTGCGTAACTGGCGTTGACCGCATCCAGTGGAAATATGTCATTAGAAACGTAATTACATCAGGCGTTGAAAATATCCAAGAATATTATTATGATCTAATCAATGACCCAGGTGAGACGAGTAACTTGCTCAGAAATAGGCTCTATGAAGCGGGTCTTGAGCGCCACCGTGATAAATTTAATAGGCTTGGACTTGATTGGGGCGTAGGCACTGGAGGCTGGGATTATTTTAACCACATCAGGGAGATTACAATCGGCGATCAGGGCAGTAATGGTCTGGCTCCCGTTTACTGGACTCATGGTAGCGGGACTATACCTGTAACGCGGCCTAGAGTTTAAAAGAAGAAACAGAAATAGAGTGTTTTACGTTGCTGAAATACTGAATGAGGCGTGTCAGTTTTATACACGCCTCACATTCAGTCGGTGTTATGAAAATGCGTCTACAAATACCCGTAAAATATTGGTCGTACCTTTGATCGCGGCGAGCTCTGCATCGAGTTCTGTAGCTTGAATACGTCGCGTAACCTCTAAAATTTTGCCTGAAGTATCGATGGCTTGCGTTGTGAGCGATAGAACTTTGGTTGTAGTATCAAGCGCTTTATCTGTAATTGTCACGGGAACTTTGCCTACATAATAGACACCTTTACCAACTGCCGCGACAGATTTGCCCGCGAATTTGCCAGTCTCATAAATGCCTTTTCCCGTATAATAAACACTCTTGCCGGCTAATTTTCCAGTACCGTAGACGCCTTTGCCTGCCAATTCACCCGTTTTGTAAACGGCTTTAAAGGGAAGTGCTGCAGCTTGGCCAGTGACCTTAGCAACCTGACAGCCAGATAAACCTATAAGAGAAACAGCGCTTAAGACGAGTGCAATTTTTTTTAATAACATGTTCAACCCAATTTATATTTAATGTAATCCTAGCAAAACAGTGGTAAAAAATAATTAGAAACTATTGTTAATGAGGGCTTAAATATAATGGATGTTTATCGTCCATTTCGTTGACGGTTAGGTCTTTGCCCGCGTTGACCATTGGACTCTTGTTTATTTGCCCCTGCATTGGGCCTAGACCGTCGCGGCATTTCAAACACGCGGACAATTTCTTCAAAACTTAGGATGCCATCCTCATTTTTATCGTTAACTTTAAATACGTAATTTAAGGCTTGTTCAAATTCGGCGGCCGTAACGCGTTGATCGTAATCTTTATCAAAGGATAGGTTTCCAGGTGCTGCGTCAAAAGATCCAAGGGCAGATTTCCTCCAGTCTTCAAGTTCAAAAAGACTTAGGGTTCCACTCCCATCATTGTCAGCTTTTTTGAAAGAGGTGGTTTTGCCTTGCGCGAGTTCAAGGTTGTCTATTTTGTAGTCTGTATTCTTATCAAAACTTGCAAATAATAACCCTGCGGCGGTGATTGACGTAATAGGGCCCTTAATGCGCTCGCCGCGTTGCTCAAGCTTTTGATTAGGAAGTTGTTCAACTTCACCCTCTACAGAATCCTGCGCGTTTGTGGTGAAAGGTATAGTAAGGATAACAGCCGCCATCATGAAATATGGTGCGTAATGATGAAATTTCATGAGGATGCCCTAAGGTTATGATTATCGATTGACGAGAATTTATGTCATCTTGTTTCAGGAGTGCTAGTTAAATTCCAGTCATTTAACAGTTATCAGAGGTCTTCATATATTCAAGAGGGTCTTCATATTAAAGCCCCTCGCGTCGCCAAGCGCCTGCAAGGCTTAGTAAGGCTAGAATGAAGAAGAGCCAGCCAGGGGCAAGCGGTGAGCGTTTTGAGGCGCGAACCGTATAGTCTTCATGCTCTACAAGCCCAGCCCAATTTGTATCAGATGTCTTTTTACCAACTTTGACGCGGCGAATGTCGGGTAGGTTACCCGTTAGTCCCATCATATGTTGACTTCCGCCTGTTCCAGTTGTGAGCGGCGCTAATATATCTATTGTCGGGTGAAGCTGTGCATATTCCTTTGGATTAAGCGTGCCAATCGCGGTTATGGTTGACACATCGCCGCTGGAGAGGCGGTAGGCCCCTTGACCCGCAGATTTAACACTCCCACGATAAAGGCCTTCACCTGTTTTGGACAGTTTCACAGTTTGTGTTGTGCCGTCCGGCTTTTGAACTTTGACTGTTTGCGCGCCGTCTTCTAGAGTTCGGCGTTCAATTGCGAGGACACCGTTTTCTGAGCTAACTGTGAGTTTCTCTGCGTCCAAATCGGGCTCACCCATTAGCCAATGGGCGGTACGGCGAAACATTTCACTATAAGGCCCACCGCCGTCAAATCCTTTAGCCCAAAGCCAAGCTTGATCGGACATAATCATCGCAACCCGGCCATCACCAATTTTATCAATCACCAAAAGTGGGGCCGCGTCAGGCCCTTCCATTAGGACATTGCCGCTAATGGGTTTGTTATCAATAATACGGAACCATTTGCCCCATGTTTGGTCTTCTTTACCCGCGAATGATGCCGTGATTGGGTGACGTCTTCCTTTGGCATTAAGCTCAGGCTTGAAGGATTCATTTGTAGTCTTGCCCGTTGGGCGGGAGGGGAGAACTGCCGCGAGCGGAGAGCGGTAGATGCTTTCTTCCGCGGCAAATGACGGCCCTGTCGCAACAAGGAGCGCGCCGCCGTCCTCAACATATTGTGAGACGTTTTGAAGATAATATGGATTTAGAATAGGTGTTGAACGTCCGCTACGTCCCGGTTGAAAACGGCGTTTGAAGTGATCAAAAATAATTAAATCAAATTCAGTTAATTTCTCTTCAAAAAGCTGACGTGTCGGGAAGGCAATCAAGGAAAGTTCACTTTGCCGCGCATTCGTATTTTTCACGCGAGGGTTCGTCAAAATCGTAAACTGCACGAGATCAACAGCGGGGTCACTCTTGAGTAGGTTTCGCCAAGACCGTCCACCGTTATGAGGCTCACCCGTGACTAAGAGAACACGCATGCGGTCTCTTATACCTGAAATTTCAGCAACGAAGACGTTGTTGTTAAGTGTGAGTTCTCCCTCTGCTGGGATAACGGTAAGTTCCACAGTGTTACTGCCGCGGCGTTCAATTTCGATCGGGATTGAAATACGGTTACCAATCGTGGCGGGGAAGCGAGCTTTAGTTTCGCCGTTGAGTTTTATTTCTATCTGTGCGCGTTCGCCTTCATAGCCAGGGTCGTCAACACGGAGTTCAAATTCGGCTTGTTCACCGACAAGACCATAGCGGGGGGCAACGATTGCGCTAATGCGGCGGTCACGCGAAGTTTTCTCGCCGATAATAATGCTGTGGAAGGGTACGCCACTGGGCAGTAATGCTTCTGGGTTTTCTGGCAAGTCATGAACTTGTCCATCCGTAATAGCAATAATGCCTGCAAGGCGGTTGGCGGGCATATTCCCAAGCCCGTCAATCAAAGACGAGGTAAGCCGCGTCCCATCTGAGTTAGGCCGAATAACTGCTGTATTGACTTCAAGTGTTGGGTCGGCTTTGAGGGTTTCTATAAGGGCTGCATAAGTTTTCTCGGCGGCCGCGCTGCGGGCCCCAAGCATCATAGATTCGGACTCATCTTTAATGACTAGAACGGCGTCTTGTAGCGGTTCACGATCTTCAACGACTGTTTGTGGATTTAAGAGCGCTAACACAATAAATAGCCCTGCGAGTAGGCGAAGGAAATAACTCTTCAAACGTCCAATGCCCGCCGCAAGCGCTGCGATGAACATCAAAATGCCTAGCCCTGTAATCCAGACGAGGCTGAGCAGGGGATCAAATGCCAAATTTGGAAGGTTATCTAGCACTAGGGTTTTTCCGTTCCAGATTTGTTTCCAGAGTCGCTTCCAAGGTCACTGGTCGCTTTCTTTTGCTTTCCTAGGCGTTCAATGAGCGCCGCAGCATGAACTTGATCAGCTTTGTAATTCCCAGAAAGGGCGTACATGGTGATGTTAACGCCCGCCCGAATAGACATTTCTCTTTGGCGTGGAATGTCTTTTTCAATTTCTGCTAAATCATTACCGTCTTCGTCTATAGCCCAGCCTGCAGCAAAGTCATTACTGGTGACGATAACCGAGCTTACCCCGTCACGGGCCGCACCATTTGTGTCACGGTCAACCCACACAGGGCCATTGGCCCAACGTCCTGGGTAGCTTTGAATAAGGTAAAATGACTTTGTAAGGACATGGCTTTCTGGGGCCTTGGTAAGAGCAGGAATGTCGAGGTTTTTCGTCAATTCAGTAAGACCTGGATGGGGCGCTGGACCACGTAGAACTCTGTCGCCTTCATCTTGAGTATCGAAGACTATTGTGCCGCCGCCTGCCATGTAGGCGTTCAGGTTTGCATTAGCCTTGTCAGAAAGGGCGTCTTCATTTCGCGATACGGGCCAATATAGAAAAGGATAAAAAACAAGGTCGTCTGTTTCTGGGTTTACGCCTTTCGCGCCTTTTGGTTCGATGGTCGTGCGTAGCGTGAGTTGTCTGGCCAGGCTTTCAAGGGCAGCTTCGCTCATGCGATCGGTGCGGCTATCTCCCGTTTTAATAAAGGCGAGGTGCAATGCAGTAGCGGCGTCAAGATTTTTATCTTGAGCGTAAACATCGACCGGTATTGTAAAAAAAGCGACTATAACAAAAATGGCCACGCCTTTGACCAATTTCGGCTTTAAATATCCTAAACGTCCCGAGGATATAATCGCAAAGACAGCGTCTAGGGCTAGCATGAATAACGCAACCCCCAAGAGGAGACCGCCAATAGTACGGTCTTTTGTACGGCCATAATCAGATACGGTTACGCCTGATTGATTGCCGATTGCTTTTAAGGTTTCGGGGTTTGAGATTGTGTTGAGGGCGCGCCGTCTTGCGCCTTGGCGGTATAAGCCTGGAAGATGCTGCGCCGAAATTTTTGTTGTTACAAATTCGGCATCAAAAATGCTTGCTGATTCAATAGGCGGCGTCTCTAATCGTCCGAAGCCATTTAAAACTTTCTCTGCGACCCAATCCCCAGAGCTGTCTTGCGTTCGCGATGGCGTAGCACGCGCTAAAGGAAGTATGCGGCGCAGCATGTTCACATAAAGCCCACCCACGGGCAGGTTAGACCAGTCAGGTCCTGCGGTTACATGAAAGAGAACAATGCGCCCTAAGCCTTTTGTCGCGGAGGTGACAACAGGAGAGCCGTCTTCGAGACGTGCCCATGTTTTCGTATCCGTTTCAATACCGGGCTCCGCCATGACTTGTCTTTTGACGGTGATGTCCGATGGAATAGCCAGTCCAAAGAACGGGCTTTCTGTTGTAAAGCTTGCTAGTCTTTGCGGGTCTTCCCATGTGAGCGCCCCGCCTAAGGCGCGCCCGCCAGAGCGTAGTGCAACAGGGAGTAATTCATCTGGCCGCTCGGCGAGTTTTTCGCCCGCGAAACGCAGTAATAATCCGCCTGTTTCGACATATTCGATAAGGTCTTTATTAATCGTTCTCGCCACATCAGGCATAATAATGACGCTGGGTGACAGCGGCAATAGATCTTTGAGTGTGCCTTCAAAAATATCCGCATAAGGAGCTAAGGCTGTTTTTGCGTAAAAGGGTTCTGATAATAAGGGGCTGGCAGAGTCTTTGGCTGGAGACATAATGCCAATGAGGGGGCGTCCCCAGCTATCGTCTAAGAGAGTGACTGCGCCAGCTGAGCTTACACCATTCGCTCTGAGTGTACTGACGCGGGAGCGCAGTTCACTCGGCAATATAAATTCAGCCTCAGCGCGTGAGGCACCGGGAGCAAAGTTAATTTCAGAGCGCCCTAAAACACGGCCATCTTTGGCGCTGGCAATAATTTCAAGATTACGAAGTCCTGAGGCATTAGGACGATGCCAGACAGATTTAAATCCATCAGGTGTTTCTCTTGTTTCGCCCGGCATGATGATGCTCGCTTCTCCAATAGGGTCAAGGCGTGTTGTTTTGCTGGCGTTTTTGAGGGCGTCACTGAGTGTGTCGGCTTTACCAAAGTTAACACCGGACGACAACCAAACAGCGTCACTCCCGCTAAGGTCTGTTTTCGCTAGAATTTTAGCCGTTTCTTCCCGTTTGGAAGGTAGGGCCTTAGGTCTCAATGATTTAACTGCGCGGATGGCGTCTTCGGCGGGTGTAAATGTTGCAGCCTCATTTGGCGAAGCCGTTGTGATGAGCAGAACATCAACGTTTTTACGGCGTGCATCAGAGATTTTGACTTCTGCTTCTCTGATAACATTTGTCCAGTTTGGGGCAGCGTCCCAACCATCATCAATAACTAACATAAGCGGGCGCGTAGTAATGCCTTCGTTTTGCTGTAAAATCGGGCGGGCGAGGGCAATCGCAATTATAGCCCCTAAGAGAATACGAAACAGCAATAGCCATAACGGGGTCGAGTCCGGTGTTTCTTCCTCTGTGACCACATCTTTTAAAATACGTAGGGGCGGGAAGGTTTCCTTCTTTGGAGAGGGCGGGGTAACGCGTAATATCCACCAAATTAACGGCAGTACCAATAGTCCCAAGAGAACAAGCGGGGCGAGAAATGTGAATGGGCCAAGGGTCAAAGTGTTGACCCCGCCATAGCCGCATAAAGTGCTGTAAGCGCTGTATTGGCTGGCTTATCAGTATAATGACGGACAATAGGCCAGCCAAGGCGGTTTGCGGTCATTTCCAATGCTTCGCAATGGGCGTTGAATTTTGCTTTGTAAGTCTCTTGCGCGCGTTCAGCTCGCCCAACCAAAATCGGTTCAAGTTTGGATAAGCCCGGTACACTAAGTCTTACTCGGCCTTTAAATGGAAATTCGCGTTCAGCAGGGTCAATGAGATGCAGCAATATACCTTTTGCGGGCCGACCCGATAAGCGAGAGAGGCGTTTGCGCCAAACTTCGGGCGCTTCTAAAAAGTCAGAAGCAATCATGAGGCGTGCATGGGCGGGAATATCGCCGTCTAAATTTTTAACAGGGCCTTCAGAATAGGCAAGGCGTCTTGCTATGCGTTCAAGCCCGACACGTCCCGTGCGGGGACGTTCAGACTCTCCCATGACAGAACAACGCTCGCCTGCGCGCATTAACAATGAGGCCAGCGCCATAGACAGCACAGTCGCGCGGTCTTGTTTGGTAGGGTGTTTCTTTGATGACTGCCACTGCATACCATCGGAGCCATCTCTCCAGAAGTAGACCGTATTGGCGGCTTCCCACTCATTTTCGCGAATATAGACTTGATCCCCGCGTGCAGAGCGCCGCCAATCTATTTGGTTTGTGGCGTCAGAGGAGTGGTAATTACGGTACTGCCAGAATGTTTCACCTTGTCCAGGGCGGCGACGTCCGTGAACGCCTTGCGCGACAACAGCGGCCACACGTTCGGCTTCTGCCAAGAGTGCTGGATAACCAGCAGCAAGGCTTTCGGCGCGGCGACGTAAGTCTACTGGATTTGGAATAGGCGTAGCCATTGACCGCTTTAAGCGATGCTTTCCTTAAGCTTTGCGATCGTCTGGGAGATTGATTTCCCATCCGCGCGCGCCGCAAATGTCAGCGCCATACGGTGCTGAAGAACTGGCGCGGCTAAGTCTAGGACATCGTCAATAGAAGGTGATAGCCGTCCGTCCATAAGCGCTTTAGCGCGCGCTGTCAGCATTAAGGCCTGTCCAGCACGTGGGCCAGGGCCCCAAGCGACTGTGTCTTTGATATCAGCAAGTGCTGTTTGATCCGGACGTGCATTACGCACTAAAGTTAAAATAGCGTCGACAACTTTCTCGCCGACCGGCAATTGACGAACAAGCTTTTGCATATCGATAAGTTGTTTCGCTGTGATGACCTTTTTTGCTACGGCATCTTTTGCGCCCGTCGTGGCGACAAGGATTTCTCTCTCTGTGCTGAGGTCAGGAAAGCCAACGTCGATTTGAAAGAGGAAACGGTCAAGTTGGGCTTCGGGCAGGGGATAAGTGCCTTCTTGCTCAATCGGATTTTGTGTGGCCAGAACGTGAAACGGCGCGGGGAGATCGTGGCGTGCACCTGCGACTGTCACGAAACGTTCCTGCATGGCTTGAAGCAATGCCGATTGCGTACGCGGTGAGGCACGGTTGATTTCATCCGCCATAAGAAGCTGACAAAATACAGGACCGGGGATGAAGCGAAAACTGCGTTTGCCTTTCGCTGTTTCTTCTAAAACTTCGGAGCCGACAATATCCGCGGGCATTAAGTCTGGTGTAAATTGAATGCGCTTTCCGTCAAGGCCCATCACAGTCCCAATGGTTTCAACCAGTAATGTCTTCGCAAGACCCGGAACGCCAACAAGAAGGGCATGGCCGCCTGATAATATTGCGCCCATAGAGAGTTCGACGACGCTTTCTTGGCCAAGAATAACATGGCCAATTCCAGCCTTAGCCTTTTGCAGCTGATCAGCGGCTTTGCTAGCTGCTTTCTCGATATTTGCAGTAACTGGGATAGATGTTTGAGAAGACATAATTATTCAATTCGTTTTGGCCGTTGAGTCGTAAGTTATATTTTTCTTTATGACCAAATCTGGTCATCTGCACTAGAAAAATGATGGGATAAGCGTAAAAGAAAGTCCATGGAAAATACGTTAAATGGCAGTAATCCGCAGTTCTCATTGCAAGATTTGATGAAAGCGCTGCAAGATACGGAGGCGGGGGAGCGTCCTGTCGAGAAATGGAACCCTGATTACTGCGGTGAAATGGATATGGTTATCAAGGCTGATGGGTCTTGGTGGCATGATGGGGGGCGTATTACGCGCAAAGGTTTGGTGAATTTATTTGCTTCAATCCTGCGTAAAGACGAAGATGGCCGTACTTATCTGGTCACGCCTGTTGAGAAAATCGGTATTCAAGTCGAGCGCGGACACTTCATCGCGACCCGCGTAGATGTTGAAGGCGAAGGTGAAAATCAGCGCCTGTTCTTCACAACGAACTTAGATGAAGTTGTTGAGGCCGGAGCTGATAATCCCGTGCGCATTGAAACTGACCCAGAGAGTCTTGAGCCTGCGCCCTTCGTAACTGTCAGAGGCCGTCTTGAGGCGGCGATGTCACGGCCTGTTTTTTATGAACTTGTCGAGAACGCTGTTGAGATTGAGACGGCTGAGGGCAAACAACTTGGTATTTATGCAGCTGGGACGTTCTTTCCTCTAGGTCCCGTTGGGGCGCATGAAATATAGACGGGTATGAATTTTGATTCTGACCCTATTATCGCTAAGCTCCTAGGAGGCCTTCTTCCGATTGAAATTTCTGACGCCTCTGATGAAGTGCAACGGGAGGGGCAGCGCAGGGCGTCAGTTCTTATGCCTTTAGTTTTTAGGGCTGAATGGAAAGTTATCCTCACTCAGCGCCCGCAAACAATGCCATCACATGCGGGACAAGTTGCCTTTCCGGGCGGCAAGCATGAACTAGGCGAGACAGCCATGCAAACAGCGCTACGCGAGACGGAGGAAGAAGTTGGTCTGAAAAATGAAAGCGTTTCAATTCTTGGGCGGCTACCTTCATTCAATGCGACAAGTCAATTTAGGGTCACGCCCTTTGTCGGCATTATAAATTCCGCTGCTGAAATTATTCCTGATAATCGTGAGGTCGCGGATGTTTTTGAAACCCCGCTTAGCTTTTTAATGAATCCAGAGAACCATATAGCTCGGGACGTATTCTTTGGTGGTGAAGATCACAGGTTCTACGATATGCCTTATCATGAAGCTGATGGGACACGCCGCAATATATGGGGCATGACAGCAATGGTTATTTACCGTCTTTATCAACGTGCGTATCTGGGTGTTTATGAAACTGATTACTAAATTAAAAAATATATAGACGCATCTATTTCCATGATTAGAGTTTACCTATGACAGATTTAAACCCGAAACAACATGACTGGATGCGCGGCGATGGTATCGTGGTCTTGTTCAAGGCATTCCCTGAAAATAAACTCCGCTTTGTTGGTGGTTGTGTGCGTAACGCGCTTATGAATGTTGATGTTGGTGATATTGATTTAGCGACACAATTGGATCCCAAAGACGTTCAAAGCGCCTTAAAAGAAGCGGGCATTAAATATGTTCCTACGGGCATTGACCACGGCACAATTACGGCCGTTATTAATGGAGAGCCATTTGAAATCACGTCTTTGCGCAAAGATGTTGAGACGGATGGACGCCGCGCCGTTGTATCTTATACGCAGGATTGGGCTGAAGATGCTCAGCGCCGCGACTTGACAATGAATGCGCTCTACGCTGACTTCAACGGGACCGTATATGACCCAACCGGGCAAGGGCTTGATGACCTTAATGCGATGAAGTTTCGGTTTGTTGGCGAAGCTGATATGCGGGTCAAAGAAGACTACTTACGCATCCTTCGGTATTTTCGGTTTCTGGCATGGTACGGCGGCGCGGCGAAAGTTGATGCGGCTGGTTTAAAGGCTTGCCGTGAAAACCGCCGCGGCCTTAAAAAATTATCAGCCGAGCGCGTATGGTCCGAGATTAAAAAAGTGCTCTCTGCGCCCGATCCATCACGGGCGGTGCATATCATGTTGACTAATGAAATTCTTGATACGGTATTGCCCGAGGCGAGTAATTCTGATGGCCTTACGCAGCTTGTAAAACTCGAAAGCCGTGAGACTATGAGACCCGATCCACTCTTGCGACTTATGGCCTTGAGCGCGCGGGAGCCCCTGCAAATGGCGTTACTCTGTAAGCGGCTCAAGATGAGCAGTAAGGAAACGCAAAGACTGCGCGCGTGGTCTGATAGTTCCGTGTCTTTAGACCCGCATGCCGAGAATAAAGAGCATCTCAAGTCTATTTATCTTGCAGGCAAGCAAGTCGTGATGGATCGTTCGCGCATACGCGCGGCGGGAGAGGATGATGCTATTTTAAGTGCGCGGTGGATGAACTTAGCGACCCTTGCTAGCGAGTGGACACTGCCTGAATTTCCTTTGAGTGGAAAAGACATGCAAGCGGAAGGCATTGAACCTGGCCCACAGATGGGAAAAATTCTTGAAGCTTTAAAGGCCCTCTGGGTCAGGAGCGGTTTTACCGCTGACCGAGAAAAGCTTTTGATGGCACTTAAATTGATAAATAGGTGAGTTATGTCTCTTAAGCTATACATAGGAAATTATAATTATTCGTCTTGGTCTCTGCGCCCTTGGCTGGTGTTGCGCAAAGCAGAACTGCCGTTTGAGACCGAAGTGATTGATCTGGATGTACCGGGGTTTAAAGATAAACTTTTATCATTATCTGATGAAGGCACTGTGCCCGTTTTGGAGGTCAAAGGTGAGCGTCTGCCTGATAGTCTCGTGATTTCAGAATTTTGTGCCAAGGCTGTTCCGAACCTTTGGCCTAAAAATGAAGCGGATAAAGCCGAAGCGAGACGGGTAACCAAACTTATGCACGAAGGTTTTCTAAATCTACGCGCTGAGGCACCTATGAACCTGCGCCGCCGAACATCTAAATCTGTGCCGCAAGCCTGTCTTGATGATGCCGCCGCGATGGTTGAGCTCTGGGATGAGCTTTTATCACGCCATGACGGTGCGTTTCTCTTTAATGATTGGAGTATTGCGGATGCATTTTATACGCCTGCTGCAACACGTTTTGCAAGCTATGACCTACCGCGCACGGCCCGCTCTGATACGTATATTTCTGAACTTATGGCTGACCGAGATTTCCAAGACTGGGAAGCAGAGGCCTTCATCGAGGCGCACATAATACTAGAGACAGATAAGGTGAACCAATGAACTTAAAAGACGCCATACGCACGATACCAGATTTTCCGAAACCAGGCATCATGTACCGAGATATTACGACTCTTCTGACCAATAGGAAGGCGCTAGCTCAATCAATTACTGATTTGGCTGCGCCATATGGTGCCCAAAATATTGATAATGTAGCAGGTATAGAAGCGCGAGGTTTCACCTTTGGAACAGCAGTGGCTTATGAGCTTGGCGCGGGATTTGTCCCTATTCGAAAAAAAGGAAAACTTCCATTTGATACTTATCAGCAAGATTATCAACTCGAATACGGGCAAGATACTATTGAAATTCATGCCGATTCTATCCGCAAAGGTGAGCGGGTTCTGTTGATTGATGATTTAATCGCAACGGGCGGGACGGCAGAGGCAGCGATAAAGCTTCTGCGTAAAACAGGGGCTGAGATTGTCGGCGCGGCCTTTGTGATTGATCTTCCTGAGCTTGGCGGACTTAAACGTATTACGGATATGGGCATACCCGTTACGGCGCTTGTGGCTTTTGAAGGGCATTAAAGTCATATGATGCTCTCGGGTCTTCATATCTATCCCGTCAAATCAGGGCGCGTGATTAATATGGAGAGCGCAGACGTCGCATTTTTAGGTTTGCAAAATGACCGCCGCTGGGTGGTTGTCGAAGCGGCCACAGCTGAGGATGGTAAGTCTATAAACCGTTTCATATCTCAGCGCAGTCACCCGCAACTTGCCCAGCTTATGGCTGTGCCTACAAATGGTGTGCTGCGTTTGTCTTATGGTGCCGCGCATTTTGACCTAGATATAAAAACGTCCACGACCGACCAAACTGTCTCCGTTTGGAGGGATGATTTTCCTGCGGCTCTTTATGAAGGCCCCGTCAATGACTGGCTCTCGAAGCAGCTTGGCGGTGCGTTCCGTCTCGCAAGTTTTGGCTCCAAAACACAGCGCCGCCGTAAAAGCTTTATGCGAGATGCCGCCTTTGATGTGAGCTTTGCGGATGGTTATCCTATACTAATAGCAACGCAGGCTTCATTGGGCACCGTAAACGCCTATGTAACAGCAAAAGGCGAGGCGGCTTTACCCATGTCTCGGTTTCGGCCTAATATTGTTATAGACGGCGCAAGCTCTGCATGGGCCGAGGATAACTGGAAGCACATCAAAATTGGTGACGTTATATTTGATTGCGTCAAGCCGTGCACACGCTGTGTTATGACGACGCTTGACCCCATAAGCGGGGAGAGCCGTGGGAATATGTCGTTGCAGGCGTTACAGCATCTGCGTAGCTCGGCAGATAACCGTCTTAAAGGCGTTTTGTTCGGAGTAAATGCTATCCCGCTAAATGAAGGACGCATTAAGCACGGTGACAAAGTGCAAGTTCTTGAGACACAAACACCTTGGAAAATAACCCCTAGGGCAATAGCTTAAACGTTGAATTTAAAGAGCATGATGTCGCCGTCTTTGACGATATAGTCTTTGCCTTCTTGGCGGACTTTGCCAGCTTCTTTGGAACCTGCTTCGCCGTTATGTTCGACGTAATCGTCATAAGCTGTGGTTTCGGCGCGGATGAAGCCTTTTTCAAAATCACCATGGATAACGCCAGCGCATTTTGGCGCTGTCCAGCCTGCATGGAAGGTCCACGCGCGGGCTTCTTTGGGGCCAACTGTGAAATAGGTTTGCAAACCGAGTAAGGCGTAACCTGCGCGGATTAAGCGGTTTAACCCAGGTTCTTCAAGGCCAATTGCGCCGAGATATTCAGTTTGCTCTTCATCATCAAGCAAGGCCATTTCAGATTCGATTTGCGCAGAAATAATCACTGCTTGCGCGCCTTCCGACTCGGCATGGGCCATAACTTTGGCAGAAAAAGCATTGCCTTGCGCTGCGCTTTCTTCATCGACATTGGCGACGTAAAGCACTGGTTTAGACGTTAGGAGCTGTAGCATCTTCCAGGCTTTTTTATCGTCTTCGTCGATGTCGGCAGTACGGGCTGGCTTGCCGTCTTCAAGGGCGGCTATGGCAACCTCGATAAGGCGCATTGTTTGTAGGGCTTCTTTGTCGTTTTGTTTGATTTTTTTCTCAAGGCCGCCCTTGCGTTTCTCTAGGCTCTCAAGGTCAGAGAGCATAAGCTCTGTCTCAATTGTCTCAAAGTCTGACATCGGGTCAATGCGGCCGTCAACATGCGTGATGTCTTCATCTTCAAAACAGCGTAGTACGTAAATCACGGCGTCTGTCTCGCGGATATTGGCAAGGAACTGGTTGCCCATGCCTTCGCCTTGTGATGCGCCTTTAACGAGGCCCGCGATATCAACGAAATTCATACGCGTTGGGATGATAGAGGCTGAGCCGCCGATTTTCGCGATGATATCTAGGCGAGGTTCTGGCATAGCAACGTCGCCTACATTGGGCTCAATTGTACAGAAGGGATAATTTGCCGCCTGCGCATTGGCTGTTTTTGTTAAAGCATTGAAAAGCGTTGATTTCCCAACATTTGGAAGTCCAACAATACCGCACTTAAAACCCATGGGATTACCCTTTTATATATTCTGTAACGCGGGTTTGATATAACTCGCGGTTATTGACAGCTAAGAGGTCAGCGTAGCGCGCCGCCCCATTACAAATATTATCTCTAATGCCGTGTTCGGCTTTTGCAAAGTCACTTAGGACATAGCTGTGAACTTTGTCTTTGTGTCCCGGGTGGCCAATGCCGAGACGTACACGGTGAAATTCTTCTCCGCAGTGCTGACGAATTGAACGCAAGCCGTTATGGCCCGCAATACCGCCGCCCGTTTTCATCCGAAATTTTCCGGGGGCGATATCCAACTCATCATGAAAAACTGTGACATTTTCGAGTGGAATTTTATAGAACTGCATAGCCTGCTGAACGGCTTGGCCCGACTCGTTCATGAATGTCATTGGCTTAAGTAGCAGCACCTTAACAGGGCGGCCATCTGATGTGATGACACCTTGTCTTGCCATGCCTTTGAATTGAGACTTTTCAGCAGAGAAGTTGTGATCGTCGCCAATGGCGTCAATTGCAAGGAAGCCAATGTTGTGGCGATTCCCGGCATATTTAGCGCCGGGGTTTCCTAGTCCTACCCATAAAAGCATATCAGGCTCCGCGTGGTCTTTGGTCCCTTTAAAGGGGTTGCGCAGCCAAGAAAACCAGTTCGTGACTAGCCTTCTCCGCCTTCAGCAGGAGCTTCACCTTCAGCAGGAGCTGCTGCAGCGTCATCTTCTTCAACAACAGCTTCTGCACGAGACGCAACAATCGTTGCAATCGTAAAGTCGCGGTCTGTGATAGACGGCTTAACACCTTTTGGAAGTTTAACTTCTGAAATGTGCATCGCATCGCCAATTTCCATAGCTGAAACATCAACAGTTATATTTTCAGGAATGTCGCCAGCTGGACACTTAACTTCGATTGTATAACGCACAACGTTAAGTGTGCCGCCTTCTTTAAGGCCAGGTGATTCTTCTTCGCCTGTGAAAACAACACTAACTTCAACTTCGATGATTGATTTTGCTGTCACGCGGTAAAAATCAAGATGAACAGGCATATCTGTTACAGGGTGGAATTGAACGTCTTTTGTCAAAACCTTCTGTGTTTTGCCATCTGTCGTGACTTCGATCATGTTCGCGAGGAACTGACCTGAGTTAATCGCTTTAAGAACTTCGTTATGTTTAACTGAGAATGCAACAGGCGCTTCATCGCCGCCATATATAATTCCAGGAACTAATCCTGCGCGGCGTGCAGCACGCGCATTTCCTGTGCCAGTATTTTCACGCACGTTTAGATCAAGTACAATGCTCATTTTCTCTGTCCTGTTGGTCGTCGCTCTAAAAAATGAACCGCCCCGATTTCATCAAAGAGGCGGTTTATATGGATTTAAAGCAAAAAATCCTAATTTGCGGCGGTCTTTATGGGAAAACGCCGTAAGACGCAAGCCCGTCTTGATAAAAAGATGGCCAGATACTCGAAAAGGTAAATCTGGCCAATCGAGTCTATTTTACTTCTAAGAGCTGAACGTGAAATCCGAGCGTTGCATTGCCTGGAATGCCTGGGCGTCCGCGTGGGCCATAAGCGAGGTTGCCAGGAACATATATTGTCCAAGCATCACAGGGTTTCATCTTCCCAAGGCCTTCAATCCAACCTTGGATGACAGCATTGGCTGGAAAATCAATCGGCTGACCGCGCTCATATGAACTGTCAAACACGTCGCCGTTCGGGAAGAAGCCATGATAATTCACTTTAATGAGCTGGCTGCCAACGGGCGACGGGCCGTTTGAGGGGCCTGTTTGGGCGACTTGGTACTGCAATCCTGATTCGGTCGTCACGACGCCGTCGCGCTTGCCGTTCTCTGCGTGCCATGCCGCGTAATCTTCTTGGGCGGCAGGGTGGTCATTTTTATAGGCGGCGACATCGTTGATGATTTCACTAGCTGGGCAGACGGCTGAGCCTATTTTATTAGCAGCTGCTGTCGCAACGTCTGCTGCAGTTGGTTTACTCGTCGCGGCGTTATTTCCGTTACTCGTATTTCCACCGCAAGCTACAAGGGTAAGGGCTGCGAGGCCTGTTAAAATATGTTTCATGTTTATCTCCATTATTTTGATTTTGGTTTATCTTGTTCTTTATCTGGCTAATTCTTTCATGGCGTTCTCTAGGCCCGAGAGGGTCATCGGGAACATGCGGTCTTCGCCAATAATTTCTTGTATCATTTTTGTGCTTTGAGAATATGCCCAGTATTTTTCTTCTGTTGGGTTAATCCATATCATGTGCGGGTATACATCCACAAGCCGCTTAAGCCACACAGCGCCCGGTTCTTCGTTCCAATGCTCAACAGAGCCGCCGCGCATCGCAACTTCATAGGGGCTCATGGCAGCGTCGCCGACAAAAACAACACGGTAATCAGAGGCGAATTTATGTAGGATGTCCCAAGTCGGGGTGACTTCGCGCATACGGCGGTTATTATCTTTCCAGACGTGCTCATAGACACAGTTATGGAAGTAGAAATATTCGAGACGTTTAAATTCAGACTTCGCCGCAGAAAACAAATCTTCGGCCTGTTTGACATGGGCATCCATTGATCCGCCAATATCAAAGAAGGTCAGAACCTTCACCGCGTTACGGCGTTCGGGCCGCATTTTAATATCGAGCCAGCCTTGCTTGGCTGTACCGCGTATGGTGCCGTCCAGATCAAGTTCATCCTGCGCGCCTTCGCGGGCAAATTTACGCAAGCGCCGCAGAGCGACTTTAATATTCCGTGTTCCGATTTCGCGGTCACCGTCGAGATTTTTAAAGGTGCGCTTATCCCAGACTTTGGTCGCCTTCTTATGACGGCTCTCGGCTTGGCCAATGCGCACACCTTCGGGGTTATAACCGTAAGCGCCAAATGGCGAGGTGCCCGCCGTGCCGATATTTTTACTGCCGCCTTCGTGGCGCTTATCTTGGTTCTCAAGCCGCTCTTTTAAGGCTTCCATAATTTTATCAAAATCACCTAGGGCTTCTATTTCCGCCATTTCCTCTGGCGTGAGTTGACTCTCCGCGAGCTTCTTGAGCCAATCCATCGGGATTTCATGCTCGTCCTGACCGAAAATATCATTGAGATAATCAACGCCGCGAAAGACATGGGAGAAAACTTGGTCAAATTTATCAAGATCGCGCTCATCTTTGACAAGGGCCGTGCGGGAGAGGTAATAGAACCCATCAAGGCTATCATGCGCCACGCCTTTATCCACGCCCTCAATGAGCGTTAGATACTCACGGATGGTCACAGGTATTTTGGCAGCGCGTAGCTCTGTGAAGAAGTTTTGAAACATGCGCATGTTTTACACAGTCATGGCGGCGGGGCAACAAAATCTAACGGGGTATTTGGAATCATGAGTTAGTCATTAAAACTATTTAGTTGGTTTGTGAGAGGCTTATTGAACCCAAAGCGAAAAATCTCTCTTAGACCAGATCTATATCAGTGCCATGGGAGGGGGCGCTAGACGTTAGACAGACAGACGGATAATGATTTAATACTTAAATCTTATCGATAAATCTTCCGCTACTGCAACATTTCGGTCATTTATAAAAATTCGCTTAACCTGACCTTTAATTAAATCAACATCTAGATTCTTTAAATGCATGTAGTTCCCACCAAAACTTATAACATGCTCAATAAACTCCCTTGGTGGATCAACTCTATAGTTTTTAACTAGATGTATATGAATATCTTCCCATATATAAACTCCATCAGAATACTCCGTAGTGCCTATTTGTTTATTAGGGTTCATGGGGTCTTTTATAGTGCCCATCCACGCAACAATTATTGGGGCTAAGGTCATATATTTTGCAATTTCATTAGCTTCAATCTCACTTAATTGGTTTATGTGCTCTGTAACGTTTTCCATCCAATCAGGTCTATCTATCGCATCATTGTCGTTTTTCTCTATATAAAAATGTGGGAACCGTTTTATCATTTTTACCAATCAATTCTCAGGTTGAAATATACCCCATTGGGCTGGAATAGTAATTTTGCGGGTTCTTGACTAGCAATCGCCACGCCTTTATCCACGCCTTCAATGAGCGTTAGATACTCACGGATGGTGACAGGTATCTTGGCGGCGCGTAGTTCCGTGAAGAAGCTTTGAAACATGCGCATGTTTTACACAGTCATGAGGGTAGGGCAAGAAAATCTAACGGGGTATTTTATGCCTAGGAGTGAGCCATTTAATTAATTTTGTGAGAGGCTTAGTTGAGGCGATTTAGGTCGCTCTGATATGCTCTGCTATAAAAAAAGGCCATTAGAATATCATTCAAAAGTCTGCTAAAATGGGTTTTGAATGAATAAGGGATTGTCTTTTGTGAAGCTTAGTTGTTGTAAATTATTGGTCATATCGGCTTTGGTAGGATGTGGAGCTGAAAATTCGCAGATAAGTACTGTCAGTGACTCAACCACAATTTCACTAATCAAAGATAACTCACTTTCTGTAGAACCCCTAGGGTTTCATCAAGAAAGTTCTCAATCTGTCAATTGCCTTATGTTGGGGCATTTATCCGAATTGGTTTATGAAGGGAAAGCCACTGGAACCAATTGCGGTCATATTGATAAAAATGGCCTCATAAAATTCACGCCTGAATTTATGGGCTATGGTCCTATTTCACGCCATCCAATGGGGTGTGAACTAATCACCCAAGATGGACCGAATAGTCATCAAATTCGGCACGGTTGGTTTTTTATTGGCCATAACGGTTATGGTCGGGGGCACAATGAACATTATAGTAATGAATGTAGCTTCTGGAAATATTTACCTGAAGTTTCAAAAACATACATTGGAGGCAAGCTCGCATATTTCAATAATAATATGACCATCCTATATCAATCAGACTTCGTCTACGGCGAAGAGTTTACCAAGGATGGATTAGCGATTGTCTGCTCAAAACGCCCAGAAGACAGAATTGGTCTAGGAAGTGAAAAGATTTATAGAACGGGTGGGTTGTGCGGCCAAGTAGATACACACTATAACTTAGTCACGCCGACGCAGCAGCCTTATGAAGATTTCAATCCCATACCAGTTTGGGAAAAACCCCATTATGCGCGCAGCGTTACGCTGATTGCCAAACAAGGCAAGGGGGTGGAGCTAAGGTCGATTCTTAAATCGACATATCGAAATTTTTCGGGTCTAGAGGGCCATAGATTTCGAACCGAAAAAAGTCCTGATAAATTCACTTTATTGGAGCGATGGGATAGTCGTGAAAGCCACGCTCAGGCTCAAGAAAATCCAAAATTTCAGGCTGCCCTTGAAGCAATCAAAGCGCTAACACTCAATTCTACAATAACGTTAGATAAAAACTACGACACAAAAAACAAGTAATTTCAGATTGTTTGCCTAATGTCCTACTTTGGGCAACTTAAGCCTCTCAGCTAATGACCTGAAATGCCGTGTGGATATCCGCAATTTTGGAGCCGTCCCTAAGACTTACATTCGCCTTTAGCGCTAACGCTCACACCATTTGAATTTGCGTCGCACGCGTTTGAATATGTTTTTCCGTCGCATCCGCAAACAGGGTCATACTGCTGTATGCAGGCTTCTGGCCGAACGGTGCAGACACCGGGCGCGTCTGCTGCGCCGCAGATGTCTTTGATCTCGCGGTGACAATATTCGCGGGGCTCATCACAGGCCGAAGACGGGCTTTGTCTGAACCCGCCGCAGTAACGTTGATCTGCGGCCGTTGGTGTTTCATCTTTAAAGGCAGGCGGGGGAATATGGTCATTGACGCTTTGAGAGGCTTTGCCCGGAGCTCTATCTTTGGGGGCGGCACATGCCGTCATCCCCATGATTATGGCTAAGACAAAGAAAGCCTGTAGTATGTAACGCATTAACCTGTACGTACATCTGTCTCAATACGGGCGGCCATATCTGGCTCAAGCTTAAGCGCGATTGCCAGTTGGTCCAGATAATCACGCTCTTTCGGATTAAGGCCGTCGGCGACGCGGCAGGACACGGCATAAATTTCCGCAGCGGCTTGGGCGCTATCTGATAGCGCCGCGATTGCTTTCGCGTCTGCGGGTTGGTCCATTACGGCTTGAACGGCCTCGGCAGAGGCGCCTTTATAGCTTTTGATAAGGTCAACTTCGTTGTCATGAATAGAGCCGTCTGCTTTGGCGGCAGATATCATGGCGCGGATAAGCGTTTCCGAGCGTTGATGGGCTTTGGGGCCTTTTAAGAGGCCAATAACT
>JALZWM010000076.1 GCA_023300105.1 Hellea sp.
CATCATTTAATGCCTCTCTTGGTAAAGCGTTCTGGCCGTGGTGTGTTTTTGTAGCGGCCTTGTTTGGAGGCGCTGTTTGGTTGTCTCGCGAAGATGAGCAGGCTAACCAAAACTCCAATAAATTTCTGGAAACTGACTTCGATTTAGGCCGCTTTAACGGCGTAGTGGCTGTGGCTTGGTTTGCACTTTGGGCCGTTATTTTTGTACAGTTGGTTGTTCTCTTTGAGTTTGGGCGTACACATATTGTTGTTTCCGCTTTGGCTGCGGGCGTTTTGATGGGCGCGGGTTATCTTCGAAAACAATTGCCGCAATTAATTCTAATCGGCGGCCTGCTAGGTCTTGTTGTTGCTGCCTTATCGAGTTTTGCCGCTCCAACCCAAGTGCCTGTAATATTTTGGGTGTTTATAACATTTAGTTTAGCCGCGTTCTTTATGGGACTATCCGCTTTGAAATCGAAGGAGGAATCAGTCCTCAATTCTGATACTTGGCCTGCAGCAGTCTGGGCTTCACTCAGCGTCAGCTTTCCGATTTTAATGCTTTTGACATCTACCTTCATCAAGAATTATCCCGACGCTAATACAGCTTTCCTTATGGCGGTTTTGCTTGTCGGGAATATGTTTTTAGCTTGTGTGATGCCACGCAGTAATCCTGCTGAAAAAAGTGCAGACGCATTCGCTGGACCGTCCGCGTTTTACTGCATAGGCGCAGTGGTTACTTACAGCCTTGCGGCGGGATATGGTTTTGACGGGTGGCCGTTTTCACTTGCGATGATGCTTGGCCTACCTCTGGTCTTGGCGGCATATCAATTTTTGAAAGAACCTATTTTAAAAATCACCATGGTTGGTTTTGCAGGGCTGACTGCGGTTCATGTTTTACTTGTGCAGTTACCGATGGGGAGCTCAGTCGGGTCACAAATTATATTTAATGCGCTTTGGTTTTATTTGGCGCTACCTGCTGTGATTTGTGGGGCGGGAGCTTGGTACCTGTCTCTGCAGGATAAGAAGACCGGCCGTAGCACTGAAATATGGACAGAATTATTGCAGGTTTTCTCTCTTGCGTTTGCGGCTTTATTTGCTGTCTTCCAAGTCAGGCACTTGATGAACGGCGGTGACCTCCTCAGTAATAAATTCACTTTCGACGAAATAGCTATGCAGGTTTTAACGGGGCTTTGTTTCACATTAGGTGGGCTGTATTTAGGCCGTAACCGCGATCTTAATAACCCAAGCTTACTGTCAGGCTTAGCGATGGGAATATCTGGTTTAACGCTCGCGCTTTTTGTTTTAGGCGTTTGCGTCTTTCACAATCCGTTATTGAACTGGGGAACTGCGGTAAAAGGCGGGGTTATTTTTAATAATTTGATGTTGGCTTTCCTTCTGCCTTCTTTGGCCTTAGGCGCGATTGGATGGTTAGGCCGTAAGACTCGTTCACCGCTTTATTTGCGTATCTGCGGTGGACTTAGTCTTGTGAGTTTCATCCTTTATATGACAGCAATGATTAGGCGCGGCTTTAGCGGCGATATGATATCTATCTTTAAAGACTGGCCAGGTGATGTTGAACTTTATACGGTCAGCGCCTCATGGCTTATTCTTGGCGTAACCCTTCTTGCTCTAGGCATGAAACTTGGCCGCCGTGATGTACGCTTGGCGTCTGCTTTCGTCATTACCCTAACCGTTTTGAAGGCGTTTCTTGTAGATATGGCCTCATTGGAAGGGGCGTTACGGGCGATGTCATTTGTTGTGCTGGGCGTTGTCTTGATTGTTATAGGGCGCGTCTATCAACGCATCTTATTTTCTAACACTGATACGCAAGAGATTATTGCTGAATAATTGGGCTTGAATAACCGCAATTTAATAGAGTTTGTGCGCGCCCCAAAGCTTGTGTTTGGGAGCCCAGCCTTTGTGGCCGTCATCTGATTGGATTAAGCACCATTGAACATTATTGCACTCTAAAAGCGTCATAAGAGCGTTACGGTCCAATTCTGCTTTAACGCGGGCATTATCTCGCGGTTTGGCGTGAAGTGTTGAATTTTCTAAAATTAATACGCGGCGTTCACCAGAGAGGGCAGGCTTATGTATCCAGCTCTCATCGCCTTGAACATCGCGAACTTTACGCCACATGTCAGTTTCAGCCACGACGACCAAGGGCAGGCCGCGGCGTTGATATTTCCAAGCGACTGGATGTTGGCGCGAAGGGCCTGTCCGTCCATTAACCCGTCCGACTTTAAGACTAACATATCTTGGGACTGGGAACCCTGACGGCGTTTTAGCCGCCGAGACACGGTAGATATTTTTTAAAGTTGGGACGTCCTCGACGACGCGCCGCATAGAGTCTTGCGCATGTGCATAGGCACTGGTCCCAAGGGCCAGCACTAGGGTTAAGCTTATAAGGTTTATGCGTCTCATCCGCGTCACTCATGCGCGTAATCCTTAAACCAAAGGTAAACTTTTGCGTGAAATTGCAGTTAATTTATTGGCTTTAGTCTTGCAAAACTCATTCAAAGGGCGTGTATTGCGGTAATGGTAAAACAGTCAGTCCCAGACCCCCGCGTTATTGTTACTCGCCGCCTGCCGATCGAAATCGAGACGCGCATGCGTGATTTGTTTTCAGCCAATTTAAGGGCTGAAGATGTCGCTATGAGTCAAGCAGAGCTCAAACAGGCTGTTGCAAATTGTGATGTTTTAGTTCCCACCGTTACTGATGTTATTGATGCGGATGTGATAGCGGCCGCGACTGACCTCAAATTAATTGCTAATTTCGGCGCAGGGACAGACCATATTGATGTCGCCGCGGCGCATGCACGCGGGATTATGGTCACGAATACACCCGGTGTTTTGACCGAAGATACAGCCGATTTGACGATGGCCTTGATACTCGCGGTCCCGCGCCGCTTAGTCGAGGGCGACCGCCGCACGCGCGAAGGTAATTTTGATGGCTGGAGCCCGACCTTTATGTTGGGGCACCGGGTTAGAGGCAAGAAGCTCGGTATCATTGGTATGGGGCGCATTGGTCAGGCCGTTGCACGGCGCGCGAGTGCGTTTGGGCTTGATGTGCATTATCATAATAGACGCCGGGCACCTGGCCCTATCGAAGAAGAGCTAAATGCCACTTATTGGCCAGAGCTTGACGCGATGCTGACCGCTATAGATATCCTTTCGATTACTTGCCCAAGCACGCCGAGCACATATCATCTGATAAATGAGACACGGCTTAAGCTCATGTCCAAAAATAGTTACATCGTGAATACATCGCGCGGAGAAGTTATTGACGAAGCCGCGCTTGCGAAAGCCTTATCGCAAGGCCAGCTTGGCGGTGCGGGTTTGGATGTCTATGAGAATGAGCCAACGGTGCATCCCGATTTAATGAAATTACCGAATGTCATCCTTGCGCCTCACATTGGCTCCGCGACCCATGAGAGCCGCCGCGAGATGGGCGAAAAAGTGATGATTAATATCCGCGCGCTAGTGGATGGTCATGCCTATCCAGACCGTGTGCTGCCTCCAGGCGCGAGTTTTTCTAAAGATATTTAATAAAGACGAAAGCATGCTTGTCGCCCTGACTGCCTGCTAACTGCCTGCTACTGTATGGTCTCATGATTTCGTTTTATTCCTGATTAACGATGATAGGAAATTATCTCTCTCATAGCTTTTTAGCTGTCAAAGCTGAGCGAATAAAAACACAAGACATATTGAAAGATATTTAAAAACCGTGTAAATCCGTCTTCTATTGGCGCAACCCTAGAAGATATATCAGTAAAA
The DNA here is from genome assembly GCA_023300105.1 of Hellea sp. Lineage (GTDB taxonomy): Bacteria > Pseudomonadota > Alphaproteobacteria > Caulobacterales > Maricaulaceae > Hellea. The sequence continues at coordinate 3,756 of JALZWM010000076.1, forward strand.
GACCTTATCAGTGACCTGAAAACTATTTGGCGTCACTTGTAACGAGAACGAGTTAAGTTTGCACGCTAGTCTCTGAGCCTTAACGCACAGATATGGGGTGCTATGGAGCGTGAGTAAAGCGGTGGATACCCTCCCCCAATTGGGTCTGCCATTAGCTTTATGATCGACGGCCCTCTCTCGGTGCAAGCCGAGGGAGGGTAGTTCTAAGTAAGCGTTTATATACCCTTCCTTCAAGCTGGTTCATCCGCGCGCGATAAATGGCGCGTCTAACGATGTTCATGAAAACATATAAGAAAACTGGTGCCGCGAGGGAGAATTGAACTCCCGACCTCATCATTACCAATGATGCGCTCTACCACTGAGCTACCGCGGCTACTGTGTTTGAACATCTATTTAGGGCAGATAGTGTCAAAACGCGTATTATTTGAGTTCAAATAGGGTGAGCTCAATGTGTCGAAATACACCATTTTTAGAACCAATCAACAAATATTCGACTCGTAGTTCGGTTTGCATGTTGACCAAATATAGTCCTAGAGGTTTTGGAGGCGCGGCTATAAATTTATAATTAGGCTATTATTCTATATCCGCCGACTTCAGTTTTAATAATAGTATTACCACCTAAGGCAGGGCCTAGTTTTTTTCTTAATCTATAGATATGTGTTTCGACTGTATGCGTATGCGCGGAGCCATTATATCCCCAAACATGATGTAAGAGATCAACGCGTGATACGATTTTGCCCTTATGTATTAATAGGAATTGGAGAACTTGAGCTTCCTTTTCCGTTAGTTTTATATTTGGAGCATTTAACCTGATTAAAGACTTTGTTTCCTTATTAAATTCAAGAGTACCAATTTTAACAAAATTATTATTGTTAAAATATCGCCACCGATTGAGGGCCTTGATACGGGCTAATACGAGAGGGGCTGTAATTGGTTTAGATATAACATTGTCTGCACCTTGATTAAGGCAATCTATCTCCGTTAAGTGATCGGATTGCTCTATCAATATTATCAACGCTGTATTGTGCGAGGCTTGTTTAAAGCGGGCTATCGTTTGGCTTGTAGTTGTTTCGTGATCACAAAAATCAGTGATTACGACATCGTAGTATTGATTAATTATCGCTGACAGACTGTCAAAAATATTATCATACACATCGATGATAACGCCTTTTTTTAAGGCCCTCATCTTCATTAATTCGTTTTGCGAATCTGAGCTATCAATGAGTAATAAAATTCTAAACCGTGTTGTGTCTTCCGTAGAAGGTTGATTTAGAGGTCTCCCGCGACTCATGGTCTTTTATAATCTGTAAGGACTCTTACAGGCTTAAATTTACTATAACACATAGTAACAAGACGCAGTAAGTAGGCTTATGGTTACAATAAAGAGTCTTTTTTGAACACTTATTCTGACATGGTTTTTATGTGTTTTGACAACACATCTCGTATTCGTAATGTTATCCAGATTAATGAATTAAATTGAGTGAGTTGGGCATGAAAACAAACATAAAAAACGAACCTTATAATGTTGTGACTTTCCTATCTGGCTCAAGTTTTCCTTGTCTTTTGTCCCGTTCCTCGTTCTTGGAATTGCGATGTTTGTGCACCCTGATCAGAAGGTGCCCGTTCAGTCGTTATTATGGGGGCTAGGGCCATAATGGGATTATGGAATATGGGGCTGCTACATTTCTCAAAGACCATGAGTCCTAAAGATCACTTGATTGCGGGGGCAGTTATTGGATTATGTTTTACAATTTTTGGCGTTATGACAGGCGCTCCATCCGAGCTGTATAATTTACAAGGTAAGCAGAAGTATATCATGATTCCTATTGGGACTTTATCACATACCTTAATTTGGGGCGTGATTGTTTATTGGGTGAATGGTAAACTTGGTGTGAGAGGCTAATAAAACCCGTAACGTTAATGAGCTTTCATTACTCTGCGGGACGTTTGACTTTTTTAAAAACTAGCAATGCTATAAACGCGATTATAGCCACGATTGGGAGGTATTTTTTTGCCTCTTCTCCGGCAACTTCTCCCAAAATATTGAAAAGTCCAAATGCAATTGTGATGTAAATGAGGGCTGACAATAAGATAAAGCTAGAAAATTTTAGGAAAGAGGCCTGAAAAAAACCAGCAGCAATATAGAGTGGTATGCGTGTTCCGGGCACAAACCTAGCTATCATGATGGATTTACCAAGGTTGTGAACTATACTGTCCTTAGCTTTTAAAATACGTGGACTCTCAGCGTGTTTTTTTGCCCAAGGTTGAGAAATAGCCGCGCGGCCTAACCAATACTTCCACAAGTCGCTCAACGTTAGGCCGACAGTAATTGCTATAAACATCCCCATAGGCTTAGCCATACCGCTGACAGAGGCAGATGCTGCACCTAACACGGCCGCATCCTCCTGAATAAAAGGCCCTATTAAGGCGCAGACATATGTGAACCATTCAGAATTTTCGAAAATATTTTCCATTTTACCAGACTGTTATACAAGAGTATTTAGCGAGTGTAATATATTATGTTATAGAATTGGGGCTTCGGCCGCATCTAAATAGTTCAGATCCAATGACCAGAAATTACCTTCTATATGTGTGAGGGGGCGTTGTTCTGTGCCGGGTTTGCTATTGGTTTTAATGACCGTTATTATATCAGATAATGCGCCGGGGTGGTTGCTGAAATAACCGTGGCCGACAAATCCTTTGACGCCCTTTACGTTGACGAATGAAACATTTTTTATATTATTAAATATCTGCGATTCACGCTCACTCTGACTTTCCGCCGTGAGTTTTCCAAACCGTATTCCGCGCATAAGTGACTGCGCAAAGCCAAGGGCATTATCGTCTTTATTCATATAGATTGTGATTTGTCCAAATGCAGGACCAAATTTTTCTGCTATAAGCCGTTGAGTGACAACACCATAATCCAAGTCTGGTGCTGCAAGCATTAGATTTCTTATTTTGAGGACGTCTTGAGGGTTTTTCCCAGATGCGCGGGTTTCGATGACTAATTCTCTTAGAGCAGTTGTTGAAATATCGGTGCCGCGGCTATGCGCCAATAGGTGAATGTTTTCGACCTCTGGCATTGCGGATATCATGCGGATGGTTTCTTTCAGGTGATAAACGGTAAACTCCCCGGATTCACGGTCCGTAAAATAACCGAGTAAATTACCACTTCCTGATGGCCAAGTGTAAGCAATAGGTACGCCATGCCTTCCACTAAAGTGCCAAACATCATTAAGGTCCAAAACGGCGTTCTCAAATGAGTTATTGAAGCCGTGGACATACAAAATAACATCGCGTTGGTTAGCGGTTTTTAACCGTTCCCGAATTTGTTTTTGTAGAGTATTTGTACTCGCTCTATAAAGAGCTTTTTCTTTGGCATCTAAGCGAATGCCATCGGGTGTCGCGCTGAATATCAAAGGTGTTTCAGGAAAGCGTTGAATTTCATCTATTGATGAAATTACAGACTTTATATTTGGCCGACCTGCCTTTGTTTGACTTAACTGGACAAGAGTGTCCCACGTTAATTCCTCTTTGGACTTACTTTGTTCATATGTAATTTTGGCAGCTCCAAAAGCCATGGATTCAGACCTGCGGTTGCTGTATTCAATAAGCGCGTTAGGTTCCTTGTCTTCGTCTGCTTTTCTGTCCGTTACGTAAAATATCTTCGTCTCCACGCCTTGTTCAGCTGTGTTGATACTTTGAGCTGGATAGGGCGTATTCGGGCCATATATATTGGGCGTTGGCGGCGCTTTATGTATTGATGAGCATGCCGTTACTAAGGGTAATAAAATCAGAAGGCTAAGCTTACGCATTGATAAGAATGGGCGCGTAGGGTTTTTCTTAAAGCCTATCATTGGCTATGCTCCGGTTAGTTTTAATTTTTGTGAAAACAAAGTAAATCACAAGAATAACCATGGCGAAGATAGGTAAATATATCTTTAGTTTATCTCCAGCTACTTCCCCGAAGACATGAAAGAGAGCAAAGGCTATCCCAAGGTAAAGTGCGGCAGAGGTAACAACAAAAAATAAAAATTTAAGGAAGTTGACGTTGAAAAATCCTGCGCCGATATAAAACGGCAAGCGGACGGCGGAAATAAATCGAGCCATGTATAGAGATTTTCCGAGATTGCTTTTAACCTGATCTCCGGCTTTTAGAATTTTTGGATTTTGTGCATATTTCTTAGCCCATTCACGGCTCGTGGCTGCGTGCCCGAGTCCGTATTTTAAGGACGCGCTTGCGGTCAGCCCTGCACCTGTAAATAAGAACCCTAAAAACGGATCTCCTAATCCACTAGCACAAGCCGAGGCCGCACCCAGAATTGAGACATCTTCTTGAAGGAAAGGGAGTAAGAAAAAACAAAGATAGAGACCTAGTTGATATTGCTGTATAAATTCTATCATAATGCGTCATTTGTTTTGAGGGCGATTTTGAATGAGCCTAAACATATTAGAGCGATAGCCAATGAGAAAAAACATTGTGGTATTCCAATTGGGCCTGGCGGGCATGTGTGACCTTTGACTAAACCTAGTATAAGGCCTATTTCCGCGGTGACACCTATCAAGGCTAGTAAAAAAACTGGGGTCCATCCAATATAGAACAATCGTTTAACGAATGATTTTTTTACAAATATCGCCGCCAAAACAACACAGAAATAACCAAGGAAGACAATTATACAGGCTGGAATAGGTCCGAGCATTGGACAAACTTCACCGTGTTGGATGTGGTCTATAGACAGTTTTAGGGTCGATAGAGATGCGAACCCTGCTACGATGACCATAGCGAGACGAGAGAGTATATTAATGGACATAGCTATGCCTCCTTACGAGATGATGTTTTTTTCTCGCGTCGTGAACATTGCCAAGGCAAAGACAATAAAATGTGCGGCATTCATGGCGACGGGGAATACATAGAGACCAATTTTTGTATTGGTAAAATAAAGCGCTGCCATCGTCGCGAGTAAGACTATAGGGCTAAAGATAGCCATCCACTTAGGGAACGCTGTTTTACCCGTTAGGATCAATTTAATCCAAAGCACAGACACGATAACCATGGCCAGTCGAAGCACATTGACGAAGGGTTCGTTATGTTCTGAAAAAAGGGTCAATAAGGTCTTGATGTCTTGCCCTGCTGCGATTTCATGAACTGTTGCGGCGAGGAAAAAACGTTGCCCAATCCAAGCCGTACCGACAGCAAACGCATAAGCGCCAATAAGGAAAAAGGCTTTGGATTGTTTTGGTCCAGCGGGTTCTAGTTTTTTAGATAGATGCCAATAGCCGAGCATATAAAGCGGAGCTGAGAGAACAGCTATGAAGTGCCCAAAGGACAAACGTTCAGCAGACACATCATTGAAGTAGAGATAGTCTTTAACATCCTCAATGCCGCCATTGGGCGTGAACTGGAGTGAGAACTCCCCGATGCCGACAAGGATAGCACCAAGGCAGCCTGCTAAGCCTGCCAAGGTAATGAATTTAGATTCAGTACTCATTATAAACCTTACTCTGCTGATGCTGAAATAAGTGATCCGTTTTTGGGTGCGTCAAAACTGCGGGTTACGCCATTTTGAAATGCGACCGTAACAGAGATAACGCTTTCTGCATCGCCTAGACCGAAGATTAAATCACGTCCTTGGTCAGAACCAAGACCTTGTGATGTTAAAAGTTGTTTCGTCTGAGTGAGGCCGTTAGATGCGACGACAGTGACACGTGCATTCAAAGAACGAGCCGTATTTGGCAGACGGACTTTGATCCAGTTTCTATCTCCGCCCTTATTCATATAGGCCAAAGATGCGCCGTCTAGATTAGCCCAAACAAGATCAGGCCAACCATCGCCGTTAAAGTCAGAAACGATAGGCGAGATGCCAAAGAGACGGTTTTCCGCGCCAGCGACTTTTTCAACAGGTTGGAATTTATCACCGTAATTTTGAAGAATTTTACCGGGATAATGCTGAAGTAAATTATTTGCAGGGAAGCGAGCATAATTTTGCGCCGCTAGCAAATCTTCGCGCCCATCAAGATTCATATCAGCCATAACAGTGCCCCAGCCAAAGCCGTATTTCGCAGCATTCATAGCGACGGCTGTGTCTGTGAATTTAAGAGCGCCATCATTATGAAACAACATATAAGCAGGGTTGAAGACATCATTTTTCTTTAGATCACCACGCAAGATGGCAGGCGGCAATGTGTAACCCACGTTAGAGAAATAAAGATCAACGAGGCCGTCATTATCATAATCACCAACAGCCACGCCCATGGGATAGGAATAATCAGATGGGTTCTCAATTGGAGAAAATGTCATGTCTCCATTATTTGAATACATTTCAACACGGCCTGTATCCTGTGCAATAACTAAGTCACTATCAAGATCGTTATCAAGGTCGGCAAAGACACCTAGGAATGTATTATGCTGACGGAAAACGCCGGCTTCCTTGGAGATGTCACGCCAATTACCTTCGCCTTCATTGAGGAAGAGGTAACTAAACCCACCGTAATTATCGGCGAAAATTGTTTCACCTTCGACAAGAGCAATTTTGATATACCCTGCGATATACATATCAGCGAGCCCGTCTTTGTTGATATCGCCAAACCCAATCGAAAGCGGGACCGTATTGTCAGCGAGACTCAAGCCGAGGTTAACACTGCCAAATTGTCCGTCAGTGTTTTCATGGAACCAGATGCCGCTTTCTCGAGCTGTAAAGAGATCTGTATCCCCGTCATTGTCTATATCCATCGTCGCCGCGCCGTGCGTGGCATCAACGGCATCTTTGGTGAAGGTGAGGGGCAGTTTTTCAAAACGGTTGTTTCTGAAAGTAAAAATTTCGTCAGCCTGCTCATCTCCTCCGCCCAAAAAAAGCTCATCGCGGCCATCACCGTCAATGTCTATGGCTGCGCTAGCAAGAAATGGGAGGGAGTTTACGAGATCAGCTTTATGCACAAAGGGTAAAGCGGCAGCTTCGAATGCCAAGTCTGTCTGGCCTTGAGGTGTTTTCTCTGCTTGCCAAAACCTTAGCGCGCCGAACGCACTAAATAATGCAAATACGATTACACCAACGAGAACAACAATCCCGCACCACAATATAGCGAGTTTGCCCTTGTGCATTTGTTTTTTTGTTTCAGCCATTTTGTACCTCGGGAGTTAAAGTGAGACTTGTTTTCTAAGATAATGAACTTTGTTTTCTTAAGAGAATAAATAGAACGGCGGTCAATATCAGCATGATAACAGCTGTAATGAAGAGACCATGTCCTATGCCCGGAACGTTGATGCCGAGCCATGGCGAAAGATGAAATCCAATTGCGCCAGACAATACGCCCAGACCAGCTAAGGCTCCAAGTAAACGCGTGCGGGGAATGAGGATGAGTATAGCCGTTCCAATTTCTGCAACGCCAGTTAGCATCCTTATAATGGGTTCAAATAATGAAATGCCTGATCTTTCTGCAATAACTGAAAAGATAGGGTTTGTGGCTCCGAATTTTTGCATTCCAAAAAAGAGAAACCCTGCGGCGACAACAAGTGATAAAATTAGTACTGATTTTTTCATTTTAAACTTCCCAGTTTTTACTAAGATTCCTTAATACGCCTAAAATTTTTCAAAGGCTAGTAAGAGTTAGACGGTTTGGATAATGTTTCGTTACATATTTTTTGATATAATTATCTTGCCGTGGTATTTATCTGAACTCAAGTTAGGCCGTAATCTATATAAGCCTTCAGAGCTTATAGTTATCTAACTAATGTATTAGCCTCATTAACTCAGGCGATAGTTTTATTTATTTAAAGTCTGAAGAGGTTTAATGAGTGTTTTATGACGCTTATAAACTTATTCAGAACTGGTCTGTTTAACAGCTAATATTGCGTCAATAAGATCCTGTGGTACTTCATCAGGCACATCGATATCTTCATGAGGAAATATGTGACTTTTAGCTTTGTAAGTCGCGATGTAAGTTTTTAAAAAATTACGGCACATCGGGCATACTTTCATATGCCGTTTAAATAAAGTAACTTGCTTGGTTGTTAATGTTCCCTCGACATATTCTATGATAAAATCATTGAATTCGCGGCAAGTAATCATGCGGGGCGATACACGAAAATACCACGCGCCCAGAGGTGATATAGGTTGAATTAGAGTATCCAGTTTTAAGCGTTTTAAATCAATATACGCCACTAATTGTCCTTAATGTTATGATAAATTATTCATCAACTCCAAGTTTAGGTACGGATGATTCAAGGTCATGGATGTCTTTATAATGGATGTCTTTATAAAGGTATAGGTGGTCTTTAGCTTTATAGGTTGCAATATAAGTCTTTAAAAAATTACGGCAGATGGGACAAGCATGCATATGCCGTTGAAATAAAACGTTTTCCTCTTCGGTAAGGTTTTGCTCGATGTGATCAAAAATGTGATTATTGAACTCACGGCATGTGATGTGTTTTGGGTTCAGTCGAAAATACTGACCCACTAAGAATCTAGCGGGTTTTCCAATAAAGTATTCGAAGGCACGGCTCATCATGACGAGTGCTGCATCTGTTTAGGGAAGAAAAAGGTGTCGAATTCAAGTTTGATTTTTATTCGGGCGCGATGGACTCTTACTTTTACATTGCTTTCTGAAATTTCTAAAACTTTTGCAATTTCTTTAACTGAGAAGTCTTCATAATCTTTCAGCAGAAAGGGTATTCTGTAAATATCGTCTAAATTCTCTATGGCTCTATTCAGGGTTTGTAGGGTTTCTTTTTTTAGCATATCTTCTTCTGGGGTAGAGGTCTCGCTCCATAAGGGTGCATTTAGAAGACCTGCACTATTATAGCTTATAACATCGTCAAGATTTGCGTGAAAATCTGGCAGACGCTTATTTTTACGTAAAATATCAATGGTTTTATGTGTAATAATGCGGCCAATCCAATTGGGTAAAGCTTTCTCGTGGCGCACAGTGTTTTTCTTTTTATAGGCGGTCAATATGCCTTCTTGTACGGCATCTTCCGCTAGGCTTTTACATTTGAGGTATCCATAGCTTTTTCGAATATATCGCCCATAATTTTCATTTATAATGGACATGAACTGACTATGAGTGATGTTTGCTGAGCCGCTAGTCTGAGGGAGACTATCATTAATTTCAGGGTCGACGTTATGATTAATAGGGTTGTTCATTGAGTTTAGGTCTTATTCTATGGCCGCTCTTATACAAGTCAAACTTTGTTGAAGTCGTTTAGTGAATTGTATAGTTTACAAAACTTAAGGTTTTATTATTGGGGTTTATTGTAACCAATCTACGCCAAGAACGTCTTGTGTAGTTGATAACTTTTTTAATTTTTTGTAAAGTGAATGTATTGAAAGCTGCAACAGCATCATAATTCTTGAGTTCTTAACTCACATTTCCAATATTGATTTGGGCATCACACTATAACTGAGGGTTTAACAGTATGAGTACTGCTATAGAATGGCATAAGGTTGCCGATTTAGATGAGCTTCCTGAAGGACGCTTGAAGTCTGCTAAGGCAGGCCCGCATGCCATTGCTCTATCACATTTTGATGGACAATATGCAGCTATGGATAATCGGTGCCCCCATCAAGGTGGGCCGCTCGGTGAGGGTTCTATTGAAAAAGGTATAGATGGAAAGTGTTGGATTCGATGTCCTTGGCACGGTTGGGACTTTGATCCCTTAACAGGTAAGCCTCCGGGTGGTCATGAGGATACAGGGCAAGAGACCTATCCTGTAGAGGTTCGTGAAGATGGTATCTATGTTGGTCTGCCGCCAGAAGAAGATCATGAACGGACAGTAACTGATGTTATGGCTGAAACTATGGTCAATTGGGGCGTAACAAGCGTCTTTGGCATGGTTGGACATTCTAATTTAGGGTTGGCAGATGCTGTTCGCCGTCAAGCTGTTGGCGGCAATATGACTTATTACGGTATTCGCCACGAAGGCGCAGCGTCTTTTGCGTGTTCGGGTTACGCTAAGCTTACGGGATTGCCAGCGGCCTGCTTGGCGATTGCGGGCCCTGGCGCTACTAATTTGATGACAGGATTATGGGATGCTAAGGTTGACCGTGCGCCAGTTCTTGCTTTGACAGGACAGGTTCAAGTTCAAGTCTTTGGACCAGGTGTTTTCCAAGATATCGACCTCAAGGCTGCCTTTGCGCCTGTAACTAAATTCAGCCAAAATGTATTGGCGTCGTCTAATCATGCTGAGCTTGCCAATTTGGCTTGTAAATCGGCCCTAGATAATATGGACGTCGCGCATTTGATTTTCCCAGATAATGTTCAAACGATGCCAGCTGCGGAAGATGCGAAAGCTGGATCGCCCAAAGGGCGTATGGCAGACCGGCGTATTATGCCGCCAGAAGCCTCTTTTAATGAAGCCCTTAGCGCGCTGAAATCTGCGAAACGTCCAATGATTATTGTCGGTTATGGTGCAAAAGCTGCGATGGGGGATATTATCTCATTTGCTGAACGCATTAATGCTCCAATAGCGACAACGTTTAAGGGTAAAGGTCAAATTCCTGACAATCATCCTTTAGCCGCAGGTGTTTTAGGCCGTTCAGGCACACCGATTGCCAGCTGGTTTATGAATGAATGTGATTTGATAATCGCTCTTGGAAGCTCGTTCTCAAATCATACGGGGATTGAAAAATCTAAGCCTATTATTCAGGTGGACTTTGACCCGCTACAATTAGGTCGATTCCATGAGATTGACTTCCCCGTTCTGGGTGAAATTGGCGTTACTGTAAACGCTTTCTCTGCAGCCATTAAGACGCCTAAAATGGAAAACCAAAGTGATGAAATAGCGGATCGCTGGAAGATATGGCGAGCTGAAAAAGAGAATCGCCGCGGGGACGCGAGTGAAAAAGGTTTGAATTCTGCTGTGATTTTCGACGTTGTTTCAACGCTAACGCCAAATGATGCTGTCATAGCTGTTGATGTTGGTAACAATACCTATTCCTTTGGGCGTTATTTTGAATGTAAGGGACAAAGCGTTCTTATGTCAGGTTACTTGGGGTCTATTGGATTTTCATTCCCTGCAGCGATGGGCGCATGGGCTGCAACGCAAGATAAGGCTGAATTCAAAGGCCGAAAAGTCGTGTCTATCAGCGGTGATGGTGGCTTCGGTCAATATGCGATGGAATTCACAACAGCCGTTCAATACGGTATGAATATAACCCATATTCTTTTGAATAATTCGCAATTAGGAAAAATATCAAAAGAACAGCGTGCCGGTGATTGGGCTGTATGGCAAACTGACCTGCACAATCCTAGTTTTGCAGGTTTTGCAAGGGCTTGTGGTGGACATGGTATGCGGGTTACAAAAGCTGAAGATTTACATGCTGCTATTGAAGCGGCACTCGCCTATGATGGGCCGTCTTTGGTCGAAATTATTTCTGATCCTGACTTAATCTAATAAAAAACTGGATTTGAACTCATGAAAAGTGAAACTATGAAACCCGTTGCTATAGCTGTATGGAATGACCTTGAAGACCGTAAACCTGCAGGGGCGTTAGTCGCTAATGTTGACTTAGTCGTTGTCCGTTATGAAGACAAAGTATCTGTATTATACGGGCGTTGCCTGCACCGTGGTGCCTTATTAGAAGATGGTCATGTGGATGGTGATAACCTCATTTGCGGTGTTCATAATTGGGATTTCCGTATTGATACGGGCGTCAGTGAGTATGACAATAAAGAAGCGCTCAACAAGTTCACATCATGGATTGAGGACGGAACCGTCTATGTCGATGAGACTGAGGTTGCTGCTTGGCACGTGGATAACCCGCAGCCTTACAGCCGTGACACTTATTTGGGCCAATATGCGGACCCGTCTCACGGTGACCCTGCTGAGCCTTACACAGGCTTAATTCAATCCTATGCGAAAGACGGCTTGTCTAAGACGGGTCATCACGGGGTAAGTTCTGCCATGGGCGTGCCGCTCAATGAATTGCCACGTTGGGAAGATATTCAATTCATTACGGCGCAGTTGCATAAAGTCCCTTTATTGGACGATGACGCTGTTGGAACAAAAACTATCATTGGGCCACGGGCTAAAAAGCCTCTCGAACTTGATATTCCAATCTTTGTCTCAGACATGAGTTTTGGGGCTTTGTCAGCATCCGCCAAAGTCGCTTTGGCGTTAGGCGCTGAGAAGGCTGGTACGGGTATATGTTCAGGCGAAGGCGGCATGTTGCCAGAAGAGCAAGAGGCCAATAGTCGTTATTTTTATGAGCTTGCCTCAGCGCGGTTTGGCTTTTCCATGGATAAGCTTTCGAAAGTTCAAGCCTTTCATTTTAAAGGCGGGCAAGGCGCTAAAACGGGTACTGGTGGACATCTCCCCGGGGAGAAAGTTAAAGGCGCAATCGCGAAAGTTCGGGGTTTGCCTGAAGGCGAGACTGCAATATCCCCGTCGCGTTTTCCAGACTGGACAACAACAGCTCAAATCAGAGACTTTGCACAAGAAGTCCGTGAGTATACTGGCGGTATTCCAATCGGCTATAAACTCTCCGCTCAGCACATTGAAAAAGATATTGATGCCGCTCTCGAAGTTGGCGTTGATTATATTATTCTTGATGGCCGCGGTGGCGGTACAGGGTCTGCGCCCATCATTTTCCGCGATAATATTTCTGTTCCGACAATTCCTGCGCTCGCAAGAGCCCGTAGACATTTAGATAGGACTGGAAACAAAGACGTTACTCTCGTGATAACGGGCGGCTTACGTACGCCAGCAGATTTTGCCAAGGCTTTAGCCTTAGGCGCAGACGCTATTGCTGTCTCTAATTCAGCGCTACAAGCCATTGGCTGCCTTGGTATGAGAGCTTGTCATACCAATAATTGTCCTGTTGGTATCGCGACACAAAAAGAACATCTTGTTGCGCGTTTGATTGCTGAAAAATCAGCGGAACAACTAACACGTTTCTTCGACACATCCGTCTCCTTAATGAAAATCTTAGCGCGTGCTTGTGGGCATGATGACTTTAATAAATTTACTCCAGAAGACTTAGTGACGTGGAAGCGGGATATGGCCGATTTATCGGGTGTTAACTTCGGCGGGGTTGGATTCAAATAATGTTGAATATTGCACAATATATTTCATACGGTCTGGGCATTTATGTTCTGATTGGCTTGGTCTTCGGTTTATATTTTATAACGCTAGGTCTTCGCCGCGAAGCTCTTGCTGGTAGGGGGATTATCATAAGGTTCATGCTTCTGCCTGGAGCTATTTTAATTTGGCCATTATTGTTGAAGGCAAAAACATGAAACGTGCTCACCGTAAAGTTCACGCAACCATTTGGATTATAATGCCTGTTGTACTGTTTTTGACTCTCTGGACCGCAATTTCAATCTCAGGAGTTGGATCATGAGTCATGATTATGTACCTGTTCAATGGAACCGGCAGAAGTATTTTTACGACGCAATCTTGCTCGCGGCTGTCTTTATCTTTCTAGTAATATTTATTGTTGCTGGGACAAAGACTGAGGCTGGCAATATGATGATCTTGATGATTCGTAGCTTTGGGGCTTGCGCGATTGTTCTCCTGCATCTCGTTCTTGCCATTGGGCCGTTGGCGCGATTGTCAGACCGTTTCAAACCTTTGCTTTATAATCGTCGTCATTTTGGCGTCATTACCGCATTGATAGGCTTGGTCCATGCGGGTTTGGCCTTAATGATGTATCACGGTATGGGTGTCATTAACCCAATCGCCTCGGCCATTGGGGGTTACGGTAATTACGGCACCCTCATAGAGTTTCCATTTGAAAGCCTCGGACTTATCGCATTAATAATACTGCTGATTATGGCGGCAACAAGTCATGATTTTTGGCTCTCTCGCCTAAGCCCGCCCGTTTGGAAAGGGCTGCATATGAGTGTCTATTTAGCTTATGCTGCATTAATCGGACATGTCGCGTTAGGAACAGCGCAATTTGATAAAAGTAACGGGCTTTTTTGGGGATTGGCTGTTGGCGCGGTTCTGATTAGCGGATTACATATCTCAGCACTGCTCAAAGGCCGCAGGCTTGATACACAGGCTGATATCAATACGACCTGGGTGAACATTGGGGATCCCATGTCTATTCCGCTTAATAAGGCTTTGACGATTACGCCGCAAAACGGAGAACGCATTGCGATTTTCCGTCATGCCAAAGGCATTTCGGCAGTAGACGCAGTCTGTTCGCATCAAAATGGTCCTCTAGGTGAAGGTTGCATTATTGGCGGCCTTGTCACATGCCCATGGCATGGATTTCAGTTCGACCCTGAAACCGGCGAAGCGCCAGCACCGTTTACGGATAAAGTACAGACCCATGCTGTTAAAATTGAAAATGGTAACGTCTGGGTCAATGCAGAACCTGATCCATTTGGAACAACGCGTATTGCTATACAGGTGCCGTCATGAGCGATGAAAAAGACTTCTTTGTTGGGTATGGCTCCCTGCCTGATAAAGATAGACGCTTTATTTTAAAGGCCGTGCCAGCTGGGCTTATAGGTATTGGCGGGGCTGCCGCATTTATTGGGACTCGGGCAGCGTCCGAAGGTGGTGGTAAATGGGAAACTGGAACGCCTGTGATCTTACAGGGACGTATCGGGTTTCATCCTTATCCTGTACTTTGGGTTGACGGAATTGGACATGTTATTGCGGGCATTGGAAAAGTTCATGCTGACCCTTACTGCAGAGAGTTTGAAGGGCAAAGTGTTGAAGTTAAAGGTGTCAAAATTACACGTAATGACTGTTTCATGCTTGGCGTTGCTGAGGGTGATATAAAACCAATTGTTAAGGTGTTACCTCGTATCCCGCCGCTTACTCAAGTTAATGATGTTTCTCTTCTTGGTGAGATTTTGGACGCTCAATGTTACATGGGTATCATGAACCCAGGATATGGTAGAACGCACCGTGGATGTGCTACGCAGTGCATACGCGGCGGACAACCCGTCTTTTTCTCAATGGGTATTCGTGGAAGCGACTCTTCTGGGGGTGTTCAAACTTGTGGCGGTAACGGATATCTCCTTGCTAATGCTTCAGGTGATAAAGTAAATTCCGAAATTTTAAACGATATCGCTGTACCAGTGACCATTGATGCGAAGTTACAAAAAATCGGTAATCTTTACCGGCTTGTCTATAAGTCTGGCAGTTTGAAAAGACTTTAATGACTTTAAATTTATTCCTCATCTTTGGCGTAGTCTTCTTCGGATTTTCGCTTGTTTCAAAACGCATACAAGGCACGGTTCTAACACCGCCTATATTATTTACCCTTGGTGGTTTGTTGTTGTCGCGTATCTTAGCGGAGACAGCAGGACTAACTTATAATGAGGGTAGCTTACATACTCTCGCTGAGCTCACGCTTATTCTCGTTCTCGCGGCGGACTCCTCACAAATATCATTATCTGAACTTCGCAAAATGAAAGCCATTCCTGTTCGCCTTTTGTTGGTTGCTTTGCCTCTTATAATGTTAATGGGTACCCTCGTCGGTTATCTCATTTTTCCTGATATAGGTTGGTATCAGGCGGCACTCATTGCCGCTATTCTAGCGCCAACTGACGCGGCTTTGGGGGCTTCAGTCTTAGCTGATAAAACAATACCATTAAAGGTCCGTCAGGGGCTGAATGTTGAAAGTGGTCTTAATGATGGTATTGCTCTGCCTGCTGTATTGTTTTTTGCTTGCTTCCTTAATCTTACACATCAAACAGGCGAAGAAAATTGGCTCGCCTTTCTAAGCCTCCAGCTTATTATGGGGCCAATTGCAGGTATTGCTGTGGGTTGGATTGGCGGGCATCTTATTGCATTGGCTGCTAAAAAGAATTGGATGACATCTGAATTCCAAGGCGTTGCCGCTATTGCACTTGCCGTCATCGCTTTTGCTGTAGCTGAAGTATGCCATGGTAATGGTTTTATTGCAGCATTCGTTGCAGGTCTAACTTACGGTAATCTTCATGTGAGTTATTCAAAGTTTCTTCATGAATTTACAGAGACTGAAAGTCAGTTCCTCGCTTATTTAACATTTTTCTTATTTGGCGCATTGATTCTACCTGAAGCCTTACACCACATCACAGGGCAAATCGTATTATACGCCTGTTTAAGTCTAACCCTCGTAAGGATGCTACCTGTTGCACTCTCAATGTTAGGTATGAAACTTGATCTTGCAACGACTGCATTTATGGGATGGTTTGGTCCGCGCGGCTTAGCCTCACTTTTATTTGCTTTACTCATTTTGGAAGACTTGCATGTTGAGCAGGCTGAATTTGTTCAAGCTGTTGTCGCCACCACAGTCATTCTAAGCGTCATATTGCATGGCCTCACGGCTGCGCCGCTTAGTAAGAAATTAGGGCAAGCTCAAATCAGTAAAGACCTATCAAGTTAACGCGACACTTTTAATTTTAACTGCATTTGGGATTATTTATGACCAATTCAAAATCTACTCACGACCACGGTAAAGTGCATGGTCACCATATTTTGCATAATAGTGCGAGCAATAAATCTACCGCGTTCACGCGCGAAGAACGAGAAGATATGGGCCTTCGAGGTTTGTTACCTTTTAGCATAAGTAACCAAGACACGCATCAAAAACGGGCTTTAGAAAACTTACGCCGTAAAGCGTTTGATATTGAGAAGTATATTTTCTTGAGTGGTCTTCAGGACCGTAACGAAAAACTTTTCTACCGTATGGTGATTGATAATATCGAAGAAATCATGCCATTGATCTACACGCCAACAGTTGGACAGGCCTGTAAAGAATTTGCGCATATCTTTAGGCGTTCACAAGGCTTTTACATCACGCCGGATGATAAGGGTGATATTCGTAAAATGTTGGATAATTGGCATGAAGACGATGTTAAAGTCATTGTTGTTACGGATGGTCAACGTATTCTGGGCTTAGGAGATTTAGGCGCTAATGGCATGGGTATTCCGATTGGTAAACTCGCGCTCTACACGGCTTGTGCAGGCATCCACCCGCATCAATGCCTCCCTGTTATGCTTGATGTTGGCACTAATAATGAAGAGTTTTTAAACGACCCGCTTTATATGGGCTATCCACATAAGCGCCTTGAAGGCCAAGCTTATCTCGATTTGGTTGAAGAATTTGTAGAAGCAATTCAGGATAAATATCCTAGCTCTTTGTTGCAATTCGAAGATTTTCTAACCCCCAATGCCTATAAGCTGCTCGATATTTACCGAGATAAAATTTTGTGTTTCAATGATGATATTCAGGGAACAGCTGCGGTTGCCTTGTCTGGCGTTATCGCTTCTAGCCGCGTCACGGGGCATGATTTTAAAGATTTACGTATCATGTTTTTAGGCGCGGGCTCTGCTGCAACTGGAATCGGGGACTTATTACTTGCGGCCTTTGTGGGGCAAGGGTTGAGCGAAGAAGAGGCTGCAAAACGTCTATGGTTTGTTGATCAACATGGCATTATTGTTGAGAGCCGAGACGACCTTATGAGCCATAATATTCCTTATGCGCATGATTATCCTCAGCTTGGTTTTGTTGAAGCCATCGAAGCGATTAAACCTCATATCCTAATTGGCGCGACGGGCGCGCCGGGCACATTTACCCAAGAGGTGATTGAGGCCATGTCAAAACACAATGAACGCCCTGCGATATTTGCTTTATCCAACCCTACTTCCCGAGCTGAATGTACGGCTGAGCAAGCGTATGAGTGGAGCGATGGTAAAGCCATTTTTACTAGTGGAAGCCCATTTGAGGCTGTCGAAAGAAACGGTAAAACTCATCAACCTGGTCAAGGCAATAATGCTTATGTATTCCCGGGTATTGGCCTCGGGGCTGTTGCGTGTAATGCAAAAACAATTGATGATGGAATGTTCCTTGCTGCAGCGGACGCTTTGGCTCACCAAGTGAGCCGCGAAAACCTCGATGCAGGAACACTCTATCCGCCTCTATCAGACATCAGGGATGTATCGCTTCATATTGCGGTTGCTGTTGCAGAAAAAGCTTATGAATCAGGCGTGGCGCAATCAGAGCGTCCCACAGATCTAACAGCTCATATCAAAGCTATGATGTATGAGCCAAATTATTAATTGGGAGCTCCAGCCTCTCTGGCACGACTTGAATGCAGGATGATTATATTATGTCTGATGACATTTAGAAATCATTAGTTGGAGCGGCTGCTTTCGAGCATTTTACTCGTGCTGTGAACTGGTCTGTTTTAACCGATTTTGAGGAGTATTTTGGCATCATCTTCGTAACTTGAAAATGATGCCAATATTAAATCTATATACTCAATTAGATTGGATTTAACCGTTGAGGTCTGCCGCACTCCACAATTTTGTGTAAAGCTCACAATGAATGATGATGGACTTGTATTGCGAGACGTCAACATCTGTAGGAATAACGTAGCTCTGAGCGCCTTTATTTGAATCTAAAGGAGAGATTACGAGTGAACCCTCAAGGGCATTTTTACTATTAACGTCTTCTGATGTGAGAGGAGATAAGAAAAGTTTTAAATCTGGAGCATTCTTAGTCTTAAACGCCTCATCGAGCGATACAGTTGTAACGCCATTTTTTGTTTCTAGTGTCCAAGTTCCACGAGACTTAAATTTTTTCTTTGTCCAGATACCTGATGCAATTGTCTTGTCCATTTGTGCGGTAGGCGCTTCAATAGTCGTAGGTGATACCGCTTGAACAGCTTCGATACTACTTGTTTGCGCGAGAGCAAAAGAAGAGACCATTAATCCGAGTGCGGAAACTAAAACAGTTGTGTTTTTTCGTGTGATTTTCATGACTTAGCCTTTATCGTTTATTTGACTTTAATCTACAAATTTGTTCATGCAGGGTCTAATGACATCATTTCACATCTGAGTGTAATATTTTCACGCCCGTGTGTTGCCAGTTTTATCAGTGAATTATTGAAGGTCGGTTCTGTACCGCAGTTTTGAACTATCATTAATCATCCGTCCCCAATACTGATTGTAAGGATGGATGTATAGCGTGAGATTATCAGGGGTAGATTGGAGAGTGCGCTCTTCATTGTGCCACTTAAAAAGACCACCTTCGAGGTTATATACAGCCCGAGTCCCGCGTCTCATAAGCTCACCTTGAACGTTATTAGCAAGGTGTGATGAGCGTTGCCCGACTGAACAGTAAAATATAGCCGTCTTGCCGTGTGCCATATCGCTATAGGTTTTAATGAAGCGCTCAGGTGATATATTTGGGGGGATATGAACCGCGCCGGCTATATGGCTGACGTCATATTCTGGACGTTCTCTGACATCAAAAACAATAGTTTTTTCGGAAAGAGTATTTGAAAATTCATCAGATGATATATGCGCTACACTTGAAAATTGACGCGTAATTTTATTATGCGTTTTAGATAGAGCTTTATTCTCTTTGGCATGTACCAGAGAATTATTCAGTGTGAGCCGCGCGCTCATAGCCAATACCAAAACCAATATAAGTTTGACTATTATGCGCGGTCTCATACCTCAGTCCTAATTGTCGTGAAGCTTCAATGACGGCAAGCTTGATATAAGTGTTCTTATACCAATCCCTGCCGCCTGAAAAGCAAGACCATTAGGCGTTAGATGCGGCGTCCATCTCAGCTGTCCATTGACCTAGGCTAGCAAGACCGTTCATTTTAGCGCGGTGATTAAATGCGGCTTGAGCTGCATCATAATTTTCCGTCTTACCCTTCCAAGCAAATAGTGCTGATTGTTGAAGCGCGCGGCCGTAAGAGTATGTGATTTTCCAAGGGAAACCGCCGACCTTATTTATCATGTTCAAATGTTCTGTGGCGATTTCATTAGATTGTCCGCCAGAGAGGAACGCAATGCCAGGTATTGCGGCAGGGACTGTGTCCTTAAGAACCTTGATTGTCCGCTCAGCGACTTCTTCGATGCTTGGCTGCATGGAACATCTAAGGCCAGCAACAACCATATTAGGTTTTAAGATGGTACCTTCTAGCTTGACGCCTTGCTCATATAGTTCTGTGAAGAGTGAGTTCAGGACGCGCTCTGTAACTTCGTGGCAACGCGCGACATTGTGGTGCCCGCCCATAAGGACTTCAGGCTCAACAATCGGTACAATTCCAGCTTCTTGGCAAAGAGAGGCATAGCGGGCGAGGGCGTGGTTATTGGCTTTAATCGCGCCGTCGGACGGCGTCATACCGACATATTGGTCAGGATGAGAAATCTCAACAACAGCGCGCCATTTAGCAAAGCGTGCGCCGAGTTTATAATATTCAGCTAAGCGATCACGTAGGCCATCAAGGCCTTCTGTGATAGTTTCGCCGGGACGGCCTGCAAGAGACTTCGCACCCATGTCAACTTTAATCCCGGGGATAGAGTCATTGGCTTTGATAAGGTCAACGAGTGTTGTTCCGTCTTTGGCTTTCTGACGAATAGTTTCATCATAAAGGATAACGCCGGAAATATGATCAGTCATGGCTTTGTCGGTTCTGAAAAGCATTTCGCGCCAATCGCGGCGGTTATCTTCATTGTTTTCAGTCTTGATTGAATCGAAGCGTTTTCCAATCGTTCCCGTGGATTCGTCAGCGGCAAGAATACCTTGTCCAGGTGTGACCATCTTAACAGCAATAGCGTTGAGGGCTTGAATGTCCATCTTGTTTATCCTTATCTTGTTTCGTCTTATTTCGTCTTGTTTTTTAAAATTTCTACGCCAGGCAAAGGTTTTCCCTCCATCCATTCAAGGAATGCGCCGCCAGCGGTACTGACAAATGTAAAGTCATCAGCTGCGCCCGCATGTTTGAGCGCGGCTACAGTATCTCCGCCGCCCGCAACAGATATCAACTTGCCCGCTTTCGTAAGTTTTGCCGCATATTTGGCAGCTTCCACAGTGGACGTATCAAAGGGCGTCATTTCAAAGGCGCCGAGCGGTCCATTCCAAATTAAAGTTTTGGCGGAGTCCATAGCTTTCATAATAGTTTCGACTGTCGCTGTTCCGCAGTCCAAAATCATGTCTTTCGCTTTGACATCATCAATGGCGCATTGTTTGTGCTTGGCATTGGCCGCGAATTCTTTGGCCGTCACAACATCAACGGGGAGAAGAATTTTACACTTTGCTTTTTTAGCAGCTTTCAAAATTTCGAGAGCTTTATCCTTGAGGTCATTCTCACACAGAGAGGCTCCAACATTATGGCCTTGCGCGAATAAAAATGTATTCGCCATGCCCCCGCCGATAACGAGGATGTCGAGTTTAGAAACAAGGCTTTCTAAAAGATCAATCTTAGAGGAGACTTTCGCGCCGCCAACAACGCCCATAACAGGTGATTTTGGATTATCTAAAACTTGCGAAACATGGTCTAGCTCTCGCTCCATCGCGAGTCCGGCGTAGGCAGGCAATATTTCGCCAACAACCGCGCTCGAGGCGTGGTTGCGATGCGCCGCAGAGAAGGCATCCATGACAAAGATGTCAGCATGCTTAGCAAGGTTTTCGGCCATACCGCGGTCACCTTTGGTTTCCATTTCATTAAAACGCGTGTTCTCAATGAGCAGGACGTCACCCGGTTCCATTGTTGAGATTAGAGGTTCTGAGAGTTTTTCACTAAAGCTAACTTCGTCTTCAATCGCTTCAACAAGGGCAGGCACGATGAACTCTAATGATAATTTAGGGTCGGCTTTGCCTTTTGGACGGCCATAATGCGATAATAAAATTATTTTCGCGCCTGCCGTTTGCAAAGCTTTGATCGTTGGCACCGCTGCTTGAAGTCGGGTGTCATCTGAAATTGAACCGTCTTTATTCCGAGGAACGTTAAAGTCCACGCGGACAAGCGCTGTTTTGCCTTTTAAGGCGTTCTTTTTTGGTATCGCGTCTTCGAGGCGTTGAAATTTCATGCTTAAGATCCTATTTTTTTGGTCATGGCGCGGGCCACGTCAATCATGCGGTTAGCAAAACCCCACTCGTTATCATACCATGCAATAATTTTGACAAGGTGCCCATCAAGAACTTTTGTGAGTGGAGCGGCAAAAATTGCAGAATGCGGGTCATGATTAAGGTCTGAACTTACGAGCGCTTCATTACTATACCTTAAGACCCCTTTCATAGGGCCATCAGCAGCTTGTGCCATGATAGCATTTAAATCTTCTGCGGTTGTTTTGAATTCGGGTTGAAAAGCAAGGTCGACCATAGAGACATTGGCGGTCGGGACGCGTACGGCAGACCCTGACAATAGACCTGATAATTCAGGGATGACAAGACCGACCGCTTTGGCGGCGCCCGTACTTGTCGGAATCATATTGAGGCCAGCGGCACGTGCGCGGTAGAGGTCTTTATGTGAATTATCCAAAATGCGTTGATCTTGTGTGTAGCTATGAACCGTTGTCATAAATCCGCGGCGTATGCCCACGGCTTTCATAATAACTTTGGCAATAGGCGCGAGGCAGTTCGTTGTGCAAGACGCGCAAGAGACAACTAAGTCAGTCTTAGTCAACTTTTCATGATTAACGCCGTAGACGATTGTTTTATCTACGCCGTCACCGGGCGCTGATATAAGAACCGCTTTCGCACCAGCATCAAAATGAGGTTGAACACTGTCTTTGCTACGGAAAATGCCGGTGCATTCCATCACAACATCGACATCAAGATCGCCCCATGCGATTTTCGCAGGGTCGCGTTCATGGGTCATGCGTACATTCCCGCGCCCGTAATTTATAAAACCGTCACCCTCTTTAACTACCGGGCCGAAACGGCCATGAACAGAGTCGTAGCGCAAAAGATGCGCGGATGTTTCAGCGCTGCCGGGTGAATTGATTGCAACCAGTTCAACGTCTTTGATATCATATTCTGAAATAGCCCGTGCGACAAGGCGGCCAATTCGGCCAAAGCCGTTAATCCCAATTCGGATAGCCATTTATTACTCCGTGCCCATCGGGCGTATTACATAGACCTTAAACCCGCACGCAATGACGTGCAGACAATTCAAGGCTCAGATACTATACTCTTGTTGCAAAACTATTAATGCTGGGTCATTCTACCCCCAATATAAGCGAGATTCGAGGTTTATCATGAATGACAGCGCTGACATGAAAATAGCTGCTGATCGTCTACAAAATGCCTTACGATCGCTTGAAGGTGCGCTAGACCCTTTACTTGATCGTATGACTGTTTTGGAGGCTTCTGTAAAAGAAGCGGCAACTCTTTCTGAGGATAGGGCTGAGCTTGCTTCACAACTCGATGAGGCCAAGGCTAAGTCCGAAGGCTTAGAAGTACGAGAAAAAGAGTTTAACCTTTTGGCAGATGAAACAACGGCTGAGCTGGACCGCGTCATTTCGCAAGTTCGTCGCGCTTTGGGAGAAGGGTAACCCATGGCAAAAGTCAGCATTAACATAAATGGGCGTAAATATGCGTTAGGCTGTGAAGACGGCGAAGAAGAGCGTTTGATGCGCCTTGGTCAAAAACTGGATGACCGGGTTAATAATATGGCGGACCAATTCGGACAAATCGGTGATTTGCGCCTAATGGTTATGGCGGGTATTACAATGCTTGATGAGCTTGATGATATGAATAAATCTGTTGATGCCGAAGTTGATAAGCGCGTTGTTGATCTGCGCGAAGAAAACGCTTTTGCTTTAAAAAGTGCGTCTCAGTCAGAAATGCAAGCGACAGATAGCCTTTTAAATGCTGCGGAGCGGATTGAACGCCTCGCGAGCCGTTTATCTCGGGATGTTGAATAACGTTTTAAGCCGCTATACTTTCATGACGCGAGGTGAATAAGACTTGCACGTAGCTCTATAAAACCCCACATAGCTTTTGACGGTTACTGCGGGTTTCGTGTTTGCACTAATCCACCGGACCTTAAACTACCCTTCGGGAGTTGGCTCTGAGTAGACCGTGGTTTACTTAATTCCGACGCCCACTTGAACCTTGGTTCATGTTGGTTTCTTAAGCTCCACGGACCAAGTGGGACCGTCACTTTATAATACTTAGTCGTAGGGGTCGCGTGAACTCAATTATTTTCGCTTCACCCTGAAAATGGATAAGCTATTTTATATATAATATTGTTATACATCGAGCTGACCGATGAAATGACTACATCTCTTAAATATAACATTAGAAGTATGAATAAAATCGCTTGGAAATAACACAAAAAGAAGACTAATTTCTGGTCGGGTCCTTTGAAAAAGAAAGGGTAAGAAAGAAAAAATATGATACCAATGATTGTTCCAAGCGGGAACAGTAAGAGTAGGAATAACCCTCCCAAAACAGGGTAATGGTCTTTTCTTGATAACAATGATTCACTCTCGTTATAGTTTATAGTATTGCGTCTTTGACGGGAAGATACCACATGTATGTTATGTCGCCTAACTCCTATTGAACGGGCTTTTAAATTAGAGGTTTTTGTTAGCCTTCTGGAGCTCCTCGTGGCAGGTCATAAGCATGGATATAAAGACCCAAAAATCACGCGCGCGCATTCAGGCCAAACAAAAACGCGCCGCCGTTAATCAGCCTGATGGGGACATTGCTTTATTAAAGTATTTTCCTGCGCTTAAGTTTCGGGGCGCGGTTATTGGCGGTTATTGGCCGCTTCCTGGGGAGTTGGATATTCGGCCTTTGCTCCATGCGTGCCATGAAGCGGGACACAAACTGTCGTTGCCGACAACGCCGCGTAAAGGTTATCCGCTCACCTTTCGTCATTGGAAACCAAGCCATTTATTAAAGGCTGGCCCTTATAATACGCGGGAGCCTTTCTCAGAGCAGCCCGAAGTTTTGCCGTCACTTGTCTTAGTACCGTTATTGGCTTTCACACAAAATGGCGAACGGCTTGGCTACGGGGGCGGGTTTTATGACCGCACATTAGCGGCGCTGAAATCAAAACAAAATGTTTTTGCTTGCGGCGTGGCCTATGCTGGGCAAGAAGCCGCTAGCTTGCCAGTCGATGAATTTGATCACCGGCTCGACGGAATTTTAACAGAGAGCTATTTCAAAGCTTTTTAGTCAGATATATCCCGATAGATATATTAAGTCAGATAATGAGACGTACATAATGAGATTAGCTTTTTTCGGAGACGTAGTTGGCCGCGCAGGCCGCAAAGCCGTCACAGCACATTTACCCAAGCTACGCAGTGATCTAAGCCTCGACGCAGTTGTTATCAACGCAGAGAACGCTGCGGGCGGTTTTGGTATTACGCGCGCCACAGCGGACGAGCTTTATGATGCAGGCGCGGATGTTTTAACGCTTGGCAATCATAGTTTTGATAACCCGCAAGGGATTACCGTGATTGAGAATGAGCCTCGAATTCTGCGGCCATGTAACTATCCTCCCAATACGGTGACGGGGCGCGGGTCAGGTCTTTATGATATAGGCGGTTATCGGTTATTGGTGATTAATGTTTTGGGTCGTGTTTTTATGGACGCATTAGATGACCCCTTTCAGGCTGTTGAACGCGAATTAATGACGGCGCCACTTGGTGATGTTGCAGACGCGGTTATTGTCGACATCCATGCTGAGGCGACATCTGAGAAACAAGGTATGGGCGTTTTTTGTGATGGCCGCGCAAGTCTTGTTGTCGGTACGCATCAACATGTTCCGACATCCGATACACGTATTTGGCCCGGCGGGACGGCGTACCAAACGGATGCAGGCATGTGCGGAGATTATAATTCGGTTATTGGTATGGAAAAAGAAGAACCGCTCATCCGCTTTACAACGCGTATGCGCCAAGGCCGCTTTACGCCAGCCTCGGGCGCGGGGACATTATCAGGTCTCTTTGTCGAGACAGATAACAAAACGGGCCTCGCTATTCGCGCTGAACCTATCCGAATAGGCGGTCAACTTTCGGAAACAGTGCCAACGCCATAACCCAAGGGGCGTGATGTCACGGATGTGTGTATATTTTGAGAGATTTTCATCCGCTCTTTGTGAGTCGATGTGTTTCGCTTTGGCACAAAGTAGGCGGTATTAATTAGCTATCGAAACAGCCTGTGATCACATTATTTGGTGTGATTATGAGGCGTTAAAAAGGATAGTTGATATGTTTATACCTTTGAAAAGTAAGCCGTGTTCCGCTATGGATATTACGGTTTTTCATCTTTCGCGGAAGCTAAAAAAGCTTGATAGGCGTATTCAAAAAGATAGCGCAAAAACGCATGATTATACTAATCGGGAACGCGTTATCACCCAATTGAATGAGGCAAAACGTTATCTTTGTTGAAAACAAATAAGATGATTTGTTAATTATCCGCACGCTTTTAAGGCGTTTAATTCCTCTAGTCTGAAAATTCTTGTGGATGATAAGCTACCTTATCCACAGATTGAGTGCCTAGCACTTGCGCCCTTTACAGGAGTCCGTCTTCATAAATCCCAAAGGTTAGAGGGAGATCGTAGTGGGCATTCAAGGGACAAATATTGGTGACGTTACTGACGTTACTGGGGCTAGTATTCTTATTGTTGAACAAGCTTGTGAAAATTCACAGCTTCTGGTCAGCCTGTGTAGAAACGGTAATCAATGGCTTTCTCCAGTTGGATGGACAGAGAAACAAAAAATCACACTTTTAGATTGCCGCTCGCAAGGCGGTAACACAGAGATTGATATACCTGCGGAATTTTCAAAGATTCTGATGTCTGGCGATACATTACTTTTGAAATGCTCAGAGCTTGATTTAGAACAAAAAATTATCTGGGAAGCGTCAAATATTCAAACTCGCCCCCTTCAGACGCGCTCTGCCGCAGACTTCACTCAAGCTTCAACGCGTTTGTCAGGTGGTTTACTGTCACGATTTAAGTCATCACCTAAAGCTGCGGAAAATACGGATACAAAATCAGAAGCTGAGCTTCGTGCTGATGAAGCCGATGTTGCGGCGAAATCTTACCGTGCGAAGATGGAAGCTGCGACTGCGGCTAAAGAAGACGCTCAACGGCGCGCGCTTGAAGCTTCAAGAGAAGCCGAAGCAGCACTTAAAATGGAAGCCGAGCGTATTGCTGATATGGAACGCGCCGCCAAGGCTTTCGAAGAAGCTGAACGGTTAAAGCAAGACGGCTTACGCCGCGTTGAAGAAGAGCGCCGTCAAGAAAAATTGCGTATTGCAGAAGCGGCCCGCCGTGTAGAAGAAGAGAGCAAGCGCGCAGAAGCTGCTAAGGTTGAAGTCGAACGTAAAGCGGCCTTGGAACGTTTAGAATCTGCGTTAGATGCGGATAAAAACGAAAACATGCGTCTTCAAAACCGTCTGTCGAAATTAAAAGTAGATGGTGAGACGCTTAAAGTACAGCAGTTGGAAACTTCTACGGTCTTATCCACTTTAAATGACGATATAGATACGGTTCAAAACCGCGTAAAAATAACGGGTTCAACTTTTAAGAAAAAAGTGTCTGAGTTAGACGAATTAAACATTGAACTCGCTAAGCTTCGTTCAAAGTCAGATAGTGGGTCTTCTGAGACCACGGCGATTTCTGACCGCGTTGCACAGGTTGAAGCGGAATATCTAACAGCCCAACGCGACGCCGAAATGGCTATCGCTCATGCAGAAGAAAAGAGACGCCTTCTTGATGCGGCGCGTGAAGATAAATCTGCCGTTTTAAGCCAGCAAAAAACACTTGCTAGAACATTAGAAACACAAGCAAGCCTTCTTAGTGAGATGACACTGACAACTCATAACCTTCAGTCTAAGTTTGATGCGGCTCAAGCCGAGCTTGATGATAAAACTACGAAAATTGCATCTTTAGAGACTGACAAACTGAAGATATTAGATACTCTTCAAACAAACCGAGTTGAAATTGAAGCCACGCAGCAAGCGGTCGAAGATTGTCTTATACGCCAAACGGCCCATCAGAAAGCCGTTGCACATCTCGAAACGGGAGGGGACCTAGAAACTATTCCTGAATTAGATTTAGGAACACGGTTTTTCAAAAAAGAAATTGATAACGACGTGTCTTTTTTTAATACAGATGAAACCTTGTCGAGTGAGGTGAAAACGAGTGGATTACTTGGCCGCGTTCGCCGAAGTTTTTTACGTAGCAAAGAGACTGAAATTAGCATTGAAGTTAATGATGTACGGCTAAGTGATGAACCTCACGATATAGATGAAATAAATGAAGTTTCGCTTGAAACACCTGCGAAGCCTGATGCTGTTAGTGAAGTATTAGCGCATCAGTTAACTGATGAAGATATACTTACTGAACCTGATTTAAAAACGGTAGGGTTTGTGCGTCGTCACAGTAAGAGCCTTTTAGCTCTTGGGACTATATTAGGCGGAGCAGCTATATTCGGGGGTGGTTTTATAGGGACTAAAACCGATCACCTTAATAATTCTTCGGTTAAGTCTTCTTACCCAGCTGCCACAAAATACGCGACTACAGCGCAAGAGGTAAGTCTTCCAGCTTTAACGCCACCTGTCTCGACGCAAGCCCTTGCGGCACCCGTTATAAAGAAAGACCTGCCAGGTGTTGAAACCTTGCCAGAGGTTCAGCTAGAGGTGGTTTCACTGGATATTCCAGACGTTCCCGTCATTCCAATACCCAATTTAACTATGACGGGACTGTCTTTAGAAAATTTACCTGGAGAAAATATACCTGCTGCTAAGGTGGCGGTTATAAAAAAAGCAGCTATAAAAAAAGCAGCTATAAAAAAACCTGTAAAACCGAAGATTACAAAAATTCAAAAACCTAAAAATTATCCGGAACTGACAACACGGGTACAACGCCAATTGCAAACGCTCGGATTTTATACAGGCCCCTTAAATGGCCGCAAAACACAGCAAACGACGGAGGCTATAAGGACCTTTCAAGAGCTTTATGCGCTTCCACAACATGGTCGTATGAGTGGTAAGTTTTTATCCGAGTTAAGTAATGCAGAAGTACAACATTCTTCGACATCTGACACTCAGCTTGTTAATGTACAAGCGGCTAATACTCAGGTGAGAAATATTCAGCTTGCTGAAACATCTTTTTCATCGCCCAGCTTTAATAACACCCTTGCATTTACGCCAACAATAAAGGTTGTGATGGATTCATTACCAGCATCTAGCAGTTATGTTTCTTCTTCATCTTCTGGAGGTTTTACAGAAAAAGCAGCAGTCCCTGTTGCGACTGGGTTAACAATTGAATCCGCATTATCTGCGGCAGAACAGAAAGTAACAGAACAGAAAGCAACAGAACCGAAATCAAATGTCGTAAAACAAGCGTCTGCACCCCGTGTTAAGACACCGACACAAGCACCTACCGTGCAAGACGTCGTTGTTGCTGCCAAAAGAATTAAGGCAGCAAAAGTAAGCTATCCACGCAGTGCCGCGGTTAAAAATTATTTTGCGGATGTCCGTATTGTAGTAGGATATGATATTGACCCATTTGGCAAAGTTGTTAATGCGCGCGTTTTGACAAATGATCATACAGGACGGTTCAATACTTCATTTGAAAGAGCTGCTGTGAAGGCTGTAAAACAACAAAGGTTCACGGCGAAAACAGTCAATGGTTATCCTGTTGGCTCAACTGGGAAAACTCAACGCATTGTCTTTAAAGGGTAATAAACGGTAGCCTCTATGTCTTCATTGGAAATTGCCCTTTTCCCGTGCCTGTCTGATAATTACGGTCTGTTGATACATGACCGAGATAGCGGAGAAACTGCAGCTATAGATACGCCAGAAGCGGCCAAAATTGAGGCGGCCTGCGAGGCGCGCGGTTGGAAACTTTCGCAAATTTGGAATACGCATCATCACGCGGACCACACTGGCGGTAACATAACGCTCAAGCAAAACCATGGTCTGACGATTACTGGGCCGGATCAAATTGCAGGGCGTATCCCAGGATTAGATAAAGGTGTTTCTGGCGGTGATAGTTTTCTGTTTGGCGAACATAAAGT
The DNA here is from genome assembly GCA_023300105.1 of Hellea sp. Lineage (GTDB taxonomy): Bacteria > Pseudomonadota > Alphaproteobacteria > Caulobacterales > Maricaulaceae > Hellea. Next base: position 33,484 of record JALZWM010000076.1, read on the forward strand.
CGACGTGATATTCACACCGGGTCATACGCAAGACCATATCATCTATTATGTCGCCGATGCGCATAAAGGTGCAGGCGCCGCTTTTGTCGGGGACACGATCTTTGTCTTAGGTTGCGGGCGTTTATTTGAAGGAAGTCCAGAAGATATGTTTGGGTCCATGGCCGCAATTGCGAAACTGCCTGAGAGCACAAAACTTTACTGTGCACATGAATATACGCTTTCAAATGCCGATTTCGCTATAACTGTAGAGCCAAATAATCAGGACCTATTGGATTATGTGGCACGGGCCAAAGCTTTAAGAGAACTTGGTAAACCAACCGTGCCGACAACTGTGGCAATAGAAAAACTTACCAACCCTTTCATGCGGGCGAAAAGCGCGAAAAGATTAGGCGAGATCAGAGCGGCTAAAGATAGTTTTTAAGACGCGTCCATACCAATATCAAAGTTTGGTGCCGAATGGGTTAAAGCCCCAATAGAAATCACATCAATGCCAGTCTCGGCAAGGCCGCGAACTGTTTCCAAGTTTACACCGCCAGAGCCCTCAAGGATAGGTCGGCGCCCTGCAAAACCATCAACAATTGCAACGGCTTTTGCTAACTCTGTAGCATTCATATTATCAAGAAGAATGACATCAGGCGTATATTTCAAAACTGTTTTCAATTGCGCCAAGGTATCAACCTCCACACTGACGCGTGTCATATGATCGGCATTTTTAGCAATTGCTTTCAGGGCTTTGTCGACGCCACCTGCGAGTGCGATATGATTATCTTTAATCATAATGGCAGCAGCGAGACTTTCACGATGCGTAAAGCCGCCGCCTGCCAACACGGCTTGTTTTTCAATAGCCCGCAATCCGGGTGTGGTCTTCCGTGTGGCTGCAATTCGAACGGCCTGCGTCTGTCCTTTGCAGCCTTTCACGGCTTTTACATATTGGGCTGTCAGTGTTGCGATGCCAGACATCCTGCCAAGAAAATTAAGTGCGACGCGTTCTGAGGATAAAAGAGCGCGTGTAGGACCGTCTATGACGGCAATGATTTCACCCTTTTTCACTGGGGCCCCATCATCTTTTTGGATGATGAATTTAACGCCTGGATCTACCATGGCATATGTCATTTGCGCTGCTTGCATACCGGCAACTATGCCATCTTCTCTTGCTCGCATCATCAACTTACCTTTGGAAGTTGCTGGAACTAAAAGGTTAGCAGTTAAATCACCGCTATTACCAAAATCTTCATCAAGAGCGCGACGAACTATAGGTTCAATAACAGTGGGGGGAAGCGGGGGGAGGTGTATCATGATTATGCTTTAACTGTATTAGCTATAATTGAAAACAGAAAAACGATATTGAATATAGGTGATGTCTTGTAGGGCTCAGTACTGCTAAATAAACCGTTTATTAATATTATATCTTACGTTGCTTTTAAATAAATGAACTTAGTAATTATCTCGAGTGCGTAATTGAGTGGCGCTTTGGGATATAAAAATGATAAATTATATTGTAAATAACATCAGACGTTTCAAAACTGACTCTGAGGGGTCTATCTCGATACTTGGTGTATCCGTTATGTTTCTCATGATTACGCTTATAGCGATATCGATTGATTTGAGTCGCTTAGTGCAATCTTCTGAGAAGTTAAAAGCCATAAATGATATGGCTACGATTGCAGCGGTTGAAAATCCAAATATGACGCTCGCTGAACGAGAAAAAGTTTTTGAAAAAGTAATGGAATGGGGAGTATCGCAAAGTAATGCGATATCTGGCTATGAAATTGATTTAAACGTCGACGATACGGATTTTTTTACAACTGTTAGCGCCACGACGCGGTCAAAATCTAAACTATTTTTCCCGTCGGTAACAGGTGAAGATCAATACGTTCAAGCATTTAGTGAAGTCATTGTTGGAAAAGAATTCGTTGAAGTTGCACTTGTCCTCGATATTTCATCCTCAATGGCTGGGACGCGTATTACGGAAATGAAACAAGCTGCGACAGCCTTTATTGATATATTGTTGGAAGACCCAGAAGTTAAGAACCGTGTTGCGGTATCGATTGTTCCTTACGGTGGTAATGTTAGGCTTCCTAATGAGATGCGGGATATGTTAATTGAGCCCGTTTCGAATGAGCATTGGCTTAATGGCGAATGGAACGGGTGTTTTCGGATGAGTACGGATGACTTGAATCAGGCACTCTCACCGGATAATCTGTTTACTTATGTCCCCAGTTTTTACTCGTGGAACAAAAATAACCCTTGGTGTCCGAGCGAAGATAATGAATTGATTGGTTTGTCTAATGATAGCGATCTACTTCTTTCAACAATAGATAATTTCTCACAACTATCAGATGGCACGGGTACGGATATTGGGGTGGCTTGGGGCTTGGCGACGCTGGACCCACAATGGAGAGGTGAATTTCCAGGTGTGAATTCTGAATTTCCAAGAGACTTTGCTGAAGGCACAAGAAAGATTATGGTGGTGATGACAGATGGCGGTATTACAGCGCAACACTTTCCGCGTGATGACCAGTTTTTCGGTAGCCTGCCATATTTCACACGAAACAAAGGTAATTCGTTCAATGAAAGCTTGAATGGGTATCGAAAATTTTGTGACCGTGCAAAGGATACGGGTATTGATGTCTATACTGTTGGTTTTTCGTTGAAAAATCAGACACAAATTAATAGATTACAAGAATGTGGGACGACGCTAAGTCATAACTTTGAAGCTGATTTAGGTGAGCTTGAGAGCGTCTTTGCAAATTTAGCAACATCAATAACATCGCTTAGGCTTAGTCAATAGGTTTAAATTCTAGTCCAGCATGTCATACGTGATATAGCTGGACAGCGCTTTAATCTTCGTTTTGGGAAAGTCATCTCTGAAATGACCGCCGCGAGATTCTTCGCGGGCAAGCGCGGCTGACGCAATAATCCGAGACGCGATGAGAGGGTTGGCACGTCCGACTTGCTCAATCAATTCGTCAATATGCGCAATCAGGCTGTTGAGCTTTTTAGCGCTTCTGCGTACGCCGCAATTCATTGTCATGGCATTACGTAAGGATTGACTGACGTCTGGCCCAATCGCGAGCCAAGGCTGGCTACGTATGGTGCTCGCACGGCGCTCTGTCCAGTCACGGCCATTGATGTAACTAGCCGCGCGGCCAGCAAAGACAGTGGCTTCAAGCAAGGAATTACTGGCGAGGCGGTTGGCACCGTGAACGCCGACGGCGGAACATTCCCCAATAGCTATAAGGCTCTCAAGACTGCTTTGGCCATGACTATCGGTGGCGATGCCGCCCATATGATAATGCACAGCAGGGGCAATGGGAATTAATTGCGTGCGCGGGTCTATGCCTGCGCCCATGCAGCTCTCAAAGGCTGTTGGGAATTCTGCGTCAAAATGCGCGCCAATCGCTTTGCGGCAATCTAGATAAGGTTGCCGGCCCGCTTCGATTTCAGCAAAAATTGCGCGGGCCACATCATCACGCGGGGCAAGCTCGCCCTGCTTATGATAGCGGGGCATAAAGCGAACGCCTTTGGCATTGGTCAAGACAGCGCCTTCGCCGCGTAGGGCCTCGGTGGCGAGCGGAGCAGGGTCTCGGCCTATGTCTATGGCTGTGGGATGAAACTGGACAAATTCCATATCGCGCATTTTAGCGCCGACAACAGCGGCCATACCAAGGGCATCTCCGCGCGCAGTACGTGGGTTTGTCGTGACAGCAAATAAGCCGCCAACGCCGCCCGTTGCCATGACAGTTATATCGGCTTCAATTCCAAGGAGTGCCCCCTCATCATTTCGGGCAAGTGCCCCTGCAACAGCGCCGTTACCATCTGTCAAAAGGCTCTCAGCACGCCAGCCAATAAGACCCGTCGTATGCTCAGCCTCGCGTGCGCGCTTGACCATGACTTTGATAATTTCTGCGCCGGCTGTATCGCCTTTGACGCGGGCAACACGGGGCATGGAATGCGCAGCCTCGAGCGAGAGGTAAAGCTCGCCATTTTCAGTGCGGTCAAAAGGCACGCCAAGGGCGTCTAAATCATGGACGCGGGCAGGGCCTTCTGTGGCGAGGATACGGGCAATCTCTGGATCGACTAATCCGTCCCCTGCGGCGATGGTATCGCGTGCGTGGCTCTCTGCCGTATCATCAGGCGATAACGCGGCTGCAATCCCGCCCTGCGCCCAAGCCGAAGCTGAGCCAACAGATGAGCGCCGAGATGTGAGGATATAAACTTTTCGCGGCGCAAGCTTAAGCGCGAGGTAAAGCCC
>JALZWM010000077.1 GCA_023300105.1 Hellea sp.
TGGCTTGGCGAGAACATCAAAGGTTGCGGCACCACATTTAACCTATTTGTGCGTATTGGCGCGGGCGCTTATATTTGTGGCGAAGAAAGTTCAATGCTGGAGAGCCTTGAAGGCAAACGCGGACAAGTAAAAGTTAAACCGCCTATTCCCGCGATATCAGGTCTCTTTGATAAGCCGACAATCGTCAATAATGTTCTTACGCTTGCCACAGTACCTTTTATTCTCGCTAACGGGGCGAAGGCGTATGCAAAATACGGGCAGGGACGTTCACGCGGTACACAGCCATTTCAATTAGCTGGCGATATCAAGCAAGGTGGTTTGGTTGAAAAAGCTTTCGGCGTCACGCTGAATGAGTTGGTCAATGATTTTGGCGGTGGAACATATACAGGCCGCCCCGTAAAAACAGTCCAAGCAGGTGGCCCACTCGGCGGTTATATTACGCCAGATAATTTCGGCGTAGAAATGGGCTATGAGACTTTGGCAGAGGCTGGCGCGATGCTAGGTCACGGCGGTATTGTTGTCTTTAATGATACTACCAACATGATGAAAATGGCGCGCTACGCCATGGAGTTTTGCGAAATTGAAAGCTGCGGTAAATGTACGCCTTGCCGTATTGGCTCTGTAAGAGGCAAAGAAACGCTTGATAAAATTGCAGCAGGCAAAGACGTCGCCGCTAATCTGGAAGTGATTGAAGATTTATGCGCCCTCATGGAAGAAGCCTCGCTCTGCGCTATGGGCGGATTAACGCCAATGCCGGTACGCACAGCTATGAAAGCCTTCCCCGAAGAATTCACAGGCCCCAAAGCGGCGGCGGAGTAGACTATGGCACTTTTACAAGAGACAGATTATGGCACACCAAAGGCTAAATCAGACACACAGGTTACCGTTGAAATTGACGGCCATAGCGTTTCTGTTCCTGAAGGCACATCAGTTATGCGCGCCGCTGCCGAAATCGGTATTCCAATCCCTAAACTTTGCGCGACCGATAGCTTAAATCCTTTCGGCTCTTGCCGTCTTTGCGTGTGTAAAGTCGAAGGTAAACGCGGGACGCCTGCCTCTTGTACGACTCTTGTCCAAGAAGGCATGCGCGTTACAACACAGGACGACCATATTGCAAAAATCCGCAAAGGCGTGATGGAACTTTATATTTCTGACCATCCTCTTGATTGCTTAACGTGCTCTGATAATGGTGATTGTGAACTCCAAGATATGGCGGGTGCTGTAGGCCTACGTGATGTGCGTTATGGCCATGACGGCGAGAACCACACTAACGCGCCGACAGATGATAGTAATCCCTATTTTAGTTTTGATGAGAGTAAATGTATTCTCTGCTCACGCTGCGTACGGGCTTGTGATGAAGTTCAGGGGACAATGGCGCTGACCGTTGAGGGTCGCGGCTTTAACTCTAAAATTTCTGCGTCTATGGGCGAGAATTTTATGGAGTCAGAATGTGTATCTTGCGGCGCGTGTGTGCAAGCTTGTCCGACTGCAACCTTACAAGAAAAATCAGTCATTGAGCACGGCGTCCCCGATAGAACAGTTCTCACAACATGCGCCTATTGCGGCGTTGGCTGTTCATTCAAGGCAGAGCTTAAGGGCGATAAAGTTATCCGTATGGTGCCGTATAAAGATGGTAAAGCCAACCACGGTCATAGTTGTGTTAAAGGGCGTTTTGCCTTTGGTTACGCGACGCATAAAGACCGTATAACGGAGCCAATGATTCGCGAGAACATCACAGACCCGTGGCGCGTTGTACCTTGGGATGAAGCTTATACATTTGCGGCTGACCGCCTCAAGAAAGCACAAAAAAATTATGGTGTGAAAGCGATTGGCGGAATTACATCAAGCCGTTGTACCAATGAAGAAGTTTGGCTTGTTCAACGCCTTATACGTCAGGGCTTTGGTAATAATAACGTCGATACATGTGCGCGTGTGTGTCACTCACCTACTGGATATGGCCTGAAGCAAACATTTGGCGAGAGCGCGGGAACGCAAAATTTTGATAGTGTGATGGAAGCTGATTGTATCATGATTATCGGGTCTAACCCTACTGATGCCCATCCTGTATTTGGCAGTCAAATGAAGCGCCGTCTCCGTCAAGGTGCTAAGCTTATAATCGCTGACCCGCGCGCAATTGAACTTGTGCGCACACCGCATATCAAGGCGGATTATCATTTGCCGTTAAAACCGGGAACAAATGTGGCTTTGATTAACGGTTTTGCTTATATCGCCGCGAAAGAAAACTTAATCGATGAGGACTTCGTAAAGAGTCGCTGTGACCTTGATAGCTTTAATGAGTGGAAGACCACGATATTAGATGAAGTAAACTCACCTGAAAATGTCTCTAAAATTACAGGCGTGCCTGTTGATGACATTATCGGCGCGGCGCGTATGTTTGCCAAACATAATAACTCAGCCATATATTATGGCCTTGGTGTTACGGAACATAGTCAAGGCTCGACAATGGTTATGGGCATGGCAAACCTTGCGATGGCGACAGGTAATATTGGACGTCCTGGTGTGGGCGTAAATCCTATGCGCGGTCAAAATAACGTTCAAGGCTCATGCGATATGGGCAGTTTTCCGCATGAACTTTCTGGTTACCGCCCTGTCGGCGATGATGCGGCACGCGGATTGTTTGAGGCTAAATGGGGTGCTAAGCTTGACAATAAGCCGGGCTACCGTATCCCAAACATGTTCGATGAAGCTGTCGGCGGCAATTATAAAGGCATGTATATTCAGGGCGAAGATGTGGCGCAATCTGATCCGAATATTCAACACGTCGAAGCCGCTTTGCGCGCGCTTGATATTTTGATTGTACAAGATTTGTTCTTGAATGAAACGGCACGTTTCGCGCATGTGTTCCTGCCGGGAACAAGCTTCCTTGAAAAAGATGGAACCTTTATCAACGCGGAACGCCGCATCAACCGTGTACGCCCTGTTATGAAGCCCGCTACGGGTAAGCACGAATGGGAAGTGACCCAAGACCTCGGCAAAGCACTTGGCATTGATATGGGCTTTGCAGGTGCCTCTGAAATTCTTGACGAAATTGCAGATTTGACGCCGCAATTTGCGAATGTATCGTTCAAAGTTCTAGACGATGTAGGCAGCCTGCAATGGCCCGTAAATGACACACATCCTGACGGAGCTGAAGTTATGCATGTCGGCGAATTTGTTGGCGGTAAAGGGCAGTTTGTTCCAACTGTTTACCAACCGACCACAGAGCGCGCGAACCGTAAGTTCCCGCTTCTTCTAACAACGGGCCGTATTCTGTCCCAGTATAATGTTGGCGCGCAAACACGACGTACTGAAAACAATGAATGGTGGGATGAAGATGTTCTTGAAATCCATCCTAGCGACGCCGAAGCCCAAGGTATTGTTGATGGCCAATGGGTTTCGCTAAAATCACGTAAAGGCGAAATTACTTTGCGGGCAAGACATTCTGACCGTATGCAGCCCGGCGTTGTTTATACAACCTTCCATCATCCAGATACGGGGGCCAATGTGGTGACAACTGACAATGTCGATTGGGCGACAAGCTGCCCTGAATATAAAGTCACAGCCGTCGCCGTTGCGCCGGCTAATCATAAATCGGATTGGCAACAAAACTACCATGACGAGTTAGCCGCTTATCGTCAAATCGCTGTAGAACCCGCTGAATAAATCTTGGTTTTTCCTGTTAATATCCACGGCGAGCGCCCTGATATTGCTAAGGAAATTCCTATAGCCAATGGCACATGGTTTATTCCTGAAGAGGTGCCTATTGCCTTTGTGTTTAATCGCCGCAATTATGCGGTCATGATGGGCACACCTGATGACCTTACCGATTTTGCATTAGGGTTTTCATTGACCGAAGAGGTGATTAAAACGTCTTCCGAGATAAAATCTCTTGAAATTCGTTACACAGATAAAGGTGTGGATTTACGTTTTAAAATTACAGATGAAGCCCTTGAACGTCTAGAAGTAACGCAACGCAGACGCAATTTGATTGGGTCTGCAAGTTGCGGTTTATGCGGCCTTGAGAATGTGGACGCACTTTTTAAGACCTTACCACAAGTGTCTGATATAAATGTAAAACTTACGCCTGATGCTATGACTAAAGCCATGTCAAAACTTCGTGAAAAACAAGCACTGAATCAAAAAACGCATAGTGTTCATGCCGCTGCGTGGGCCTCGTTAGATGGAGAGATAAAAATTATACGCGAGGATGTCGGGCGGCATAATGCGCTTGATAAACTCCTTGGCGCTATGGCTCTCTTAGAGACAAACCAAGTGGAAGGGTTTGTGCTTATGTCTTCACGGTGTTCGTATGAAATAGTCGAAAAAGCAGCCCGCAGGGGCGTTCAGGCAATATTATCAATATCAGGACCTACAGCTTTTGCCTTGCGTAAAGCGCAAGAGGCGAATATGGCGATTTATAGCCGATCTGGCAAAGGTGCAGTGCGTCTGCTTTAAGGTTTTCAGATATGAAAACAGTTCTGAGATCTATTGGCGCTTTGCTGTTCTCTGCGGCCATTTTGCTGGCGGGCGGCGGATTGCTCTCCACACTAGTAGCTATCCGCGCCGAAGCCGAAGGTTTCCCGATAGAAGCTATTGGTCTGCTAACATCAGGATATTACGCAGGATTTATTGGCGGCTGTTTAGGAACACCGTTTTTGGTTAAACGCGTGGGTCACGTCAGAGTCTTTGCTGCCCTGTCTGCCCTTACGGCCGCAGCAACATTATTCCATGTCATAGCTGTCAATATTCCAGTCTGGTTGGTCTTACGCATTGTCACGGGATTTAGTTTCGCTGGGCTTTATATGCTCATTGAAAGCTGGATTAATGAACAAGCTCCAAATGATAAACGCGGGCAAGTCCTCTCGGTTTACCGCGTGGTGGATTTGGCCGCAGTAACGGCAGGACAGTTCATGCTAACTTTGGCTGACCCAGAGGATTTTGTCTTATTCTCCCTAGTCGCCATCTGTATTTGCATGGCTATATTTCCTATTTCAATTTCGACATCAAAAGCCCCAATGGCCGTTTCCAAGACGTCTTTGGATTTAAAGAAGCTTATCATAACATCACCATATGCTGTGGGGGGATGTTTCGCGGTTGGTATGGCCAACGGGTCTTTTTGGGGGGTTGGGCCAGTCTTTGTTCAGCAACTTGGACATCCTGTTGTTGTTGTATCGCTGTTTATGAGCGTCGCTATCGCGAGCGGTGCATTATTACAATGGCCAACAGGGTGGCTGTCCGATAAGCTCGGGCGTCGTCCTATGATTATGTTCATGTCGTTTTTAAGCATAGGAGCAGGGGTGTTTCTTTGGCAATACGGGCCACGATCACAAACAATGCTATTAGTTGGTGGTGCATTTTATGGCGCTTTCGCGATGCAACTTTTTGGTCTTTCGGCGGCTTATGCTAACGACTACGCAAAAGCTGATGAATTTATAGCTATAAACGGGGGATTGCTTCTGATTTATGGCATCGGTTCGGTGTTTGGACCTTTATTATCTCCCTTAGTTATGGACGTATATGGTCCATCCTCTATGTTTGCTTTTACAGCTTTTGTTCATGCTATGCTTGTTGTTTACGGTTTCTGGCGCATATCCCGGCGTAAATCTAGTATAGAGAATGCGGATTATGTCAGTATAGCCCGTCCGCGTTCAATGATGTTGATTTTACGGTCTGACCCGCGCAATCTGCTTAAACGAAAAAAGAAGCTATAATCGCTCTTCATTCGGGGCATGACCGTAATGACTACGGTAACTTCTGGAGAAATTTGAGGCGGAATTAAATCCACTCGCAAGCCCAATTTCCATGATGGACATAGGTGTTTGACGCAAAAAATGCCGTGCTTTTTCTAAGCGTAAATTAAGATAATATTTGGCGGGCGTTGTCATGAGTTGATCCTTAAACAAGCGCTCTAATTGTCGTAAAGATAACCCTATAGTATCTGCCAATTTATTCAGAGACATAGGCTGTTCAATATAAACTTCCATGTACCCAATAGCTGCGAGTAATTTTGGATGCCTAATACCAGTACGGTACTCAATTGCCATACGTTGATTGTCTTGAGGTTCTCGGATGAAGTTATGCAAAAGTTGTTCTGCTACATTTAAAGCTAAAGTTTCTCCATGATCGAGTTTGATTGCGTGTATCATCATATCTATGGGCGCCGTCCCGCCCGAACAGGTATAGCGGTTACGGTCAATTTCAAATAAAGTTGCCATGATTTCTAGAGATGGATAAACCTCTTTAAATGATTCAATATTTTCCCAATGAATAGTACAGCGGTACCCATTTAGAAGCCCAGAATAAGCGAGGGCTTCTGAACCTGTACAAACGGCACCGAGATGAGTTCCTCGCCGCGAAAATCCGCGTATTTCTGCACGGAGTTTGGGGTTTAAAAACCGGCGGGGACGTAGCCCAGCACAGATAAAAACGACATCGCAATGATGGGCGTTTGAAGCTTGGTTGTCAGGCGTAATCGTAACACCATTACTTGCAATTACGGGTGAATTGTCGAGGCTCAAAGTTTGCCATTCGTAAAGTGTCTTTCGGCTCATTCGATTGGCCGCACGTAAGGGTTCAATAGATGCTGTAAAAGCAAGCATAGAAAATTCGGGTATAAGCAAAAAACCTATTTTTTGAGACCTGTTTTTAGGAACGGTTCCAAACATTATAATGTTAGTGCTGATATGTTTTGCCCGAAGGTCATTTCATCCATAGTATAATTTTCTTTTATTGTAGATTTTCGTATGTACTTATTGCTGAAACATTCGATAAATTTCATATAAAATTAAACACATTAATGTCGCTCTATGTAAATTATATGGCGATTTTTGTAAAGTTAAAGATTGGCTTTTAACTAACACTCTGCGTAAGTAAGAATGGATATTTACACAATGACACAGCAAAACCTTCCCATGCCAGGAGCCCCCGACATTGAAATTGCCCGTGCCGCAAAAATGAAATCCTTGCTGCCTTTAGCAAAAGAAAAACTGAATATCCCAGCGGAGGCTCTCGTGCCTTATGGTCACTACAAAGCTAAATTGTCATTAGAGTATATTGATAGTTTAAAAGATAAACCTAACGGTAAGCTAGTTCTTGTTACGGCTGTCACGCCGACGCCCGCAGGCGAAGGTAAAACGACAACCTCAGTCGGACTTAATGATGGACTTAACCGTATCGGTGTAAATTCTATGGTCTGCTTAAGGGAGCCTTCATTAGGGCCTTGTTTTGGTATGAAGGGCGGCGCAGCTGGCGGCGGGCGTGCCCAAGTGATACCTATGGAAGATATTAATCTTCATTTTAACGGTGACTTTCACGCCATTACTTCGGCTCATTCTTTGGTTTCCGCTATGCTTGATAATCATATGCAGTGGGGTAACGAACTTGATATCGACCCGCGGCGTATTACATGGCGCCGCGTTGTTGATATGAATGATAGGGCTCTGCGTCATGTAGTTATGGGTCTTGGCGGACCGACGCAAGGTATTGTCCGCGAAGGCGGTTTTGATATTACTGTGGCTTCTGAAATCATGGCAATTTTTTGTCTCGCAACAAATTTAAAAGACCTTCAAAAACGTGTTGGCGATATCATCGTTGCTAAAACGCATAAGAAGAAACCTGTCACTGTACGCGACATCGGGGCAGACGGCGCGGTGACGGTTTTATTAAAAGATGCATTCCAACCAAACCTTGTGCAATCTATCGAGCATAATATGGCCTTCATTCATGGCGGCCCATTTGCTAACATCGCCCATGGCTGCAACTCAGTTGTCGCAACACAAACAGCACTTAAATTAACTGATGTTGTGGTAACGGAAGCTGGCTTTGGGGCTGACCTTGGGGCCGAAAAATTCCTTGATATTAAATGTCGCCAATCAGGCCTGCGTCCAGACGCAGTTGTTCTTGTGTGTACCATCCGCGCGATGAAAATGCAGGGCGGCGTAGCGAAAAATGATTTGACGCCCGTTAATGTTGACGCTGTTCGTGCAGGCTGTGTGAATGTTGAGCGCCATATTCAGAATCTTAAGAAATTTGGTCTCAATCCGATTGTCTCAATTAATCACTTTATCCATGATACGGCTGAAGAAATTGCTGTCGTCCAAGAGGTCTGTGATCGTGAAGGTGTGCAGATGGTTACAGCCCGCCATTGGGCAGAAGGCGGTGCAGGGGCGGAGGATCTCGCCAATGCGGTTAAAGATGAACTTGATAAGCCAAAGTCTACGGTTAAGCTGATGTATGATGATGGTGATAAACTTGCCGTTAAAGTCGAAAAAGTTGCAAAAGAAATTTACCGGGCAGATGGAATTACAATAAGCTCTGCTGCAAAGTCGGCTTTTCGGGAAATCGAAAAAATGGGATTCGGTCATTTGCCAATTTGTATTGCCAAGACACAATCAAGTTTCTCAACTGATCCTAAAAAATTAGGGGCTACAACGGGTCATACCGTTGAAGTTCGCGAGGCCACATTAAACGCAGGCGCCGGGTTTGTCGTCGCTATTTGCGGAACAATTATGCGTATGCCGGGGCTGCCGCGTCATCCCGCAGCCTTGGATATTGGGCTTGATGAAGACGGTCAAATTGTTGGTTTGGCATAGATATGAGCTTTAGGAGAAAATTATGAGTGATCAAGAAGAAGAGATCATCCTTAAGGATTTGGATGACGCTGGGCTCGTCGAACAAATGCAAGATGACTTGTATGACGGGATGATAGCAGAAGTGACCGAAGCGACCCAAATTTTATTGGATAGGGGATGGGATGCAAATATGGTTCTTAACGATGCTCTTGTCGAAGGCATGCGCATTGTCGGAGTTGATTTTAGAGATGGCATTCTCTTCGTACCAGAAGTTCTGCAAAGCGCGAATGCGATGAAGGGTGGCATGGGACTGTTAAGACCTATCCTCGCCAATAGCGAAAATAACAGTAGTGTCGGCAAATATGTTATAGGTACAGTTAAGGGTGATATTCACGACATCGGTAAAAACCTGGTCGGAATGATGCTTGAAGGAGCTGGGTTTGAAGTCATAGACCTTGGCATCAACACATCTGTCGAAGAATACCTTGCCGCCATTGAAGAACATGAGCCTAATATTTTAGGCATGTCAGCGCTTTTGACAACGACAATGCCTTACATGGGGGTTGTTATTGAGGAGCTTGATAAACGTGGAATTTTAAAAGAACTTCCTGTTATGGTGGGCGGTGCGCCGCTTAACCAAGAGTTTGCTGATGCTATTAACGCACATACTTACGGGCGTGATGCCGCGATGAGTTCAGAGCTTGCTAAAGCCATAATGGGAAAAAATAGATAAACTCATGACGCGTCAATCAACACATAAAACACTTATCGTGGCGTGTGGCGCATTGGCGAAAGAGATTGTATCTCTATTGAAACAATTTAACCAAGAGGCTGAATTGCAATGCCTTCCAGCAGACCTTCACAACCGCCCTGAGAAAATTGTACCAGGGCTTAAAGCTATATTAGATGAGCGGGCATCAGATTATGACCGTGTTCTGATTGGCTATGCAGATTGTGGCACGGGGGGCGGTCTTGATGCTTTGTTAAAAAATTATCCTAATGCTCTCCGCCTGCCTGGTGCGCATTGTTATGCATTTTATACAGGACTTCACCGTTTTGATAATATGATGGAAGAAGAGCTTGGAACGTTCTTTCTAACAGATTATCTCGTTCGACATTTTAATACCTTAATTATAAAAGGTCTCGGTATTGACCGCTTTCCCGACCTTAAGGGTACATATTTCGAACATTATAAAAAACTAACTTACCTCGCACAAACCAAAGACGATGAGTTAATATCAAAGGGCAAAGAAGCGGCGCTAGAGCTGGGTCTCTCATTCGAATATAAATTCGTGGGTTTCGGCAACTTGGCAACGGCGATCTCTTTTTTAGACGTTGAACCTGTTCAAAAGAAGGAACAAGCTCATGTATAGGTTTCGTCAATGGTCAGTGAAGCATTCCCGCTTTATGGAGGGGCTCTATAATTTCGTTAATCCTGCTATCTTAGTTACGCTTCGCGGAGTTACGAAAGTATTTGGCAAAAAATTAGACAAACCCATAATAGCGGCCGAAGCAGGATTAAAAGGCCTTCTCTTTGATTGCCAGATGTGCGGCAACTGTGCTTTGTCAAAGACGGGCATGAGCTGCCCGATGAATTGCCCAAAAACCCTCCGCAATGGCCCTTGTGGAGGCGTGCGGGCTAATGGCATGTGCGAAGTTAAGCCCGAGATGCAATGCGTTTGGGTGGCTGCATGGGACGGGGCCTCGCGTATGAAGGGCGGGGAGGCCATTAAGTCTATCGAACATGCTGTTGACCATCGTGACAAAGGCACGTCAACTTGGCTAAAACTCGCACGTGAAGAGAAAACTGATGTCTGAGGTCATGCAAGATAATAGCGTGCAAGATGCTCAGGAACTTGGGACGAACCCAGGTGATCCACTTCCGCAATTGTCTGGCCATGTGTCTCACGGCCGCTTTGAGAGAGTTCTGCGCGCAGGACAGTTTGCTGTTACAACTGAAATAGCGCCGCCCGACTCGGCTGATCCTGAAGAAGTGCTTAGACGTGCTTCGCTTTTCGACGGATATGTGGACGCGATTAACGCGACGGATGGGTCAGGCGCACATTGTCATATGTCGAGCCTAGCTGTTTGCGCGATTTTGACACGCGCTGGATACTCCCCAATATTGCAAATATCTTGCCGTGATAGAAACCGTATTGCGATTCAAGGCGACACATTAGGTGCTGCTGCTTTGGGTGTATGTAATGCCTTATGCTTGTCTGGCGATGATGTCGGCGCGGGGGATCATCCTGAAGCAAAACCTGTATTCGATTTAGATAGTATTTCATTAACGCAAACGTTGAAAGTTCTCCGTGATGAATCGCGCTTTTTAAGCGGAAGAAAACTTGATCTGGCGCCTAAGTTATTCATCGGGTCATCCATTAATCCCTTCGTGCCGCCTATTCATAACCGTGTGGATCAACTTGCAAAAAAGATTGAAGCAGGGGCTGAATATATTCAATCTCAATATTGCTTTGATATGGATATTCTAAAAGAGTTTATGAAGCGGGCTGTCGATATGGGATTAACTGAAAAGTCCTATATCCTCATTGGCGCCGGCGTTTTACCTTCGGCTAAAACAGCGAAATGGATGCGAGAAAATGTGCCTGGCGTACATATTCCTGATGCCATCATAAAAAGACTTGAAGGCGCCGATAAGCCTCAACGTGAAGGTCGAAAAATTTGCACTGAAATCATGCAGCAACTTAAAGAAACAGCAGGTGTTAGCGGTGTTCATTTAATGGCTTACAGACAAGAAAAATGGGTTGGAGATATCGTCAAAAAATCTGGTGTACTGGATGGCCGGACACCTTGGGCTCCAAAAAATCTGAAAATTGAGTTAGGAACATAATGGCCCGTACAATACTAGCCTCCGCTACCAAAGAAGTTGTCATTGGATTTGACGAGCCCTTTACGATGATTGGGGAGCGCATCAACCCAACAGGACGCAAACTATTTTCAAAAGAGCTTAAAGAGTTTAATTATTGGCGCGTTAAAAAAGAAGTGCTCGCGCAGGTGGCTGCTGGTGCACAAGTGCTAGATGTCAATGTAGGCGTGCCGCTCGCCGATGAGCCATTGATAATGTCAGAGGTCATACCTTTGATTCAAAGTCTAACAGATGCACCATTGTGTATTGATAGCTCAATTATGGACGCGCTTGAAGCAGGCCTGAAGGTCTATAAAGGCCGCCCGTTACTTAATTCCACAACTGCGGAAGAAGAAGTCATGGAGCGCATTTTACCACTCGTAAAAAAATATGATTGTGCAGTCGTCGCAATTTCCAATGATGACACAGGCATTTCACAAGACCCAGATGTGCGCTTTGAAGTTGCTAAACGTATTGTAAATCGGGCCAGTGATTACGGCATCAAAGCTGAGGATGTTGTTGTTGACCCACTTGTCATGCCTATCGGCGCGGTGAATAGTGCAGGTAAAGATGTTTTCAGACTGTTACATCGTTTGCGTAATGAGCTTGGCGTTAACACGACTTGCGGGGCTTCAAATGTCGCCTTTGGTTTGCCAAACCGTCACACGATTAATAATGCTTTTTTACCGATGCTAGCTTGTGCTGGTATGACCTCTGCGATTGTGAATCCTTTGGATGAAGGCCTCGTGCCCGCAGTAAGAGCCGCTGATGTCCTTAACGGCGTTGACCCAAGTTGTGCGAGGTGGATTAAAAATTACCGCCCAGCCCCCACTGAAGGTGAAGGCGCACGTAGAACAAGAGGAGGTCGTCGTCGTAAGTCTTAAATCCCATACGGGACAATGTCTTTGCGGAAATATATCCTTTCAAGCAAAAGGACTGTCGGACATTTGGTATTGTCATTGCAAACAATGTCAGCATTTGACGGGACTATACGTTGCTGCTGCAGGTGTAAAACGTGATGATTTGACACTAAAAGGCGAGGTTAACTGGCTCCCTATTTCTGAGAAATCAAAGTCAGGTCATTGCAAAGCCTGTGGTAGTTATCTGTTCTGGGACTCTGTTGGTTTTGACACAATAAGTGTTCTTGTCGGTAAT
>JALZWM010000078.1 GCA_023300105.1 Hellea sp.
GGCTTAGGCGCTGGCTTTTCAGCTTTAACAACTGGGTTCGCTTTTTTATCAGCCTTAGAGACTTTGTTAGAGTTATCTGCTTTTTCACCTTTTGCACGATACGTAACTGTCAGGTCTAAAACATTGACTGTACCTTTAGCATCTTCAACAGCTTTCCTAGCCGCTGGGGTCACGCCAGCTACTGTAAGCTTGACAGGCTTAAGAACTGTGCCGTTACCAATAAGACGTACGCCGTCATGTTCACGAGTAAGAACACCCGCTTCCACGAGAGCGGCAACATCATAATCTGTCTTGCTATCAAGTTTTCCTGATTCAATCGCACGATTTAGATTTTTGATTGAAAGCTCAGCCCAACGTTTTCTGTTAGGAACATTAAAACCGCGCTTTGGAAGGCGCATATGAAGTGGCATTTGACCGCCTTCAAAACCTTTAATGGCCACGCCTGAGCGAGACTTTTGACCTTTAACACCACGGCCAGCCGTTTTGCCTTTACCAGAACCAACACCACGGCCAACGCGTAAGCGGGCCTTAGTTGCTCCAGGATTATCATTAAGTTCATTTAAACGCATTTTATTCTCCAAGGAGGTTTCCAAACAGTTTGGACTACTCTTCGACTATTTCTACCATGTGAGAAATCTTATTGATCATCCCACGGACTGAAGGTGTATCTTCTAATTCACGAACGCGGCCAATTTTACCGAGTCCCAAACCAACCAAAGTTGCTCTTTGATCCGGCTTACGACGGATAGGGCTACCTGTTTGACGAACTTTTAATGTTGCTTTTTTAGCCATCGAATTAATCCTTAAGCCTCAATCGCGTCAGGTGCAGATGCACCATCATTACGGCGGGAAACAATTTCTCCGACTTTCTTGCCACGCTTTGATGCAATCATGCGCGGGCTTTCCATACGCTTAAGCGCATCAAACGTAGCACGAACCATGTTATAAGGGTTCGAGGTACCAACAGATTTACCAACAACATCCTGAACACCAAGGCATTCCAAAACAGCCCGCATCGGACCACCGGCAATAACGCCTGTTCCTGGAGGCGCTGAACGCATAACAATTTTACCAGCACCATGACGACCACGAACATCGTGATGTAGTGTACGGCCTTCGCGTAATGGAACGCGTATCATTGTCTTCTTAGCTTCCTCTGTTGCCTTGCGGATCGCTTCTGGAACTTCACGGGCTTTACCCTTACCAAAACCAACACGACCTTTTTCGTCGCCAACGATTACAAGAGCAGCAAAACTCATATTACGGCCACCTTTTACAGTTTTCGCAACACGGTTGATGTGCACCAAACGATCGATAAACTCGTTATCTTCTTGCTCATCGCGCTTTCCGCGACGGTTATCTTCTCTACCTGCCATAACTTCAGCTTTCCTAGAATTTCAAACCGGCCGCGCGGGCCGCTTCAGCCAAGGCTTTCACCCGGCCATGATACAAATAAGGCCCACGATCGAAGACAACATCATCGATTTTAGCTTTCTTGGCACGTTCAGCAATCAAGTTACCAATACGTTCCGCAGCAGCCGTGTCAGACCCTTTAACTTTTTTATCTTCAAGTGTTGAAGCCGAAACCAATGTTGTTCCTGTTGCATCATCAATGATTTGCACAGAAATATTCTTGGAAGAGCGGAAAACAGACAAGCGCGCACGGCCACCTGAGTGTTTCTTGAGGCGACGGCGGACCCGTTGGGCGCGGCGTTGCGTTAATTCGCGAGCAGATTTCATAACTACTTCTTCTTACCTTCTTTCATACGGACATATTCACCAACATAACGGACACCCTTGCCTTTGTAAGGCTCTGGTTTGCGATATGAACGAATTTCCGCGGCGACTTGACCAACTTGCTGCTTATTAATACCAGAAACAATGATCGACGTCGGCTTTGGCGCTTCAATTTTAACACCTTCCGGCGGTGTATAATTTACGTCATGTGAAAAACCAAGCTGAAGCGTCAGGGATGTCCCCTTCATTTGAGCTCTGTAACCAACACCTTTGAGTTCTAATTCTTTCTTATAACCAGTGACAACGCCTTCGATCATATTTGCAACCATAGTGCGGGTCATGCCCCACATACCGCCAGTTGTTTTCGTTTCATCATTCGGCGTGACAGTGAACTGATCACCTTCAATTACGCCTGTAATACTACGCGGCATAGTGAAGGACAATTCGCCCTTTGCGCCTTTGGCTGTGATTGTTTGGCCACTTTGTGTCAGCGTAACGCCTGACGGGATAGCAACCGGTTGTTTACCAATACGAGACATCTTAGGACACCTGACACAGAACTTCGCCGCCGACGTTATTTTCGCGCGCAGCTGCGTCGCTCATAACACCTTTAGGCGTGGAGAGGATAGCGATACCCAATCCATTACGAATTTGCGGAAGTGTTTTCACAGAAGAATAAACACGGCGTCCAGGTTTGGACACACGTTTAATTTCGCGAATAACGGCTTCGCCTTCAAAATATTTTAACTCAATATCAAAAGCCCGGAAGCCATCAATTTTAGTTTCAGTATAACCGCGAATAAAACCTTCATCGGCAAGTACATCAAGAACACGGCCGCGAAGATTTGACGCAGGCGTTGTGACAGATGACCGACTACGCATGATAGCGTTACGGATACGGGTGAGCATATCACCAAGAGGATCAGAAAAAGACATGTCTAACTCCTACCAGCTTGACTTAACGAGACCCGGAAGCAAACCCTGTGAACCAAGTTCACGAAGTGCAATACGAGACATCTTCATTTTACGATAATAACCGCGAGGGCGACCCGTGACTTGGCACCGATTACGCACACGATTTTCTGCTGAATTACGCGGAAGAGCTGCGAGTTTTAGCTGTGCTGCAAAACGCTCTTCAACAGGTAATTCTTTATTGCGCGCAATATCTTTAAGAAGTGCGCGTTTGCCGGCATATTTTGCCACAAGACGCTGACGCTTCAAATTGCGTTCAACTGAACTCACTTTAGCCATTTATATTCTCCTTTTGCGAGGCCCTTAAGACCTGCTTCGCTTACTGCGTAAATTCTTGTTCCGTCCAGATTAATTTCTGAAAGGGAACGCAAATGCGGCCAGTAATGCCTTGGCTTCTTCATCTGTTTTAGCAGATGTTTGTACGACGATGTCCATACCGCGAACCTGATCTACTTTATCGTAGTCAATTTCAGGAAACACGATGTGTTCTTTGATGCCCATAGCGTAATTGCCGTTGCCGTCAAAGCTTTTACCGTTCAATCCACGAAAATCTCGTGTACGCGGCAAAGCGATATTAACAAGGCGGTCCATGAATTCATACATTTTATCACGGCGAAGAGTAACCTTTGCACCAATGACCATGCCATCACGGAGTTTAAAAGTCGCAATAGACTTCTTTGATTTTGTTGGAAGCGGCTTTTGACCGGAAATAAGCTCAAGTTCTGCAATCGCAGCTTCAACTTTTTTCTTGTCAGAAACACCTTCACCTAAACCCATATTCAATACGACCTTTTCGACGCATGGAACTTGCATTTCATTTTTATAACCGAACTGTTCTTTCATCTTCGCGCGAATTTCTTCGCGATAAATAACAGATAGACGGGGCTCATATGGTTTAGCCATCGATGACCTCCCCCGATTTCTTGGTTACACGGACTTTTTTGCCGTCTTTTAATACTTTAAATCCAACACGTGTCGGCTTGCCCTCTTTCGGGTCAAGATGCGCGACGTTTGAAACATGAATAGGCGCTTCAAACTGCTTGATGCCACCTTCAGGATCAGCTTGGCTTGGGCGTACGTGACGCTTGACCATTTTGATGCCTTTAACAACAATCCTGGATTCCTTTGGGAATACTTTCAAGACTTCACCCTTACGGCCCTTGTCTTTACCAGCGATAACCATAACGTGGTCACCTTTTTTAATCTTGGCTGCCATGACTAGAGAACCTCTGGAGCAAGCGAAACGATTTTCATGTGATTTTTAGCACGAAGCTCACGAGGAACCGGGCCAAAAATACGTGTACCGACAGGCTCACCATTATTGTTGATAATCACAGCGGCGTTTCCATCAAAACGAATGACGGAACCGTCGCGGCGTTGAATGTCTTTACGGACGCGAACAACGATAGCTTTACGCACATCGCCTTTTTTTACTTTACCGCGAGGGATAGCTTCTTTGATAGACACAACAATCGTATCACCGACATGGGCATAACGACGTTTAGATCCACCCAGCACTTTAATGCACTGAACGCGGCGGGCACCGGAATTATCGGCGACATCTAGATTTGATTGCATTTGAATCATGCGATCGTCTCCTTAGTTGAGGGGTTAGTTATACGAGAGAGGGAGGCCCTACTCTGCGAAAACTTCCCACCGCTTGAGTTTACTTTTAGGCGGACATTCACGAATGCGAACGATGTCACCCACTTTATGCACATTGTTTTCATCATGCGCATGATATTTTTTAGTGCGTCGAATAATCTTCTTAAACAAAGGATGCATAAAAGACCGCTCGATTCTCACGACAACAGTTTTAGCACCTTTATCTGACACTACTGTGCCCTGGAGTATGCGTTTTGGCATCTCGACCTACCTATGTTTTCGCGGCTGATTTTTTCTCAGCCATGATTGTTTTAATTCGCGCAATATCGCGGCGAACTTGGCGCACGCGGGCAGTTTTTTCTAACTGCCCTGTCGCATCTTGAAAACGCAGATTAAACTGCTCTTTTTTAAGTTTAAGCAACTCGTCTCCGAGTTGGTCCGCTGTCATTGCTCTGACGTCAGTCGCATTCATCGCACTAACTCCTATTCGCCTGGACGTGTAACAACTTTACACTTCACTGGCAGCTTAGCAGCACCGAGACGTAACGCTTCACGCGCAACAGCATCAGTAACACCATCAATTTCAAACATAATCCGTCCCGGCTTCACTTTGCAGGCCCAGAATTCAACAGAACCTTTACCTTTACCCATACGGACTTCAGTAGGCTTTTTTGTTACCGGAACATCAGGGAAGATACGGATCCAGACACGGCCAGATCTTTTCATGTGACGTGTAATCGCCCGGCGAGTTGCCTCGATTTGACGCGCAGTAACACGTTCGGCTTCCATGGATTTCAGACCATAAGACCCGAATGTCAAAGACGTACCGCCTTTGGCGAGACCCTTGATCCGCCCCTTATGGGCTTTCCGGAATTTTGTACGTTTTGGCTGTAACATTTTCTCTTAGCCTCTACTTATTCGCGCGCGCTGGACGACGGTCGCGGCCACCACGATCGTTGCGGTCATTACCGCGCGAACGTGAATCACCTTGGTCATTCATGCGTTTGTCATGTGCATATGGATCATGTTCAAGGATTTCGCCTTTATTGATCCAAACTTTAATTCCAATAATACCCATTGCTGTCATAGCTCGCGCAACACCATAATCGATGTCAGCACGCATCGTATGAAGCGGAACAGAACCCTCTTGGTACTGTTCAATACGAGCGATTTCAGCGCCGCCGAGACGACCGCCAAGTTTAATCTTACATCCCTTAACGCCCATCCGCATTGCACTTTGAAGCGAACGCTTCATAGCACGACGGAATGATACGCGGCGCTCGAGTTGCTGAGCAATACCATCAGCAACAAGGTTTGCATCTATCTCAGGCTTACGAACTTCAACAAGATTAATGAACACTTCACCATCAACCATAGAGGCAACACGCTTGCGCAGAACTTCAATGTCAGCACCTTTTTTACCGATAACAACACCCGGACGCGCCGTGTAAATCGTAACGCGGCAAGTTTTGTGTGGACGCTCAATAATGATGCGCGCAACAGATGCAGCCTTAAGCTCGGACGCCAAGAAATTACGGATCGCAAGGTCTTGATGAAGAAGGTCACCATATTCAGCAGTATTAGCATACCAACGTGATTCCCACGTCCGGTTAATACCGAGGCGCAAGCCAATTGGATTTATTTTCTGACCCATTACGCGGCCTCACTTTTTGCTTCGGCAGGAACTTCTTCCTGCTCACGGACAACAATTGTCAGCTCGGAAAACGGCTTCAAGATACGTGCGCCGCGGCCACGTGCACGAGCGCGGAAGCGCTTCATCACAAGGTTTTTGCCGACATATGCTTCTGAAACAATCAGGCTATCAATATCAAGGCCATGGTTATTCTCTGCATTTGCAATCGCGCTCTCAAGGCATTTTTTCACATCATGTGAAATACGCTTATGAGAGAACTGAAGATCAGCAAGAGCTGTTTCAACTTTTTTACCGCGAATAAGTTGCGCAACAAGATTAAGCTTTTGCGGGCTTGTGCGGATCATCCGCAACTTAGCTCGAGCTTCGTTGTCTGCAACGCGGCGTGGATTTTTAGCTTTAGCCATAACTAGCTCCGCTTCGCTTTCTTATCAACGCCGTGACCATAGTAAGTCCGTGTTGGTGAAAATTCACCAAGCTTGTGACCCACCATGTCTTCGTCAATAAGAACAGGTACAAATTTACGACCATTATGGACCTGAAAAGTCAGGCCCACAAAGTTTGGCATGATAGTCGAACGACGCGACCATGTTTTAATAGGCTTATGACGGCCTTCCGCGCGAGCGGCTTCGGCTTTTTTAAGCAGATATCCGTCAACAAACGGACCTTTCCAGACTGAACGAGGCATATTCCGCGATCCCTATCGTTTCTTCTTCGCGTGACGCGAACGAATGATGAATTTGTCAGTAGCTTTATTGGAACGCGTACGCGCGCCTTTTGTTGGCTTACCCCAAGGCGTCACAGGATGACGACCACCAGAAGTCCGGCCTTCACCACCACCGTGAGGGTGATCCACCGGGTTCATGGCAACACCGCGAACAGATGGACGTTTGCCAAGCCAGCGACTACGGCCAGCTTTACCAAGATTGATATTCATATGGTCTGGATTAGACACGGCACCAACTGTTGCGACACAAGCCTGATGAACCATACGCATTTCGCCGGACTTAAGGCGAATTTGAGCGTAACCCTCTGAACGACCAACGAGTTGTGCGTAAGTCCCGGCTGAACGAGCAATTTGACCGCCCTTACCTGGCTTAAGTTCAATATTATGAATGATTGTTCCGACAGGCATGGCGCGTAGCGTCATTGTGTTACCTGGCTTCACATCAGCACGATCGGAGGAAATAATGCTATCACCAACAGCCAAACGCTGAGGCGCTAGGATGTAAGACTTTTCACCGTCCTTATACTCGATAAGCGCGATAAAAGCTGTACGGTTTGGATCATATTCCAAACGCAGAACAGTCGCTGCCATATCTTTCTTCGTACGTTTGAAATCAACCATACGGTAAAGACGTTTATGACCACCACCTTGGCGGCGCATTGTGATACGACCTGTATTGTTACGGCCGCCTTTTTTAGTCAAACCCTCAGTCAGTGCCTTTTCAGGACGACCTTTATGAAGCGCACTTCGGTCAACTTGGACCAAATGACGCCGCGAAGGACTTGTGGGATTAAATGTCTTTAAAGCCATCTTCTCTACCTACAATCCAGTTGCGATATCGATGCTATCGCCGTCTTTCAACGTAACAAAAGCTTTTTTGATATCTTTGCGACGACCGGGAACACCACGGAAGCGCTTAGTTTTACCTTTAAGACGAAGCGTGTTTACGGCAGTCACCGTAACTTTGAACAATTGCTCAACAGCTTCTTTGATTTCAGGTTTTGAAGCCGAAATCGGCACTTCAAAAACAACCTGATTATGTTCAGCAACAATCGTCGTCTTCTCTGTGATAATCGGAGAAAGGACGTTATCATAATGACGGGCGCTTAAGCTCATGTCAGTCTCGCTTCTAAATCTTCAACAGCTTGCTTGGTCAGCACCAAAGTGTGACGCTTCAAGATATCATAAACATTAGCACCCTGACTTGGCAGGACATCAATATTTGGAATATTACGGGCCGCTTTAGCGAAATTCTCATCAATCGTGCTTCCGCCGACAACAAGACCGTTTGTTACACCAAGCTTTTCAAGCTGCGTGCGAAGTTCAGCTGTCTTAGGTGATTTCAAAGCCGCATCATCGATGATGATAAGTTCTTTAGAAACAACCTTAGCTGAAAGCGCATGACGTAAAGCCATTGCACGAACTTTTTTCGGTAAATCAAAAGCATGTGAGCGAACGCGAGGACCATGAGCCTTTGCACCGCCGCGGAACTGAGACACAGACCCGTTACCATGACGGGCAGTACCGCCGCCTTTTTGTTTACCAATACGCTTTGTTGTCTTAGAGACTTCGCCGCGCTCTTGTACTTTATGCGTACCCGCCTGGCGTTTTGCCAATTGATAGCGCACCATACGATGCAAAATGTCTTTGCGCGGCTCATTGCCGAATACGGCATCAGCAAGATCAACAGACCCTGATTTTTTGCCGGCAAGTGTTTGAACGTCGAGTTTCATGACTATTCTTCCTCACCTTTGGCCGCTGCTTTACGCATTTTTGCCGCAAGGTCTTTATCAACCTGTGAACGAGGCTCTTCGCCGCTGATCATTTCTTTAGCTTGCTCAACCCACTCTTGCTTAGCGACAACACCGGGCTTACCGATTTTCTCTTCTAAGGCTGTGATATCCGCTGCGCTCATGGCAACAAGTTGAGTTAATGTCGTGATACCCGCTTCCGCTAGAGCCTCTTCGCCCTTAGGACCGATACCGTCAACCAAAACAATTGCGTCAACAAAATCAGCAGATGGAGCCGCAGCTTTTTTAGCAGGCTTAGCTTTTTTAGCAGGCTTAGCTTTTTCAACAACAGGCCCAGCCGTAAACTTACCAGGCATTGGCAAATCAGTTGCCTTAACACCTTTTACAGCATCACGAATTTCAATCCACGCACCTTTTGAACCAGGCGTAGCGCCTTTAATAAGAACCAAACCCTGCTCAGCATCAACGCGAGCGATTTCAAGATTTTGAACCGTACGGCGAACAGCACCCATATGGCCCGCCATCTTCTTACCTTTAAAAACCTTACCAGGATCCTGACACTGACCCGTTGAACCATGTGATCTATGCGAGATTGAAACACCATGTGTCGCCCGCAAACCACCAAAATTCCAACGTTTCATCGCACCAGCAAAACCTTTACCGACACTGATACCAGAGGCGTCAACTTTTTGCCCTGGAACAAAGTGCTCCGCAGACATCGCCGCACCAACTTCAATGAAGTTATCCGCCGCAATGCGAAACTCAACAAGTTTCTTCTTGGGTGTTACAGATGCTTTAGCAAAACGTTCGCGCTCTGCTTTTGAAACGCGCTTTGGCTTAGCCTCTCCAGCACCAAGCTGAAGAGCCGTATAACCGTCGCGGTCCTGTGTTTTATGAGCCACAACCTGACATCCCTCTAGAGAGAGGACTGTTACTGGAATGTGATTGCCAGCTTCGTCATAGACCTGCGTCATGCCGAGCTTTTTGGCGAGTAATCCTGAGCGTAACATCTGCTAGGCTCCCAATTTAATTTCAACATCAACACCAGCAGCAAGGTCGAGCTTCATAAGCGCGTCTACTGTTTGTGGTGTTGGATCAACGATATCCAACATACGCTTATGCGTACGGATTTCGAACTGCTCTCTCGATTTCTTGTTCACATGTGGTGAACGATTAACCGTGAATTTTTCAATACGTGTTGGAAGCGGAATAGGCCCCCGTACTGTCGCGCCTGTGCGCTTAGCCGTACTGACAATCTCTTTCGTAGAGGTATCAAGGATACGGTGGTCGAATGCTTTCAACCGAATGCGAATATTTTGACGATCCATAGCGGAAATCCGTTTCTTACGCTTTCAAACAACAAATAAGGCAGGAGTATCCCGCCCTAAAACTTTTACTCTACAATTTTAGCAACAACGCCGGCGCCGACTGTACGGCCACCTTCACGGATAGCGAAGCGAAGCTTCTCTTCCATGGCGATTGGCACGATAAGT
>JALZWM010000079.1 GCA_023300105.1 Hellea sp.
ATAAGAGGCTTTCAAAGGCGTTTTCAAAAAAGGCCTATAACCGAGTCTTCTGACTTTGTCTTGCGCTCTAACAGCCTATCCTAATAAATCTCGCATGGCAGCTCGCTTTAATTGGTTTGATTTGTCAAAAGGCGCTTTCTGTCAAATGACTAATAAATACCCTTAACTAGGTCTAAATTTGGCATGCTTCATGCACTGTCCCTCCTATGCAAAAACCAACTCTTAATCCAATTGCTCAGTACGGATACATACCGGGTCTTAACGGCATACGCGCTATATCCGTGTTGATTGTCTTGTTCTCCCATATGGGATTGGCGCACATCATTCCAGGTGGTTTCGGCGTCACAGTTTTTTTCTTTATTTCTGGTTTTTTAATCACGCGCTTGCTGATTGCAGAGCACGAAACCAAAGGCCGTATTAGGTTAAAGTTGTTTTATATGCGGCGGTTTATCCGCCTCTACCCCGCCTTATTATTTATGATTTTTGGGACGATTTTTTTATACTTCATGTTTGGGTGGGGAGGTCCAAAGCCGCTAGAAACTTTGTCGGCGGTGTTTTACGGGACAAATATATATCAAGTAGGAATCAGAGAAGGTGGCGGAGAACCTTTTATGCCTTGGAAACATTTGTGGTCACTGGCGGTTGAGGAGCATTTTTACTTATTATTTCCAGCTTTTCTTGTCATGTTCGGTGGAAAATGGGAGCGTATTCTGAAGGCGACTATTTTTGTGCTTGCTGCGGCGCTTTTCTGGAGGGTGTATATTTTTAATCAAATGAACGTTAATCTTGAAGAATACACTTATATGATGACGCATACGCGGATAGACAGTCTTGTATGGGGATGTATGTTATCAATCATGCTTCATGTCCACGGCAGTACTAAGAAAGTCTCATGGCTTATCGGTTACATTCCCGTGGCAATCTCACTCCTTGCAATATTTACAAGTTTTCTAATTAGGGACGAGGCTTATCGATATACCATACGCTTTTCGCTACAAGGACTAGCCTTATTCATCTTGTTTTTGAACTTGTTCTTTTGGGGTAAAATGCGGTGGATAATATCTATTTTAGACTGGAAGCCATTGGCTTGGTTTGGAACAGTTTCATATGCCCTCTATCTTTGGCATATCCCTGTCATTGATATGTGCAACAGGTACTTTGGGATGAGTTCATTAACTTATGTTATAGCCTTTGGCATCAGTATCTATGCGGCTGCAGTTTCTTATTACATTGTAGAAAAACGGTTCTTGAGTTTACGAAAAGCCTTTGGGTCTCATATTATTGAGAAAACCAACCAAACCAACGAAACGAACAAAAAAGCGAAATATTATTCTACTTTATAATGTTTAAAGTGCGTTGCCTAGATTAAGCCCTTGGATGGGCGGCCTTGTGAACATTCACAAGCGCGGCAGCGTCTACTTCGGTATAGCGCTGCGTTGTTGAGAGGCTTGCGTGGCCAAGCAGCTGCTGAATAGTGCGTAGGTCACCGCCTCCTGCTAATAAGTGAGTGGCAAAACTATGGCGCAAGGCGTGGGGCGTTGCTGTTTCTGGCAGGCCTAGTGCGCCGCGAAGTTTGCGAACTTCTTTTTGGATAATTTCAGGGCGTAAAACGCCCCCGCGGGTGCCGCGAAAAATGGGCTGATTGGAGGGGACGGTATAGGGGGTTAGGCGAATATATTTTTGCACGGCAGTTCGAATGGCCGGCAGTATTGGCACAAGCCGTGTTTTCCCGCCCTTACCTGTTAAAACGAGAGACTTTCCTAAAGGTAAGTCTGCACCCGTTAAGCCTAAAGCTTCTGAAATACGCAGGCCCGCCCCATAACACAGTATCAGAACAGCAATATTGCGGGCGTCAATCCAAGGCTCCGTAGATATTAATGTCCCTTCGGAGATCAAGTCTTTCGCGCCGCTAATACTAAGCGGCTTGGGCAAGGGGCGTTTAGGACGCGGGCCTTTAATAAGGGGGAGGGCTGCATTTTTAACGTCCCAGCGCCGCTCTAAATATCTGTAAAAGGTACGAATAGCGGAGAGCTGCCGCTGTATTGACGCGGGAGATAGGGGAGCATCTCCGCGGCGTTTATGGGCAAGATAGGCTCTAAAGTCTGTTGGTTTTAGCGCCGTTAATGTGCCTAAATGGAGAGGAGTGTCTAAATGCGAGGCGATAAAGCCTAAGAATGAGGACAGGTCACGTTGATAAGCTTCAACGGTTTTCTCGGCCAGACGTCTTTCTCCCGAAAGATGAGCTAGAAAGATCGCAAGCGTTTCATCGGCTGGAATTTTAAGCGTTGCTGACATGGTCATAGAATGACAGAGCCAAGTTAATGAAGGCTTTCGCATTGGCAGGCTTCTCACTATATAAATCATATGTTCGATGATCTCTATAATACTGACATCCTCACACTTTCGGCCTCTTTAAAGAATGAAGCGCTGAATAGTCCTGATGCCACAGCGCGTAAGGTCTCAAAGCTTTGTGGCTCATGGCTTGAGATTGATGTGAAGGTTGACGGGGACAAGGTAAGTGAGTGCGCCTTGAGGGTACAAGCTTGCGCGCTGGGGCAAAGCTCTGCGGCGATTTTGAAAGAGGCGATTATTGGCGCGAGCCTTGAAGAGCTTACGGCTGCGCGGGGTGCATTGCGGGCTATGCTAAAAGACGGCGGCGAGGCTCCGAAAGGCCGTTTTGCAAAGCTATCTCTTCTAAAAGGCGTTGCGGGATACCCTGCGCGTCATACCTCTACATTACTCGCCTTTGACGCGGCGATCGAGGCAGTTGTTAAGGCTGGGGAATAGTACGCGGTGGCTAAGTTGTTTTCTTATCCGATGCTGGCATTGCTCTGGTTTTATAAGCTCGTTATGTCTCCATTATTGTCTGTCTTTGGTATTAAATGTCGTCATTATCCGTCGTGTTCGAGCTATTCTGTACAGGCGATTGAAAGACATGGTCCTTGGCCTGGCGGGTGGATGACCCTTGCGCGGCTCTTAAGGTGTCACCCTTTTAAACGCCTCGGCGGTACGCACGGGGTTGATAACGTGCCTGAAACCATTACAAAGCCGCCTTTATGGGCGCCATGGCGATATGGTCTTTGGCGCGGCACTAATACGGATTAAGACAATGGTCACTTTGACATTTCCAGATGGAGCAGCCCGCGATTTTGAGGTTGGCGTTACAGCGATGGAGGTTGCAAAATCAATTTCCAAAGGCCTCGCTAAAACCGTATTGGCTGCAAAGCTAGACGGCCTCTTAGTTGACGCGTCTTTGCCAATAAATGGCAATGCGAAAATTGAACTGGTGACAGCGAAAGACCCAGAAGGGTTAGAACTTATCCGTCATGACGCTGCGCATGTTTTGGCCGAAGCCGTTCAGGAATTATTTCCCGGTACACAGGTCACAATTGGACCGACAATTGAAAACGGCTTTTATTATGACTTCGCCAGAGATGAGCCGTTCTCTGAAGACGATTTTAAAGCTATCGAGAAAAAGATGGCCTTTATTATCAACCGCAATGATAAATTTGAACGTCAAGTTATGAGCCGTGATGACGCTATTACTTTGTTCAAAGGTATGGGCGAGGTGTTTAAGGCCGAATTAATTGAAGACTTGCCCGAGAGCGAGACGATCACTGTTTATAAGCAAGGCAAGTGGTTTGACCTCTGTAAGGGACCACATCTGCCAAGCACAGGCAAAGTCGGCAAAGCGTTCAAACTTATGAAAGTTGCGGGCGCTTATTGGCGCGGTGATGCGAAGAACGCACAGCTGCAACGCATTTACGGAACGGCTTGGCGAACTCAAGAAGAGCTGGACGCGCATTTACATATGCTTGCCGAAGCCGAAGCGCGCGATCATCGTCGCTTGGGCCGTCAACTAGAGTTATTTCACTTCCAAGAGGAAGCGCAGGGGCAGGCTTTTTGGCATCCCAATGGCTGGACGCTTTACACAACTTTGCAGGCCTATATGGCTCGCCGTCAGAAAGAATATGGCTACCGAGAAATTAAGACACCGCAGCTTATGGACCGTAAGTTCTGGGAAGCTTCGGGGCACTGGGATAAGTACCGCGAGAATATGTTCATTACGACGATTGACGATGAAGATAAAACACTTGCGTTAAAACCGATGAATTGCCCGTGTCATATTCAGGTCTTTAATCAGGGTATGAAAAGCTACCGCGATTTGCCTGTGCGTTATGCTGAATTTGGGTCTTGTCACCGTTACGAGCCCTCGGGCGCGCTGCATGGCTTGATGCGTGTACGTGGTTTCGTCCAAGATGATGGGCATATTTTTTGTACGCTAGATCAAGTTACGGATGAGGTGAAAGCTTTCACTGAACTGCTAAAGAGTGTTTATGCTGACCTTGGTTTTGATGATGTTAAAGTCAAATTTTCAACGCGCCCAGATATTCGCGTCGGTTCCG
This sequence comes from Hellea sp., assembly GCA_023300105.1. GTDB lineage: Bacteria > Pseudomonadota > Alphaproteobacteria > Caulobacterales > Maricaulaceae > Hellea. Next base: position 4,407 of record JALZWM010000079.1, read on the forward strand.
AAGAGTATTGGGATAAGGCTGAGTTGGCTCTTAAAACGGCTGCTGATGCTTCTGGTCTTGATGTTGAATTAAACGAAGGTGACGGGGCGTTTTACGGCCCCAAACTCGACTTTGTTTTGAAAGATGCAATTGGGCGTGAATGGCAAGCAGGAACTATTCAGCTCGATCCGAATACGCCTGAGCGTTTGAATGCATCTTATGTTGGTGATGATGATAAAAAACATGCACCCGTTATGCTTCACCGCGCGGTACTTGGAAGCTTTGAACGGTTCCTCGGTATTTTAATTGAAAATTATTCTGGCAAATTCCCGCTATGGCTGTCGCCTGTGCAAATCGTTGTGGCGACAATTACGTCAGATGCGAATGAATATGCTGAAAAAGCCGCAGCGACGTTAAGAGCTGCTGGTCTAAGGGTTGAGACAGATTTGCGTAATGAGAAGATCAATTATAAAATCCGCGAATTATCTGCTGATAAGAAAGTTCCAATCATTGCCGTTGTTGGGATGAAAGAAGCTGAAGGTGGTAAGCTTGCTCTTCGCCGCCTCGGCTCACAGGGACAAGAAATTATCACCTTGGAAGAGGCCGTGGTAAGCTTAGCAAAAGAATCTCTGGCACCTGATCTCGCATAGAACCAAAATGTGTTGAGACCGTTGCCCATTTATAAAAGTGTAAAAGATAAAAGATAAAAGTATAAAATATCTTGTCATAGTAATTTTGGCGTTGTTACCCATCGTGAGTATTGCAGGGGGGTTAGCCCTTGCGCCGCTCGCCTTTATTTTAGGGTTAGCGGGTTTAAGTCTTGATGTTAAATCAGCGGGATTGAAGGCAATAAAAACACCGTCATTTTTAATGTTGATGCTGTTTTTATTATGGGTATGCGTGGCCTCAATTTGGAGCCCTTATCAGCCAGATGATGTCCTCACGAATTATATCAAACTGCTCATTATGGGCGCTGTTTTTTACTTTTCCCCAACCGTGTTTAAACAGTTCTCAGACCAGGACGTCTTAAACATAACACGCATTTTTTTAGCCGCTATGATAATCGGGGCTTTGGTCGTCGTAATCGATATTTGGACTCACTTTAAAGTCACACTCTTTTTCCATCCCCCGAAAACATTAAGCGACTTAGGTTATAGGTTAAGAGATGCTGAGTTGAACCTAAGTCATGCTATTGCAATATTAGTCCTTTTATCGGCGCCCGTTTCATTTTTATTGAAAAGTCAATTTCGAAATTGGAAGTTGCTGTCAGCGTTTTTCTTCATGTTGATTACAGTCGCTGCAGTGTTAATCGATCTGGCAATTGGAGTTTTGTGCGTAGCCGCAGTTACCATGACAATGATATTTGCTTTTAAGTTCTATCGCCGCGTCCCTCTTGTAATTTTGAGCTTTAGTGTTCTCACAATCCTTTTCGCGCCATTTTTGGCCTTTGTTTCAACTCAGCTAATTGAAACTGACCTTGGGAATATTCCTGCATCATGGGAGCATCGCCTCAGAATGTGGGGCTACTGTTGGTCTGTGATAACAGAAAACCCTATAATCGGGGATGGTTTCGACGCAGCGCGAACCTACACGGCTAAATGGACAACAAAAGAGGGTATTGATTTAACGATTGTCTCCCTTCACCCGCATAATGCGGGGATTCAAATCTGGACGGAAACAGGCTTCGTTGGGGCTTTGCTTGCGTCAGCTTTTATCACGACATTATTCGTCCCACTTAAAGCGTATTCTACTACTCCCGAACGCTCCGCAACTGTGTCTGGTGTTATGGTTGCGGGCCTTCTTCTGTCCTCGACGACATCTGGCTCATGGCAGTCTTGGTGGTGGGGCGCGTTAGCTGTAAGCGTTAGCATTATTTATTTATTGCCAAGGTTAGATATTACTAAAACAAAACTTAAAGTTAATAGCGTGTAATTGCTCTTTACAAAGAGACGTGTTTTGAAATAAGCCTAAACCTTAGTTTGGGGTGTAAAAAATGGTAGAAATACTACCTTTAACAATACAAAAGCGTCTAAAGCCTATCAGCGCTATTATGGTGAGTTACATGACGGGGCCTGCCCTGCATCAAGCAATTCGCTCCGTAATGAATGATAAAGATATCGCCGAGCTTATTCTGGTAGACAATGGGAATACGGTTGCTGCCCGTCATTCGATTTCTAAGGTTGTTGCCAAATATGACAATATCCGCTTATTGCAGGGCCATGGGAATATAGGCTTTTCTCGGGCTTGCAATTACGGCGCTCAATTGGCGCGCGGAGAATATTTTTTGTTTCTAAATCCTGATGCGTTGATTGCTGAGGGCGCTGCTAGACGTTTAGCGGATTGTGGAAAAGGGCTGACAAAGCCTTGGATTACTGGGGGGCAGCTTAGGGATGTTAACGGGCAAGAACAACGCGGCGGACGCAGAGGACAATTGACCCCTATATCCGCTTTAGTGAGTTTTACGCCCTTACATAAATTGCCATTTTTTAAATCTATACACCGAGAAAATGACCCGCTGCCAGAAGGCCCCCAAAACTATGCAACTGTGAGCGGGGCGTGCCTGATGATGGATAGGCATTCCTTTGAGATGATGGATGGTTTTGATGAAAGTTACTTCCTTCATGTTGAAGACATTGATCTGTGTAAGCGTGTCAGAAAGGCTGGCGGTGAAGTCTGCTTTGTACCAGCGGCAAGGGTCATGCATTATGGCTCGACAAGTCAGGTCGGGCGACAAAAAGTCGAATGGGAAAAACTAAAAGGGTTTACACGATACTTTTGGAATTATTCTCCATCAATATTTGGAAAAATTTTAACAATTATAGCTTGGCCATTTATGGTGCTCGCGATTATGGGCCGTGCGTGGCTTATGATTATTCGCCAAGCTATTCGGCGGTAGGCTCTTGTTCCGCAGGGCATGGTGTTGCCCGCACAATAATCAAGTCAACGATATTCCCTTTAGAGTAATTTAAAAAATTGAGCGGTTCTGTGGCGCTGATGCAAATATTCTGCGTCTCTGCATGGATTTTTAACAAAGCGAGTTTTGGTTCAGCTTTTTCTTTTAACTGGTCCAAGATTATTATTCTCCCAGCTTTTAAAGCGTCCATATTGAGTAAGTCTGTTTTCCCGCTGACATCTATTGCGCCGCCAAAGTGATAAACGAGGCTAGGTTCTTTAAAGTCAGGCGAGACGACTTCCGTATTTCCGTTGCGGGGCAAAGTAATACCGGCCTCTTTGAAGGCGGTGACTAAGCCGTCTGCTGTTCGTAGGTGTGACAAACCTGGTAGTATAAGCTGATAAGTCGTTACAGAGAGCATGATTGTGGACATCGCGGCCGCGATAAGTCCTATTTGCATATGCCTACGCCATAACGCGAAGGTGGCTATGGCCGCGCAAAAACCTGATGCAGTTCCAATAGCGTAATAACTATAATTAACCTCGCCGTAATACCCGCTTGCGGCCATTATGCCGCCAATGAGCAGGGTGCTGATGATAAGATAAATAGCGGCATTAACGCGGCGCAATACAGGAAATTCATCAACTGAAATTAGCGTCAGCGCGGCGGCGCCAATCATAACGCAAAGAGCAGGAAAAAGCGGCAAGGTATAATGAGGTAGCTTCGTTGGCATAATCTCGATTAACGCCCAATAGGGTATAACCCACGCAAGGCATAAACGCATAGCTTTGATAACGGGGGCGTCGGAGGCTTGGCTTTTTCTAACGGCGCGTATGGCAAATGCAAATGCAGGTATGAGTAGGAGACATGTTGGCCACAGCATAACCCATATCGTACCAAAGTAATATCCCGGTGGCCCAGGGTGCTTTTCTTGCGCGCTGACGAGTTTACCGCCAAAGTCTTTGCCTAAACTCTCAGCAAAAAAAGCGCCGTCCGTCGCCTTCCATATAATTATCGCCCAAGGCACCCACATCAAGAAAAAGACGAGTATGGCAGGCCAGTTTAAAAGATGTTTCATCCATCCATTACGGCGCTCCCACAAGGCAAGGCTTGCAAGGGTAAGAAGAACGAGAAGAGGCACAATGGGGCCTTTTATCATGATGCTCGCGCCGAGGGCTAACCAGAATACCCAGCTTGAAGGTTTCCCGCCCCGGTGCCGCATATGGGCAAGAGCGCCAAAACAGGCCGCAGCAAGCCCGCAGAGGACTGCATCGGTTTTGGCTATGTGGGCCTCAAAAATCATAAGGGCTGATAAGGCCAGCATGCTCGCGGCTATAAATGCGCCGCGCCGCCCGATCATACGGGCCGCTCCCCAATATGTTGCAAGCACGGCTAGCAAAGCGCCTAAAACGGACGGTAAGCGTTGCACCCAAATGGCGCGCTCGCCCGTTTTACCAAAGGCTTTGATAGCCCCTGTTTGAAGCCAATAGATGCCAGCTGGCTTTTTATTGCGGGCTTCGTCTTGAAAACGAATGTTAATGAGGTCGCCGCTTTCTGCCATTTGAACTGAGGCTTGCGCGAAACGGGCTTCATCACGGTCAATGACGGGCAGCCCCGCAAGGCCGGGCAGGGCGACGAGGAGCGTTAAAGCCGTGAGGGCAAGCCAATGCTTCCAATAGGTAAAACGGGTTGTTTGGGGTGAACTCATATTTGGCTCATAACTCAAAAGTCAAACTGACCAAAGTGAAACTTGCGGGAAACGGTTTGCCGTGCCACAGCGGTTAAATGAGTGATATATCAAAAGTGTCTGTCGTTGTGCCTGTTTATAACGAAGAGGAAAATGTAGCTAAATTAGTCGATGAAATTGCCATGGCTTTTTCTGGGGCGGTTTCTGGGTCGGTTTCTGGGTCTTTGGCAGGGACTAAATATGAAATGATTTTTGTGAATGATGCTAGCACGGATAACACATTATCGGTCTTGACCGAGTTGAAGAAAACATACCCTGAGCTACGGGCTATATCTCACCGCAAAAATGCAGGTCAATCTCGGGCCGTCCGCTCTGGCGTTCTAGCAGCGAAATCTAAGTATATAGCGACATTGGACGGTGACGGCCAAAATGACCCCGCCGACATCCCTGCGCTTTTTAAACAAATAACGCGCGCGGATGCCCCAGAAGGTCTAGCCCTTGTTGGCGGACGCCGTGCTAAACGCCAAGATAGCTGGGCCAAAAAGCTAGGGTCTCGTTTTGGCAACGGTGTGCGTAAAAAGCTTTTAAATGATAAGGCCGACGATACGGGCTGCGGGTTAAAGGTCTTCACGCGTGAGGGCTTTCTACGCTTGCCATATTTTGATCATGTGCACCGCTATATTCCCGCTCTGATGTTGCGTGAAGGTTACAAGATAGAATTTTGCGATGTGAACCATCGTCATCGCGAATTTGGCGTTTCTAAATATACAAATTTCGGACGGCTCATGGTCTCGATTGCAGATCTTCGAGGCGTCATGTGGCTTAACCGCAGGGCTCGCAATCCTGAGGGGTGGGACGAAGCTTAGACATTGCGGCAAATTTTTAAGTAGGCTTCAAATTAGACTTGCCTTATATCAATCAACAAATTTTTGAACGAATTGCCAAACAACATAATGGCAAATTAGACCTTGTAATAGCCTTTATACCAATCAACAAATTTTTGAATGCCAATATCGATATTGGTGCTAGCCTTGTAATTGATAGCGGTTTCTAACCCCGTTACATCGGCATAGGTGGCCTGAATATCTCCGGGCTGCATTGGTAGAAAGTTCTTTATGGCTTTTTTACCAACAGCGTTTTCAATACATTCAATAAAATACATCAGCTCTTCGGGTTTGTTATTCCCAATATTGAAGAGCCTATAGGGCGCGCTGGATGTGGCAGTGTCTGGGGTTTTGCTATCCCAATCAGGATTTGGGGCGGCAATATTATCAAGAGATTTTACAACGCCTATCGCAATATCATCAATGTAAGTGAAGTCCCTTGCATGATTTCCATTATTGAAAACATCGATTGGCGTGCCCTCGATAATTTTCTTTGTAAACAGGAACGGCGCCATATCTGGTCGCCCCCAGGGGCCATAGACGGTAAAGAAGCGCAGGCCCGTAACAGGCAGTCTGTATAAATGAGCATAGGTGTGGGCCATAAGCTCATTTGACTTTTTGGTCGCGGCGTAGAGGCTAACAGGGTGATCGACGCAATGGGAAACTGAAAACGGCATCTTCGTGTTAGCCCCATAAACAGAACTGGATGAGGCGTAGACTAGGTGCTTAATTTCATTGTGACGGCAGGATTCAAGAACATTCATAAAGCCTTGAATGTTGGCCTCGATATAAGCATGCGGGTTTTCAAGCGAGTAACGTACACCTGCTTGCGCCGCGAGGTTGATGACGCGGTCTATTTTTTCTATCTTGAAAACGTTATCTAACGCGTCCTTGTCGGCAATGTCGATTTTATGAAACGTAAAGCCTGCCTTCGGTGTTAAATAGGATAGCCGATCAGTTTTGAGCGAGGGATTGTAATAATCATTTAAATTATCGACACCGATAACGTCATCGCCGCGATCCAACAGGATATGTGCGACGTGTGATCCAATAAAGCCTGCCACGCCTGTAACTAAAATTTTCATGAACTATTCCTCAAGCCGACTATGTGTCAGGGATAATAGTTTTCAGCTAGGTTTAATTTACAATGCAGGACGTTTAATCGACATTTCATCAAGTTTTATAGTGGCTTTGATTGAGCTGATTTTATAGCTGAACTTAACGGGGACATAAAGGCCAATTTCAGGAAAGCTTTTCATGTACATTTTTATAGGTGTTCCGCTCTCTTCAGAATCAGGTAAATCTTCTGGATCAAACCCTGAGATGGGTTCATAATAAACTAGGCATCTTATTGTTTCGACTTTTTCACCCTGATATTTAATGCGTTTGTTGCCGTCTTGGACCATGCGTAAGCTGTAATGTTGTTTCGAATCAAAGACTCGGACAGAGCCAGAGCACATAGGGCCATCAATTTTTTGCCCGCGCATCATTAAGTTTAAGAGGGCTGATACTGTATCGTCGGCGCTATAGCGTTCTTCAGGACTAGCAGGGGGCAAGCCTTGGCTGCCGATGGGAGGCTGAATTGCAACGTCAATTTTCCGCGCCGCATGATCATAATTAAGTTCAACACGGCGGTTCTTCTTATTCAAGTTTTGTTGGATATGGAATTTTGGCGTCAAGCCTGAACGGTTATACGTGCCTGTTGAAACGGCCCAAATTTCTAATTTTTTAAGCATAGCGCCTAAACCAGACGTTTTTATATCTGAATAGGCTGCGTAACGCGTTCCATCGAACCATCCAGTGTAATTAGCTTTAATCATACGCAAGCCGAAGACGTAACCTTTAAGCTTGAAGTCAAATTCGGCTGCGTTGGGCGGCGTAGAGGGCAGGGTATAAGTTTTGGGGTTGATATTACCTTCATTAAGGACTGCCAAATTCCGAGTCTGATCAAGTAAAGCGCCATGGGCAGCCTCAAGGGCTATAAGAGTGCCAAATAGTGCTGTCGGCAGCCCTATTTTGGCTAAATGTTTCATCTCATGACCTTTAATTATAGTATTCTCATCGTATATCAAATCTCTCATAGCTCTAAGCTGAACGAAATGACTATTTTTATGACAAATTCGTCATAATATATATTTTGTAGATAGATGGTGTGAGTTGTTTGAAAGGGCTTGACGGGTGACGATTCTCCCTCTAATTCCCCGCGACTGAACAGTCCCTTGTTTTAGAGGGACTTTATTTATTAAAACAGGCAATACTCATGTCACGTCGCTGCGATCTTTTAGATACAGGCCCTATGTCCGGTCACAACGTATCTCACTCTAATATTAAAACTAACCGTCGGTTTAATGTAAACCTATGTAACGTGACTTTGCCGTCAGATGTTTTGGGTCAAAAATTCAAAATGCGTATTGCGGCTAAGACGCTACGTACTGTTGACTTTAAAGGTGGCCTTGATGGTTTCCTAATTGGTACTAAAAATCACAAGCTTACAGACAAAGCTAAAAAGATTAAAAAGCAAATCGTGAAAGCGAATGCTGATATTGAAGCGGCTTAAAGCTTTCTAAAATATTTTTAAATCAACCCGCTCCAATGCGGGTTTTTTTATGTCTAGGTTTTGGAGATTGGAGCTGTTTGTACGGCTAGGCGTTTATAGACCTTGAGTGGTGACCAGCCGAAACTTTTGAGTAAAACAGTGTAAGAAATTTTTCGCTTATGCCGCGGCGGGGACATTTGGGGGCGGCTGAAAAAACCTTCTTTATATCCGCGCCATGTGGGTTTGAATCTGTTGGGACGAAATAGGGCCCAAACTAAAATGAAGCTATTGGCTGCGAAATGGCACGGCAATAAAAATACCATAAGCCCGAGGGGTGTGTTGTTTAAAAAAGTCCAGATACGGTTGCGTGTGCCGTGATAGACGGCAAATTCTGATGCGCGTCCACTAATCCCGCTACTGACATGATCAATTTTTGCGTCAGCGGATTGTATGCAAATTCCGCCGTCCAGTCGCATGCGATATGCCAAATCTATGTCTTCGTGATAACAAAAAAAAGATTCGTCAAACCCCCCCAGACGTTCAAAAGTGTCCCGAAGTAAAAATGCGCCCGCCCCGCATGGTGCAAATGTTTCACGGTCAGTAACAGGGGCGATAGTTTTTCCAAACCCAGACCGATAAGCAATACCAAAGGCGTGGAGCTCATCACCTGTCCCGTCAAAAATTCCGTCCTCTAACGCCATATATTGCGTCGACCCAACCATGGTAACATTAGGCTTTAAATCTGCAGCTTTGAGAAGTGCGTCCAGCCAATTCTTATGAGCAAAGGCGTCAGGGTTTAGCAAGGCTATCCATTTCCCGCTTGCTTGTTTCGCAGCAAGATTATTGCCTGCAGCAAAGCCTAAATTGTCATCGGCCCGGATGATATGGAATCTTTCATCCAAAGGCGGAAGACTCTCTAATGAGTTATCGCTCGAATTATTGTCCAGAATAAAGCATTCGAAGTTGGTGAAACTTTGATCGACAACTGATTGCACACTGCGGGTAAGCCACTCACCAGCATTGAAATTAACAATAATAACTGAAATTTCTGGAATGGGATATCTCTCTTATGAATCAGCCTGCGAACTGGTCAGAACTTTGATTAAGTATGTACCGTAACAGCTTTTTTCGAGCGCAGCGGCCAATGATGTGAGCTTCTCACGATTAATCCATCCGTGTTGATAGGCGATAACTTCTGGACAGCAAATGCGTTTGCCTTGACGTTCTTCAATAACACTTACAAATTGCGCGGCTTGAAGCAGGGACCGATGTGTGCCTGTATCAAGCCATGTCGTACCTGAGTTTAAAAGCTCAACATTTAGAGTTCCCGCATTGAGGTAGATTTCATTCAGGGCCGTGATTTCAAGCTCACCACGATCAGACGGTTTCACCTGCTTTGCATATTCTGTGGCATGATTGTCGTAGAAATAAAGACCTGTGACGGCATAGTTAGATGCGGGCGTCTGAGGTTTTTCGACAAGTGAAATAGCTGTTCCGTTTTCATCAAAGCCGACAACACCATAAGCAGAAGGGTCTTTAACTTCATAGCCAAAGATGGTTGCCCCAGATTTTTGTTTATTTGCTTTATTAATTGATTGCGTGAAGGAAGCTCCAAAAAACAAATTGTCTCCCAATATGAGCGCGCTGGGGGAGCCATCTAAAAAGTCTTCTGCGATGATGAGAGCTTGGGCAAGGCCTTCGGGGTTTGGTTGAATAGCATATTCAATATTTATGCCCCAATCAGTCCCATCTTTTAAAAGGTTTTGAAAGGCGGCTTGATCATGGGGCGTCGTAATTATTAAAATGTTTCGAATACCCGCGGTCATTAGAACGGATAGGGGATAATATATCATCGGTTTGTCAAAAACAGGCATGAGCTGTTTTGAAACTGATATTGTACTGGGATGTAGACGGGTTCCATTTCCGCCAGCCAGTATTATCCCTTTTCGCTCCACAGGTTTCTCCGGTTATTGACGTTCGGCTAAAGCTGCCGTTAGGCCAGCCTGCCAGTTTGGTAGAGTATAATCAAATAATGATTCGAATTTGCTTGTATCCATAACAGAGTAAAATGGCCTCTGTGCGGGCGTTGGATACTCAGCCGTTGTAATAGGTTTAATGCGGGTTTTGAGGGATTGTTGCTTGAAAATAGCTTGCGCAAAATCTGACCAACTAATTATTGGACCTGTATTTGTGACATGAAAGAGGCCATGTGAGGCTTCTTTGTCTGAAATCATGTCACTGGCAGTTCTCAGAACAGCGGCTGCGAGGTGACCGGCATAGGTTGGCCGTCCGTATTGGTCATGAACGACGCTGATTGTGTCATGAGTTTGGGCAAGCCTTAGCATTGTTGTTAAAAAGTTTTTGCCCAAACCGTCATAAACCCAAGATGTACGCAGTATAGCATAGCGGCACTTTGAGGCTTGAATAGCTAACTCCCCTTCTCTTTTTGAACGCCCGTAGACGTTTAAGGGCGCGGTTTCATCCGTTATTTTATAAGGCTGCATAGTGGTGGGGTTATGGGTCTTCCCGCTAAAAACGTAATCCGTCGAGATATGGATAAGAGGAATGTTTCGATCTTTACAAAATTGTGCGATAATGCCGGGCGCGCGCGCGTTTACAGCCATTGCGGATTGGATGTCTGTCTCGGCTTGGTCAACAGCGGTATAAGCGGCGGCCAGAATGATGGCGTCACAAGGAGGAAGGTTATCTAACGTTTCTCGTATAACATCAGCAGTCGAAGTTAAATCGAGAGTTTCGCGGTCAATAAAATCGGCAGTTTGCAGTCTTTGGTTTTTGTGTGTTTGTTGGCTTATTTCTTTTTGGAGTGCGCGGGCTAACTGGCCAGTTTTTCCGATGACCACGAGATGAGCGCTCATTTCGGGGCCTGCATTCTTTCTGCAGGTGGTTGTGTCCCAAGGCGCTGGCCAAACATACTTGCGCTCAAAAGAGGCCGCCACCAGACTTCATTCTCCAAGTACCAATCGACTGTTTTCTTAAACCCTTCATCAAAGCTAATGGAAGGGGTCCAGCCCAGCTGGTCTTTGATTTTTGAGGCGTTGACCGCGTAGCGCCTGTCATGTCCTGGTCTATCGGTCACAAAAGTAATCAGCTCTTTATAACTCTCTTTACGGTTAGGGAATTTAGCATCCATGATATCGCAAATTGTTTTGACGAGGTCTAAGTTCGTTCGCTCATTATTGCCGCCTATATTATAAGTCTGCCCAAGGGCTCCGTTTTTGAGAACGGTCAACAGCGCATCGGCGTGATCTTCAACATAAAGCCAATCACGGATATTATCGCCAGTGCCGTAAACAGGAATGGGCTCTTCGTTGAGCGCTTTGAGAATGACAACTGGAATGAGTTTTTCGGGAAATTGAAATGGCCCGTAATTATTAGAGCAATTCGTCAGGACAATCGGTAAGCCATATGTACGCCCCCAAGCCCGAACCAAATGATCAGATGCCGCTTTGGAGGCAGAGTAGGGCGAGCTGGGGTCGTAAGCCGTTGTCTCTTCAAAAGCTGGCTCATCAAGGTCCAAATCACCGTAAACCTCATCCGTCGAAACATGATGGAAGCGAAAGGCTGTTTTATGCACATCTGACAGGGAGCCATAATACTCTCTGGCGGCGGTCAGCAGATTAAAGGTTCCAATGATATTGGTCTTAATAAAAGCATCTGGCCCGTCAATCGAACGGTCAACATGGGACTCGGCAGCGAGATGCATGACGGCTGTAGGTTTGAATGTGTCAAACGCAGTCTTCAGGCTTAGAGGGTCACAGATATCTGATTGCTGGAAAGAATAATTTGGGTGCTCAGCAACGTTTTGTAAATTTTGCAAATTGGCAGCGTAGGTAAGCTTATCCAAATTTAGAACCGTAAAGCCTTTATGGATGGCTTGGCGAATAACCGCAGATCCAATGAACCCCGCTCCGCCTGTTACAAGAATACGCATGAGATATATCTATCAGGAGTTGAAGGGCGAAATAAAGGACTTAAATTTGGGCGCATTTTTATCCTTGTCAGATAAAACGGCAGCGGCTTCATTGATACCCCAATCAATCGCTAAGTCTTTGTCGTTCCATTGAATATTTCCATCAGAGGCTTTGTCGTAATAATTTGTGACTTTATAGGCAACTTCTGTGTTGTCTTCGTGAGTGGCGAACCCGTGAAGGAAACCCTCGGGCACCCAAAGCTGCTTGGCGTTTTCTGCGCTTAGAATGACTTTGACGTGCTGTCCGTATGTCGGTGACCCGTTTCGAATATCTACTGCGACATCTGTAATGCTGCCTTGCGTGCATCTTACGAGCTTGCCTTGAGCAAAGGGCGAGGATTGGTAATGCAAACCCCTAACCGTGCCTTTCGTTCTTGACAGCGAATGATTATCTTGGACGAAGGAAACAGGCCTACCAATAGCCGTGTTAAATCTTTCTTGTTGGTAGGTTTCCATAAAAAAACCTCTGCCGTCGTCGTGTTTCTGAGGCGTGATTAAACATAAGCCATCTAGTGGGAAAAACTCAAAGGTCATTAAGTAGCAGTCTTCATTTGGTTGAATGAAAATGAGTAAGCTATAAACCGTACGCTCGCAACGCTTAGCCGCGTCTAATTCTGCCTTGTTGCATCTATTTTACGCTTGGTCTTGGGCCTATGCGCCCTTATGGTGCCGCAAAATAAATAAAACAAACCTTTGGGGATATGCATGGAAACTTTCGCAGCGCTTATGGAAAGCTTAAATAACTTTGTTTGGGGGCCACCAATGATGTTTCTCCTTCTCGGAGTTGGGTTGTTCTTAACGATTGGTCTTCGGTTTATCTCTCTGACTAAAATTGGATATGGATTTCGTCAGCTCTTCAAAAAACGCACTGGCGCTGCTGAAGAAGGAGATGTGTCTCCTTTTGCAGCCCTTATGACGGCTCTGTCATCTACTGTCGGGACAGGTAATATTGCGGGCGTCGCAGCCGCGATTGCTATTGGCGGCCCCGGTGCTGTTTTTTGGATGTGGATTACCGCTATCCTCGGCACGGCGACTAAGTTCGGTGAAGGTGTTTTGGCTGTGCGTTACCGCGAGATTGACGCCAATGGGAACCGCGTTGGCGGACCGATGTATTATATTAAGAACGGTCTTGGTCCGAAATGGCTTTGGCTCGCAGGACTATTCGCTTCCTTTGGTATCATTGGCTCCCTTTCGACAGGGAATGCTGTGCAGGCCAATTCCATCGCGGATGCGCTGCAAAGCGCTTATAATTTTGATCCCCGCATCGTCGCACTCGTCCTGTCAATTTTAGTTGGCGGCGTAATTTTTGGCGGCATCAAACGTATCGGTGCGGTGGCGTCTAAACTCGTGCCCTTTATGGCGGTTATCTATATCGTTGCGGCCTTGGTTGTAATTGCGGCTAATATTTCGCAAGTGCCTGCCGCTTTTGGCCTTATCTTTAAAGGGGCCTTCGGGATGCAAGGCGCTGGTACAGGTATAACAATCGGCCTTATGATGCTTGCGATGCAAAAAGGTGTCGCGCGCGGTTTGTTCTCAAATGAGGCAGGCCAAGGCTCAGCGCCAATTGCTCATGCGGCGGCGCAAAATAATGACCCTGTGAACCAAGGTATTATTGCAATGTTGGGTACCATCATTGATACATTGATTATTTGTACGATTACAGCGCTCGTGATTTTAACATCAGGCGTTATGAGTGCAGATTGTCTCGCAAGTCCGGCTATCCTTGAATTGCTGGCTTCTGGCACAACGCCTCCGGGCTGTGAAATCGGTGTGCCACTTACGGCCGCAGCATTTGATGCAACTTTGGTTGGCTTTGGCGAACACATTGTAACCTTCTGTTTGGTTATCTTCGCCTTCACGACAATCATTGGTTGGTCATATTATGGGGAGCGTTGTGCGTCTTTTCTCTTTAAAGAGAAATCAATTCCCGTTTTCCGCGTCTTTTGGGTTCTAGCAGTGTTTGCGTCTACCTTCGCCTTGTCGTTTGAGACGGGTGAAAGCAATACGGTTGTCGCAACCTTCTGGCTTATCGCAGATAGCTTGACGGGTCTTATGGCCGCGCCAAACTTAATCGCGCTTATCTTACTCTCACCCGTGGTGTTTAAATTAGCGAAGGAATATTTCGACAAAGAGAAGATCGCCAATGATGGTCTCATTGATCAAGACGATATGTAAGTCATGTCATCATCTGTCATAAGACACGCAAGGCCGGGAGATATCCCGGCCTTAATTGCTTTAGCCTCCGAGACTTTCTTGGATAGTTTTGGTGATTACCATACGCCCGAAAACTGCACGGCCTTTATCGCGGCGTCTCATAATGCTGAGGTCTATAACGCCGCCATTGAAAACGAAACGACCTGCCTTTTAGTGGCAGAAGAGGCGGGCGTTCTTGTCGCCTATCTTTATTCAAAACCTACGAGCTTACCCGTAGAAGAGAATTTGGCCGCTGCGCATGAGCTGTCGAAAATATATACGCGTAGCTCACACCAAAGCCGAGGTCTTGGAGCAAAGATTATAAAGGTCTGGGAAGCCTGGGCCGCTCAACACGGACTTAACGATTTAGTCCTTGGCGTGTGGTCAGAAAATAAAGCCGCGCAAGTCTTTTACATGCGCCACGGCTATACCAAAATTTCAAGCTATAAACTACAGGTCGGTGAGGCACTCGACACGGATCATATTTATCATAAAAGACTATAGCTTTATAATTATCTAGCGCCTTGATTTTGCCTAGGGCCGTCTCAAATTTACCAGATCAATTTTCGCGCGAGCTTGGTTGACGGCGTTCCACGCGTGGGGGTCGCGCGAGAGGGCGCGTACCAGCTTTCCTGTTGACGTGCCGAGCGCGCTTGCGGCGTCTCCAACTGCCCATTCATTATGCGAGAGGACGTCAAGTAAATGCGCCAAAAACGGGGCGTAGCGGCGGTCTTTTTTGCCCAGTTTCCATGGGCCATTCCAGCGTTGGTTTTGACTGTCAGCGGATATAGGTAGGCGCTGTTCTATCGCTATGGCCGAGCGTAGACGCCTTAGCGCTTCCGCGCGGTTACGGTGTTGTGAGCGGTGATCGGAGCAGAGTGCTGCTATGCCGCCGTCTAGGGTGGTGAGCCTGACGGCAGAATCTGTTTTATTGCGATGTTGACCGCCCGGACCAGACGCGCGGTAGCACTCTTGGCGACAATTGCGCAGCAAGGTCTCGTCGTCCATTTTAAGAATGTCATTTCGGTGAAGCATAGGCCGCTAGTATAACAGCTTTGTACCTTAGACGCACACTTAGATTACAGACTTAGGATTACAGACTTAGATAACATAATTAGGATCAGTAATTGCTTCTAAGGCCGGTTTAACATCACCGTTTCTATCAAAAAGAAGAGGGTAGTTAAACCGCGTAGTAGGACTCTCATTCAGCCAGCTATCGCCATCTCTTACACCCCAGAGCGAAACTGTCTCGACACTTGACTTTAAGGCAAGGCCGTCAAAAATGGTACGCAAGAGTCTGGCTTGGTCGGCGAGTAAAGCCGCAGGCGGCGTCGAGCCAAGGTCTGCATCACAATTTGTTCCGTTCTCCCAGCACGAGCCAGGGTCTTGATAACAGCTCACGTCTAATTCTGTTACGTGATTAATAAGGCCCGCGAACTCATTATCTACCGCTGTAATCGCAGCTAAAGTTTGCGCTGGGTCTGTATTTAGTTGGAGGTGGAATTGATGGCCTACGCCGTTAATGGGAACGCCTTTACTGATAAGGTTGCGGACAATCTCAATTGCCCAAGCGCGTTTTATAGGATTTTCAGTCTCATAATCACTTAAAAATAATTGCGCCTCTGGATCCGCAGCCCGCGCAGCATTAAAGGCCCATTCGATATAATCGCTGCCCACGGCATTAAACCAAGGCGTATCGCGGTAAGGTCCTACGCCGTCATCGCCGTTAAAGATATCGACGGATGTCACTTCGTTGACAACATCCCATATTTTAATACGGTCTTTAAAGTGATTGACGACCGTTGTAATGTAATTCTCAAGCCGAGCCCGAATTTGAGCTGGCGTACCTTCGTAAAAATAAGCAGGTGTCGCCTCGTGCCACACAAGCGCGTGGCCGCGAACTTCCATATTATTGGCTATGGCCCAATCGACGATACGGTCCGCTTCAACGAAATTAAAAACGCCTTCTACTGGCGCGATTTGATCCGCTTTGAGTTCATATTCAGGTGTAATACTATTGAATTGAGCTTTTGCTATCTGTGCAGATAAGTCATTTTCCGTGATACGGTTGGCTGTTATAGCTGTCCCAATTTTAAAGTTATTCGAGAAGCTGTCCCGCAGAAATCCGTCAACAAGCATGCCGTCTCCTGTTGGAGATGGCGGTAGCGGTGTTGGAGTTGGAGCTGTGGGGACGGTTGGAGCTGGAGCCGAATTCAAGGGAAGTGATAAAATTTCATTTGAGGTAGAAGAGTTACCACCACCACAGGCAGAGAGTAAAAGCGCGCTCGCTCCACCAAGCAATTTTAATCGGTCTCTTGCCGTAAATTCAATCATATCCACACATTCTAATATCTTATTGGCTAGCTTCCTTCCCATGAAGGCCGCATTTTAGCTTTAAATTTATGATGCCTTACTAGGCGTAAAATCTAAAAATTAGATGAAAGAGGTGAATGTAATATGTTAAGTATAATGTGCTTAACATGTGGTTGACGACAGACTTTAATGACCCCACATAAATGCTAGATGCATAACATTTATATTCGTCTTTGAAATTTGGATATCCATGAAAAAATCAATTACAAAATTTAATAAGAGATCTAAAAAAAAACCTAAAGAATTTGCCGACGAAGTGACGGCAAAGATGAAAATGCAGCTTGAAAAACTCAGAATTGAACCTGCGCAAATCAGCGAGATACATCAAAATATTCGGCGTATGACAAATCAATTCGATACGCCCGGGCCTGAGATGAAACAAATCATCGACTTCAATATTCCCGATGATGAGGATCCTGTGCCAGTCAGGCTTTATGTGCCGTATAATGCCAGCGAAGAACCGGGGCCTTGCTTGATTTATCTGCACGGCGGCGGATTTGTAACAGGGTCAATAGAATCTCATGAAGGCATTGTAAAACGCATTGCTTCTGGCACAGGCTACCGTGTGATCTCCGTTGATTACCGCCTTGCGCCGCAATACCCTTACCCTGCGGGCCCGAATGATTGTGAGTTTGTTTTGAACTGGGCTTTGGAAGGTTATGGCCAAGACGAATATGGCATTGACCGTCATAATTTGGCGTTAGGCGGAGATAGTGCTGGCGGTAACATGACGGCTTATTTGGCGCAAAAATACCGCGCGGATTTAAAGGCGCAAATTCTTTTCTACCCGCTTATGCAATTGGTCGATTTTAAACCCCCAAAGCCGGGGCCACAGGATTGGCTGCAACTCGGGTTGATGGCGCTCAAATTTATTGATGAGCATTATGTTGCGGCTTCTGACGCTCAAGACACGCGGCTATCTCCGCTGTTTGAGAAGGATTTAAAAGACTTACCCCCCGCCTATGTCCTGACATGCGGGCTCGACCCTTTAAGAGATGAGGGTAAGCTATACGCAGATAATATGAGGGCGCATGGTGTGCCCGTAGTTTATACCCATGAGAAAATGCTACCCCATGGATTTTTGAACTTCGCCAAAGCCTTCCCCAAGGGCCGCAAAATACCGCTCGATGCCGCAGACTTCCTGCGTAAATATATGGACATTTAAGGAATTATTATGCTCAATATCTATTACCACCCGATGTCGTTTCCCTCGCTAGGCCCTGTCTTTACCGCAGAGGCTATAGGCGCCTCCTATAATAAGACTGTTGTTGACCTTTTAAATCAGGAACAAAAGTCGCCTGAGTATCTGGCTATTTCTCCTTACGGAAAAGTCCCTGCGCTTACAGATGGTGATTTCAAAATGGCAGAGAGTGCCGCGATAATGCGTTATATGGCGCGGCGAGAAAAATCAGATATTTATCCGTCCGATATAAAAGCTCAAGCCGAGATTGACCAGTGGATGGACTATGTAAATCACCATATCCGCAGCGCCGTTGGACGTGTTCAGTTCAACCGCGTAGTTGCGCCAATGATGGGAGTGAGAGCCGATGAGACCTCTATAAAAGTAGGGCTTAAATTCCTTGAAAATAATTTACCTGTATTAGAAGCCCGCCTATCTGATGCGGCTTTCCTTTGCGGCGATGCATTGACCCTCGCAGATCTTGCACTTGTTGCGGCATTAGAACCTGTGAAAATGGCGAAAATTGATATGACGCCTTACCCGACGTTGACAGCGTGGTTGACCGCGCGCCGCGGCGAAACATTTTATACTAACATCCATACGCATTTCGGTGCTGAAATGGGGCAGTAGTTTCGTCTTCTTTTAAATACAGTCCAAAGACGGCAATTTATGCGCTTGGAGAGGATTTCTATGACCCTGTTCAGGCCGCTGATTTTCCAAAGACAATTTTGCGTTACAAGGACGACCTCGCAGCGCGCAGCGTCGGCCTGTCGTTCAGTGATGAGGCGTGGACCCAACACTTTGGCCGTTTCGATAGCCTCGCTGATAATCTCAAACAGCCTTTGGCTCTGCGTTATCACGGGCACCAGTTTCAAAATTACAATCCTGATATTGGCGATGGGCGCGGGTTTCTCTTTGCGCAGCTCATGGATAACAAAGGCCGCTTCATGGACCTTGCCACTAAAGGCTCTGGGCAAACGCCCTATTCGCGCAGAGGTGATGGACGGCTGACATTACTTGGCGGCATTCGTGAAGTTTTGGCGACGCGCTATCTGGGCTCGCTTGGCGTGAATACGTCTAAGACCTTTTGCCTTATTGAAACGGGCGAAGAGCTACAGCGCCATGACGAACCATCGCCAACGCGCTCTGCTGTCATGACGCGTTTATCCCATTCTCATATTCGCTTTGGGACGTTTCAGCGGCAGGCCTTTTTTGAAGCTACAGATAACCTTGAGGCCCTCGTTGAGTATTGTGTGACGCATTTCTACCCAGAGGCAAAAGGCGTAGCTGGCCTGCTTGAAGCCTGCGCTATCGCCTCCGCCGATATGGTGGCGTCATGGATGGCCGCTGGCTTTGTGCACGGGGTGATGAATACGGATAATATGAACATCACAGGGGAGAGTTTTGACTACGGCCCTTACCGTTTCCTTCCGACACTTAAATCAAGCCACACGGCGGCTTATTTCGATCATAACAAGCTCTATGCCTTCGCCAAGCAACCCGAAGCCATGTATTGGAACTTAGGACAATTGGCGCAAAGCCTGTCTTTGGTATGCGATGATACGGCTTTGCTTGCGGCCTTAGACGCTTATGCGCCAGCTTACCGATCGTCCCTGATTAAACATATATTCAGGCGCTTGGCTGTTGAGTCAAATGATATGGAGGCGGACATTGCTTTCGTCCTGCAAACATTTCGCTATTTAGAAAACAGCCAATGTTCATGGCCGCAATTCTGGCATGACTGGCAAGGCGGGGCTGGGCAGTTAATGCGGGCGAAACAATCCCCTAATTCTGAATATTACACGGGTGAAGAATTTGCAGATTGGCTGACCGCTTTTGGCGCTTATGAACCTGCGGGCAAGCCGCCCAGCACTGAGGCGCCTGCGAGTTTGATTTATGAAGACATTGGCGCGCTATGGAAGCCAATTGACGAAGCCGATGATTGGTCTATGTTTGAGGCCAAGGTTGAAAGCTTTGAGCGGAGCTAATTCATAACCAAACGCGGCTCACGAAGTATTGATTGGCGCATAATTAGACGTGAATTTATGAACCTAATTCAGGAGAGACTTATGAAATTATCACATGTAACAACATCTATACTCGCAGCAGGGCTTTTGATTGCTTGCGGAGCCGCAACCAATACGGCTGAAAATACAGCAACGGATGCGGTTCAAAAAACAGCTCAGCTTGCGAGTGAAAAAACAAAAGGCGCAGCTAAAGAGATAATGCGCGATGGTAAAAAAATGCATGGCGATAAAATGCGTGACGGTAAAATGCGTGATGGTAAAAAAATGAACCGTCCCGGCGTTGATATTAGCGCCGCGCCATCAGGAACCTATAAATCAGAACAGGGTCACGCCTATATTGCTTTTTCTTATGATCACAACGGTTACTCCAAACCCATTCTGCGTTGGGGTAAGATGGATGCAACGATTAATCTTGATAGCGAGAACCCAGAAAACTCTACACTGGCAGTCAGCATTCCTGTCAATTCAATTGATAGCGGCGTTGAGGCTTTTGATGGTCACCTTGTTGGTAAAAATTTCTTTGATGCTGCAAATCATCCTGTGATTACTTTCAACAGTACAAGCATGGATCAAGCCGCCACAGGCACAGGGCGCGTTGTTGGCGACCTAACCATCAAAGGCGTCACAAAACCTGTGACCCTGCGCGCGACTTTAAATAAAATTGGTAAAAGCCGCTCAGGTGTTGATATCTTTGGTATCTCTGCGCAGGGCAGACTTAAACGCGCTGATTTTGGCGTCGATACATATCTGCCTGTTGCTGAAGATATTGATATCATGATTGAGGTCGAGTTCCAAAAAGCAGGCTAACACGTGGCTAGCTTAAATACGCGGTATTCAAAAATCGCGATGGGCCTGCATTGGCTCATCGCGCTTATGATAATCGGGTTGATTATCTTTGGTCTTTTAATGACCAACCCAAATACGCCTAACCGTTTCGCGCTGTATCAACTCCATAAATCTTTTGGGATTTTGGTGCTATTGTTTTCAGTACTGCGTTTGATCTGGCGCCTCACTCATAAACCGCCCGCATTGCCCAGCGGCATGAAGCCATGGGAAATCGCGGCGGCGAAATTCACACATATTGCCTTCTATATAATTATGATTGGTATGCCGCTCTTGGGCTGGGCCATGGTTTCAGCATCCCCCATACCCATACCGACGCGCATATTTGATACCGTGCCATGGCCTAACATGCCGGGTATCGCGCGAGACGAAGCCCTCGCAGATTTATTTGCAATGCTGCACCGTAATATCGGAAAGTTCACGATTGCCTTAATAGCGCTCCACATCGGCGCAGCGCTTAAACACCAATTCATCCATAAGGATGGATTGCTGGG
>JALZWM010000080.1 GCA_023300105.1 Hellea sp.
CGTATATGTGCTAACCATGCGCATAAAACACGGCGCTGACTAGAGTTGTATATAAATAAAGTGCAAACCAAAGACATACTTTAGCCGTATGGTTAGTCTAATTTTATGATTACGGGTTACTCAATTTAAAAGCTCCCATAATTCATAGTTAGTCGACAGGCGGTTAGTCTTTTTTATTACGGTGTCCAAACCACCCGCTGCGCTTAGGCTTATCTAATGTGTGATTGCAGGCCACTCAATGTAAAGCTCCCACAATTCATAGTAGTCGACAGGCCTTAGTCTTTCTTACGTCGTCCAAACCACCCACGGCGCTTAGGCTTATCTGAAGACGTTGATGATGTCTCTTCTGCCGGGCTTTCGGGAGCCACTTCACGCATAGGCGCTTTACGCCTTGTGTTACTCGAAGTTCCTGGTGCTGCGGTCTTAGGCGCAACTTCAGTTTCCGTTTTAACAGGTTTCCCAGGAGCTTTACGGCGGGCTGTTGGGGCCTTTTCTTCAGCGGCGGTGTCTTTAACTACGGCTTTCTTTGCGGGTGTTTTGCGTTTCGCTTTAGGTTTAAGTGCAGCGGATTCAGTTTCGGGCGCTTTCTTGCTCGGCGCTTTCCGGCGTGCCGCAGGCTTTGCTTTTACAGATGTTTTCCCAGTCTCTGCTTTCTTAGCGGTTACCGTCTTGGTAGTAGCCTTTTTACGCACTGCCTTTTTTACTGGTGCCGCTTTTTTAGCGGGCGCTTTTCTGCGTGCAGATGGTTTAGCTGGAGCTTCACCCTCAATAACAACGTCTGCTTCAGTTTTCTTCGCAGGGGATTTGCGAGTTGCTGTCTTTTTAGGCGCTGTTGTTTGACGTGTCTTTTTAACTTCTTTAGTCGCAGTAGACTTTTTAGTGGGCGCTTTGCGGCGGCCTTTAGCTTTAGGCGCAGCTTTGGATTTAGCACCTTTTTCGTTGCTATCATCCTTTTGTACTTCATCCGCTTGAGTTTCATCAGTAGACTTCTTACGGCTAGGCGCTTTACGTGTTGTACGGCGACGGCTTGTCTTTTTCTCTTCTGAATCCGTTTCAAACTCTTTAGCTTGAGTATCTTCTACGTCACTTGAAGGGGTTTCTTTACTAGGTGCTTTACGGCGACCGCGGCCACGTTTTGGCTTTTTAGTCGGTTCTGACTCTTCTGTATTTTTATCAGTTGAAGCCGCGTTTTCGGATGTGTCTTCACCAGACTCGGTTTGTGACTCAGTTTGCTCTTCGCGCTGCTTACCGCGGCCACCACGGCGACCTCTACGGCGGCGGCGTTTCTTAGGCTTGCCGTCCTCATCAGTCTCTGACGCTTCAGAGCGATCTTCAGAGTTCTCTTCTTCTTTATCTTCGTCTTCAGACTTTTTCTTATGTTTGTTTTTCTCTTGCTCGCGTTGATCTTTCTGGCGCTGTTTGCGGAATTCCGCTTCAATATCTTTAAGGGGGTCAGGTGTGTCGCCTTCTGATTTTTCAATAATTTCAATTTCGTAATTTGGACGAATAAGGTCTTCATCACCGACAAGCTCTGTAAAGACGCTTGAGGTGTCATCAACATGTTGGAGAAGGTCACGTTTTTCATTGAAAATATAAAGTGCCACATCCGAAGAAACCTTCAGACGGATACGCTTGGCTTGTCCCCTAACGCCTATATCTTCGACAGCGCGAATGGCGGCGAGGGCACTAGATTCAATTGTCCGTTTGCGGCCAACGCCTTCGCAGTGATCACAATGCGCTGTAGAGCCTTCGAGCAGGCTACGGCGGCGGCGTTGACGCGAAATTTCCATAAGCCCGAATTGTGAAATACGAGCTGTCTGTACGCGGGCTCTATCGCGGGATAAAGCTTCTTTCATTTTGCGCTCAACTGTTCGGTTGTTTTTATGCTCATCCATATCGATAAAGTCGATCACGATAAGGCCAGCAAGATCGCGCAGGCGCATTTGGCGCGCGACTTCAACGGCCGCTTCGCTATTTGTTTTTAGCGCGGTACGTTCAACATTACGCTCTTTAGTGGAGCGTCCAGAGTTGACGTCAACTGAGACTAAAGCTTCGGTTGGGTGAATAACGAGGTAGCCACCAGACTTGAGTTGGACAACGGAATTGAGACTGTCTTCGATTTGGCGCTCTACATTGTATCGTAAGTAAAGCGGGATATCATCTTTATATTGTTTCACGTTTTTCGCGTGGCTTGGCATGAGCATCGTCATAAAGTCTTTGGCGGTTTTATAGGCATCCTTACCTTGAATCAGAACTTCTTCGATGTCCTTATTATAAAGGTCACGAATAGAACGTTTGACCAAATTGCCTTCCTCATGAATGAGAGCAGGCGCAATAGAGGCCATAGTTGTCTCGCGGATTTCATCCCAGAGACGGGAGAGGTATTCATAGTCGCGGTTAATCTCAGGCTTAGTACGTTTCGCACCAGCCGTTCGGACGATAACGCCCATGCCGGGCGCAACTTCCAGGTCGCTCATGATGGACTTAAGACGCTTGCGGTCTGCACCATTAGCAATTTTGCGAGAGATACCACCGCCGCGGGCTGTATTAGGCATGAGAACGCAGTAACGTCCTGCTAATGACAAGTAACTTGTCATGGCCGCGCCTTTATTGCCGCGCTCTTCTTTGACAGCTTGGATTAAAAGGATTTGGCCACGCTTGATAACTTCTTGAATTTTATAACGGCGGCGCGATTGACGCTTACGGCGAGAAGAGGCGACTTTGACTTGTTCTTCGGCAACTTCTTCGTCTTGCTCATCATGAGCGTCATCTGCGTCAGGGTCTAGGTTTTCATCTACGTCAGTGTCTGCCTCGTCTTCATCCGCGTCTTCCTCATCGGCTGCTTTGTTTTCAGCTTCTTCAGCTTCGAGTAGGGCAAGCTTATCCTCATGCGGAATCTGGTAATAATCCGGGTGGATTTCACTAAAGGCGAGGAATCCATGACGGTTCCCACCATATTCTACGAAGGCGGCTTGTAGGGACGGTTCAACCCGTGTGACGCGGGCGAGGTAAACATTACCTCTTATTTGGCGTTTGTTGCGGCTTTCAAAGTCGAGTTCTTCAACGCGGTTGCCGTCTACGATTACGACGCGTGTTTCTTCCGGGTGGGAGGCGTCTATAAGCATTTTCTTTGTCATGTGTATCTCCAAAGAGCCGCGCTCGACGGGCCAAACTGCGCGCGGGGCGCAATAGGGGCGGATTGAGGGGCTCTGGTGTAAAGGTGTGTCCCGTGTGGGATGTGTATCTTACGGCACGCGCAACGGTCCCGGCCTTGGCCGTAGGGGACTGATAATATGCGTTGGCAGCGTGCATGGTAACTTTCGGTTCGCCGAGAGGCGGTTTGAATAAAATCCGCTAATGCGGGCGCATCTCGCGCTTCGCGCCTTTGCTAAAAGCAATTGCACTATTCATCTCTGCGTTGGCTTGTGCCCTAATTCGTGAGGTGGCGCAAAGGCTTTGTTTTATTAATTTTTGTTAGGTTTAAGGATGTACGAATTTTACGTTGTGAGGCCTATTGGGGGAGAAATAGTCAGATATCACTAAGTGCGATGGCGTAAGATGATTAAAAGCTCTATTTTCTACCATCTTGATTTGAGGGTGGGGGGCTTCATGTTAGTGAGTTTGCCCCTAACTATCTTAACTTACTCGGTTTTAGGCATGATTTTCCTCATGAAACAGATTAGCATTAATTTAACAAAATGATAGGACACGATTCATGAGCACGGCTTTTTACCAAGATATAAAGACGGCCTTACAGGGGATAGAGGATGACGGGCTCTATAAACGAGAGCGCCTCATCACCAGTAAGCAAGCCGCAGATATTATTGTCACGGAAGATGGAAAGAGCCGAGAAGTCGTCAATTTCTGCGCCAATAACTATCTTGGTCTGGCAGACCACCCTGATTTGATCAAAGCCTCAGAGACCGCAGCCGCGGAACATGGCTTTGGCATGGCGTCTGTGCGGTTCATCTGCGGTACGCAAGGCCAACATAGAGAGCTAGAGCAAAAGATTGCAAGCTGGCTCGGTTTTGATGACAGTATTCTTTATGCCGCGTGTTTTGATGCCAATGGCGGTGTGTTCGAACCTTTGCTTGGCCCAGAAGACGCCATTATATCTGACGCGCTTAACCATGCGTCCATCATTGATGGTATCAGGCTCTGTAAGGCGAAGCGTTACCGGTATAAAACAAGTGATATGGCTGATTTGGAGGCGCAGCTCAAGCAAGCCCGCGCAGACGGCGCGCGCCACATTATGATTGCGACGGACGGCGTCTTTTCTATGGACGGCACAATCGCTAAGCTTGATGAAATTTGCGTACTTAAGAAAAAATATGACGCGCTGCTCATGGTAGATGATTGCCATGCCACTGGATTTGTAGGGAAGGGCGGGCGCGGCTCAGCTGAATTTTGTAATGTCGAAGGCCAAGTGGATATTCTGACGGGTACGCTTGGCAAAGCGCTTGGCGGGGCGATGGGCGGCTTTACGTGCGCGGCGCAAAGCGTGGTGGATATGCTCCGCCAACGTTCGCGGCCTTACCTCTTTTCTAACAGCCTTGCGCCTACATTAGTCGGGGCGAGCTTGACCGCTATTGATCTCGCCATTGAGGGGGATGAGCTGCGAACGCAAATATTTGCTAATGCTAAACAATTTAGAAACGGCATGAAAGCCGCTGGATTTGATATTCCTGACGGGGAGCACCCGATTATCCCTGTGATGTTAGGCGACGCTAAGATAGCGCAGAAAATGGCGACAAAGTTATTGGACGAGGGAATTTATGTGATTGGATTTTTCTTTCCCGTTGTCCCCAAAGGCAAAGCCCGTATTCGCACACAAATGAGCGCGGCGCATACATCCGCGCATATCGATAAGGCGGTCGCGGCCTTTACGAAAGTTGGTAAGGAATTAGGTGTCATATGAGTAATAAAATGCCAACGACAATGAAAGCCCTCGTCAAAGCCAAAGCTGAAAAAGGCTTATGGCTTCAAGACGTCCCTGTTCCTGATATCGCGCCCAATGAAGTGCTGATTAAAATTGAACGTACCGCCATTTGCGGCACCGACATGCATATCTATAAATGGGATGAGTGGGCGCAAGAAAATGTACCAGTCCCGCTTGTTGTTGGCCATGAATATGGCGGCACTGTTGCGGCCGTTGGCTCAACCGTGACCCGTGTTAAAGTCGGAGAGCGCGTGACGGGTGAGGGCCATGTTGTCGGGACACGCTCACGCAATGCCCGTGCAGGTAAATTTCATCTGGACCCCGATACCAAAGGCATAGGCGTTAACTTGCCTGGCGCTTTTGCAGAGTATCTCGCGCTGCCAGAATTTAACGTCATTCCGCTAGGAGATGACTTCCCGCTAGACATTGCGGCTATCATGGACCCACTGGGAAATGCTGTGCATACGGCATTGGCGTTTGATTTGGTTGGCGAGGATGTTCTGATTACAGGGGCTGGGCCGATTGGCATTATGGCCGCCGCTGTGGCCGAAAAATCAGGCGCGCGCCGTGTTGTCCTCACGGACATTAATGATTGGCGACTAGATTTTGCGAGAAAGCTCGCCCCGCGTACCCGCATGGTCAACACAATGAATGAAGACCTACGCGAAGTTATGAAAGAAATCGGGATGAAGGAAGGTTTTGACGTAGGCCTAGAGATGAGCGGGGCAGAACCCGCGTTTAATCAAATGCTAGATGTTATGTTGATGGGCGGGAATATCGCCATACTGGGTATCTCGGCAAAACCATTCCCTGTTGATTTTGGCAAAGTCGTCGGCAAAGCCCTAACGCTTAAAGGTATCTATGGCCGCCAAATGTATGAGACATGGTATAAGATGTTGGCCTTGCTTGATAGCGGCCTTGATATGATCCCAATGATTACACATCATTTTGCTGCCAGAGACTTCCAAAAGGCTTTTGATTTAATGGAAACGGGGAAGACAGGTAAAGTGATATTGGATTGGAATGAAATTTAGACCGAGGTTGTAGTTGCTCTTTTAATGAATTTATAGAGCAACATCAAAAGCCATCTGAACCGTAAGTTAAGCCGTGAAATAATTTTCAATATTTATCACAATTTTTGTGATTTGAACATTTATTTGAATATTGGGTCTTTCATATAAGTCGTAAGTGTTGTTATTAAGCCTAAAATTTGAATTAGGAGGTCTCTATGACTACGAAAATTGCGATTAATGGATTTGGCCGAATTGGCCGCATGGTCCTTCGCGCCCTTATTGAATCAGGTAGAACTGATCTCGAGGTTGTTGGTGTTAATGATCTTGGTAAGGCCGATCGTTTGGCACATTTGCTAAAGTATGACAGTATTCATGGTGTATTTCCCGCCGTTTTAAGTTCAAATGACAGCGCTATCATTTTGGACGGCGTGTCGATTCCCGTGTTTAGCCAACGCGATCCTGCGGACTTACCGTGGAAGGAATTGGAAGTAGATATCGTCATGGAATGTACGGGGCTTTTCTTAACACAAGAAGCGGCGAGTAAGCATATTTTTGCAGGCGCCAAGCGGGTATTACTCTCAGCCCCTGCAAAGGATGACACAAAGACAATCGTTTACGGCGTAAATGATAACCTCATTACAGCAGAAGATGTTTTTGTCTCTAACGCGTCATGCACAACAAACGCTTTAGCACCGCTCCTTAAGGTTTTGAATGAGAGCTTTGGTGTTGTCAGCGGTATCATGACAACTATCCACGCTTACACGGGCGATCAACCGACACAAGATTCTATGCACAAAGATGCCTACCGCGGACGTGCAGCTGCTTTATCTATGGTTCCGACCACGACGGGGGCCGCCAAAGCGATTGGCAAAGTTTTACCTGAGATGAATGGTAAGTTAGAAGGCGTGGCAATCCGCGTTCCTACGCCAAATGTCTCTATGGTGGACTTAACGGTTCATGTTGAAAAGCCTGTCACAACCGAAGCTGTGCAAGACGTTTTCAAAACCGCAAGTGAAGGTGAATTAAAAAATGTACTTGGATTTGTTGATGCGCCTTTGGTGTCCGTTGATCTAAACCATAATCCACACTCTTCTAGCTTTGCAAAAGACCAAGTCTATGTCACCGATAGCGGTCTTGTTCGCGTTATGTCATGGTATGATAATGAATGGGGTTTTTCTAACCGCATGCTCGATACAGCTAGCGTTATGGCTAAATTTATCTAGTCATATTCATCTAAGATAAGACGTTTGATTGCTTTCGATGCGGCAGTGTCTTATCTGATACGAAAAATACACGACGACTAAATTAGTTTTCAGGATAGGAACGCGGCAATGGCAGAGTTTATCCCAGTCGACCCGTTTGATATCGTCATTTTTGGCGGTACGGGCGACTTATCGAAACGCAAATTGATACCCGCGTTGTTTCATCGGTTTCTTGATGGGCAAATTGACCCTTCTTGTCGTATCATTGGTGTAGCGCGCTCGGAGCTGACGCGGGATGAGTTTATAGCGCTTGCGAAAACGGCGTGTGAATCGGCATTAGCACAATGCAAAGAGTGCCGCTGGGATGATTTTACAGCCTTGCTTGAATATATTGCAATGGATGTCACATCCACGGGGCCTTCGTGGGATAAGCTAAAAGGGTATTTGACTAATGATGGTCGTCCTCATGTCTTTTACCTTGCAACAACGCCGCTGATTTATATCGACATTTGTAATGCGCTCGGTGAGGTTGGTCTAAACACGTCAAATGCACGCTTGGTTTTAGAAAAACCTATCGGGACCGACTTGGCGTCTGCGAAGGCTATTAATGCGGGCGTCGGCGCAGTTTTTGAAGAAAAGTCAATCTACCGTATTGATCATTACCTCGGGAAGGAAACCGTTCAGAATTTAATTGTTCTACGGTTTGCGAATGCTTTATTAGAGCCTGTGTGGTCACGAACTGCGATTGACCATGTTCAAATAACAGTGGCCGAAAATTTAGGACTAGAAGGCCGAGCGGATTATTATGACCGCTCGGGTGCTGTACGTGATATGGTTCAAAACCATCTTTTGCAGCTCTTATGTTTGACCGCGATGGAACCACCGAACTCCCTTGATGCTGATGATGTGCGTATAGAGAAAATTAAAGTTCTTAAGGCGTTAAAACCATATACCGCGGAAACTGTTGGCCATAATACGACGCGCGCGCAATATGCGGCGGGGCTTATTAAAGGAGAAAAAGTTGCGTCATATAAAGAGACGCTATCGAGTGATGTAGAGAGCAAAACAGAAACCTTTGTGGCTCTAAAAGTCAAAATTCAAAATGGACGCTGGGCTGATGTTCCTTTTTATCTCCGCACCGGGAAATCTATGGGTGATCGCAGATCCTCTATTATGATCCAGTTTAAACCTACGCCGCATCCTTTATTTGATAAGGCTGACCGTGTCCCTAATCGTCTAGTTATGCGGTTGCAGCCTGATGAGGGGATGCGCCTCTTTATGCAAATTAAAGAACCTGGTCCAGGCGGCATGCGGCTTAAATACCTGCCACTAGATTTGTCTTATGCTGAGAATTTCACAGTGCGTTATCCTGATGCTTATGAGCGTTTATTGATGGACATTGTTCGCGGAAATCTAGCTTTATTTATGAGCCGTGATGAGGTCGAAGCCGCGTGGCGTTGGGTTGATCAGCTCTTGGCAAGTTGGGACGAGGCAGGACAGCCACTTGAAACATATGCAGCAGGAACACAAGGTCCGTCACAGTCAGCCATGCTACTCGACCGTGATGGCCGAGAGTGGTGGGAGCAATAATCCTCATGTCTAGTTTTGAGCCATTTTTTCCCCAAATGTGTAGGACGTTTTCTAGCCGCGATATATTTTATCAGGCCGCCACAAATAAAATTGCGGCACTACTATTAGAGGCTATAAACGCTACGCAAAAGGCAACACTGTTATGTTCTGGAGGGTCAACCCCAGGACCTGTATATGATGCACTTTCCGAATTGGATTTGCCTTGGAATAATGTGTCCATTGGTTTGGTGGATGAGCGTTGGGTTGATGTTGAAAATGCCGGGTCCAATGCCGCATTACTTCATAAATACTTATTAAAAAACATGGCGTTATCGGCAAAACTTGTG
Source organism: Hellea sp. (assembly GCA_023300105.1). GTDB lineage: Bacteria > Pseudomonadota > Alphaproteobacteria > Caulobacterales > Maricaulaceae > Hellea. The sequence goes on from JALZWM010000080.1 coordinate 9,071, forward strand.
CCAATGAAAACAGGGGATGACACACCGCAAAAGGCGCAAGCCCGTGTCGGCGCGGATTACAAACGCATATTATCAAATCAATCTGTTGCTGTTTTAGGGATGGGTACAGATGGCCATGTTTGTTCTTGGTTTCCAAAGGCTGACGGTTTGGGACCAGCATTAGACCCTAGCAATGATTTTCCTGTTCAAGGGATAACAGCCCAAAAATCAAATGTAACAGGTGATTATCTACACCGTATGACCTTAACTTATAGTGCTATTGCAACGTGCCGAGCCGTTATTTTGTTGATAACAGGGGCTGAAAAAAAGGCCGTCATAGACTCTGTTCTTGCGGGTGATGCGCCTCATTTACCTGTTGCACACCTCTTGGCTTTAAAACCAAATCAATTATCCATTTTATATACGCCCTAATTTATGACCCAAAGTCTACATCCTAAGTTACACGAAATTACACAGCGCATCATTGCGCGGTCAAAAGATACGCGTACGGCCTATTTGTCAGTAACGCGTGCTAACCGCCCTGACGGCCCAGCAAGAAGTCACTTAAGCGCGGGTAACCAAGCCCACGCTTATGCGGGCTGCGCCTTGCATGATAAAACGATTTTGGTTGGCGCAAAGTGGCCAAATATTGGAATTGTAACATCCTATAATGATATGCTTTCTGCCCATGCACCTTATGCAAATTATCCAGATATTATAAAACAAGCCGCGCGTGATAACGGGGCCACGGCCCAAGTTGCGGGCGGAGTGCCTGCGATGTGTGACGGCGTCACGCAAGGTAAAGATGGGATGGAGCTTTCGCTCTTCTCGAGGGATGTTATTGCGATGAGCACAGCTGTGTCGCTTTCTCATGATACATATGATGCAGCGTTATACCTTGGTATATGTGATAAGATTGTTCCAGGCCTTTTGATTGGCGCGCTACAATTTGGGCATGTACCAGCTATTTTTGTGCCTGCGGGTCCCATGCCGTCAGGTCTGCCGAATAAAGAAAAAATTCGTATCCGTCAGCTGTTTGCCGAAGGCAAGATTGGCAGAGATGAATTACTCAAAGCAGAGATGGAGAGCTATCACGGGCAAGGGACGTGTACCTTTTACGGCACAGCAAATTCCAACCAAATGCTTATGGAAGTCATGGGCCTGCATATGGCTGGAGCCGCTTTTATTAACCCCGGAACGCCGCTTCGGGACGCTGTTACGAAGGCGACGGTTAAACGCGCGTCCGAGATAACCTCTTTGGGGGATAGCTATATGCCGATTGCAGAAATCATTGACGAAAAATCTATCGTTAATGCGGTTGTCGGTTTGATGGCAACTGGCGGCTCAACGAACCATGCGCTTCATATCCCCGCCATAGCCCGGGCCGCAGGCATAATCATCAATTGGGATGATTTTGACGAGATATCTAAAATAACGCCGCTACTGACACGGATATACCCAAATGGTCAGGCAGATGTGAACCACTTCCACGCGGCTGGCGGTATGGCGCTGTTAATGCGTGAACTGCTGGATGCAGGATTGCTACATGATGATGTGAATACGGTGATGGGGCATGGACTACGCGCCCATACGCAAGAGCCAATTTTACAAGACGGTGTAGCTATATGGCGAGACGGGCCTACTGAGAGTCAGGACAAAGACGTTGTCTTCACAGCGGCTAGCCCCGCGAGCAAAGATGGCGGGTTATCCGTGCTTGATGGGAAGTTAGGCCGCGGGGTCATCAAGACATCCGCAGTTGATTCAAAACATCATAAAGTGACAGCGCCAGCCCGCGTTTTTGATACGCAAAATTCTATGATTGAGGCGTTTGAAGCGGGCGAGCTTGATAAAGATGTTGTTGTGGTTGTTCGGTTTCAAGGCCCTAGCGCCAATGGCATGCCAGAGCTTCATAAGCTGACGCCATCATTGGGCGTGCTCCAAGATAAAGGTTTTCATGTCGCCTTAGTGACCGACGGGCGTATGTCGGGGGCGTCAGGGAAGATACCTTCCGCAATTCATGTTACGCCCGAAGCGTCCAAAGGCGGGCCGTTATCGCGCCTTCAGGACGGGGATGTCGTGACTTTGGACGCAACAACAGGCGTTTTGGATGTTGATGTTGACCCCAGTGTTTTTGCGGCGCGGCCATCAGTTGCGTTTAATAAAAATGCAAAAGTCCTCGGGTTTGGGCGAGACCTTTTTGGGACTTTCCGTAAAGCCTGCCTCTCTGCCGAGGAAGGTGCTGCCAGTTTTTCAGCTGAATAGCCTTTATTTAGGGGCAGAACTCGTGGCACTTGGCATCTGATTAAGAACATCCATAACAGATTTAATCAACGGGATTTCATGCTTCATCGCTTGGTATCCGCGTTCGATAAGCTCATCCGCTTTGGTAAATTCAAGCATACCGATATGACCAATGCGCGGCGCGACGAAAACATCTGGCGGGTCACCCGCAAGGCGTGAACGCGAAATGCGGTCCATAACAATATTCAATGTGCCCATCATGACCGAGCCGACCTTGGGACCTTTGCCCGACTTTCCATCTCCCATCATACTTTGTAGGAGAAGGCGATCAGGCCGTAGTTTATTAAGGGACTGCGCTGCAAGCGCAAAGGGGTCAACACTATCTTCATCATCAAGGCCAAGCTCATGGGAACTTCCGATGGGGCCAAACGCGTCACCGTTGAGGCTAACCGCGATAACCATATGCGCGCCCATAGCGCGGCACGCGGACACAGGCACAGGATTAACCAGCGCGCCGTCTATCATATAACGGCCATCGATTTTGATAGGCTCAAACGCGCCCGGCAAAGCATAGGAGGCGCGAATGGCGGGAACTATTTCGCCGCGTTGTAGCCAGACTTCATAGCCTGTTCGTAAGTCACAGGTCACGGCCGCGAATTTATGGTCTAAATCTTCAATCGCAAGATCGCCCATATAATGGCGCAAAACACGCGCGAGCCGCTCGCCTCGCATAAAGCCTGAACCGCCCCAGCTCACATCCATATAGCTCATCATACGGCGCTTGTTCAGTGCCCGCGCCCATTTCTCAAGCACGTCCAATTTACCCGCCAGATAGACGCCCCCAACGAGCGCGCCAATTGACGTACCTGCAATAATGTCTGGTTTGATACCCGCTTCAACTAGCGCTCGTATGGCGCCTATATGGGCCCAGCCGCGGGCAACGCCTCCGCCTAGCGCCAAGCCTAATGGCGCACGGTTATTCTGACCTAATGTATCTGTGTCTAATCTCATAAAAGCTTCTAACTTAATTTGAGCGAAAAATGAAAGCTTATCTCAGAGAGATATAGGGCATTCTAGCGAGAAAAAAGGGAAAAACGACCAATCAACAATTAAGTGATGGAACGATGGGCTTGCTATATTTGGCAGCTTTAGGCCCTCACAGGGGTAACACTTATTGACAGCGGTACAGCTCTCTCGCATTGTGAGTGCAATAAAATAATTTGGGGATATCATGAATAATTTAGCTAAGCTTGCTGCTGGTCTTGTTGGTCTTTTCTCACTCGCGATGGGCCTTATGGCTTGGGGGGCTCCTTCAACAGTTGGCGGTATTTTAGGCCTGAGCGGGGTGTCAGAACTCGGACAACATTCCCTGCGCGGAGATATTGGCGCGGTATTTTTAGCAAGCGCTCTTGGCTGCGGACTTGCTCTGTTTCAAGGTAAGGTGGCAGGTCTTAAACTGCCAATTATTCTTTATAGCCTTGTTTTGATTGGCCGCCTTATCAGTCTTGCAGTCACGGGTAACGGCGTCGGCGTGATGCAACCTATTTTGATTGAAGTTATTTTGGTTGCCCTGTCGATCTTTGCTTATCGTAGCCTTAAGGCAGACGCCTAGAATCTAGAGAGATCAAACTTTCTTGACAGACTTACAATAACAGAAGCTCCATTTGTTGAGCCGTCATCGGCTCTTAATATGGGGCTGTCTTTGGCATCACCCGTAAATTCGCGGTAAGTTGCAATAAGCGCCAAGGCGTATTTATCTTGGATATCAATCCATGAAACGACACTGGCTGAATAAGCATAAATGCCCGAGCCAATATCATATGCCGCGAGAGGCGAGGTTGAACTCTGAGCATTTGTAACCCCAAAGAAACTTTCATTGTGACGGCCATCCGCCCAGCTAACTGACAGAGAGGGCTGAATCGCAAAATTACCAGCTTTGTAGAAGGTTCCGACTGAAGCATCCGCTGTAAAGCCGCTGTGGCCTTTAATAATATCTTGTCCTGCTGTGACGCCTAACCCTACGGGGCCTATGGTGCTCTTAATATAACCTCCTAGCGGTAAGCTTCCACCAATGTCTTCAAAGCCTATTAAATTAGGACTTTCGTCACTATCGCGTCCGCCTTGAAAGGAAACCTTTGGCCCTGCTTCGAGCGACCATTTGTCTAAGCCCTTGCCAGTGCCAACCTCTATGAGGCGGTAAGTTAAGTTAGGTCCAAAGAGATCAAAACCTTTGAAGTCATTAATACTGAGATAGGGAAGAACGCGTGTCTCTTGATCGTCGGATCCTAAATATTCAGAAAAGGAGGCGACTGAAATGCCTACATAAGCTACACTCTCACGCGCAGGCTCATTTTGAGCCATAGCTGGGGAGGCTATTAAAGTTGCTATACTTAATAGGGTTAAAGTTTTAAGTTGAGGTAAGTAAGTCATAAGCCATCAGTTAAAGAACCTGTAGAAAAAATCCAGTCACGTTTTAGTAAACTATAGACGAGTTTAATTATGAAAGGGCGGCGTCACATTCTGGCGGCTCACCTTTAAGCGTGCTACG
>JALZWM010000081.1 GCA_023300105.1 Hellea sp.
CAAGGTATGAATTTACACCCGGAGTATAAAGCCGTGTTAGACCGTATGTATGGTGATCTTGGAAATTCTATCTCAAGAAAACCTTATAATGCGAATGGCGGAATTCTTATCTCCTCACCAATCGCTAAAGTGCCATACCATTTTGATAAAACACACATTATCCTTTGGCATGTACGAGGTGAGAAACGAATTTATATCTACCCTCAAACTGAGAAGTTTATCCCCGACCATGCCTATGAAGCAAAAATGCTTCGGTATTTGGATGATGATTTGCCTTATAATAAAGAATTTGAAAAAGAAGCTCAATTCTTTGATTTAGAAGAAGGTCAAGCGATTACCTGGCCGTTGAATTCGCCTCACCGTGTTGATAATGGGAAGTTTTGTGTTTCAGTAACAACTGAATATTCGACACATGAGAGTAAGGTGAAGAACGCATGTATGGTTGCGAATGCGACGTTGCGGCATAAGTTTGGCATTGAAACTAGCTTTAGAAATTCTAGCTCTGTACACCGTCAAATAAAGTCTATCTTTGGTTACGGTATTAAGAAGGCTGGTTTGCTTCCAGCAGAAGACGTGAAAGATATGGTAACCTTCAAACTTGACCCTTCAGCACCTAATTTCATTCAAGACACGGAACCTTTTCAACGAGATTTTTAAGCCAAGGACTGGCTATAGTCATGTTATTCTGCATATGAATAGACATGACTATTCATCTTCAAAAGCTATCCGTTGGAACTGAGTCGATTGCGACCCTGCAAGAATGGCAAACCATGGTTGTGGAGCGCCGCGTTGCAAAAGGCTTGATGCCATACCATCAGCATGTCACCCGGATGTCGCCTAAGCAAAAAGATGCTTTGCTGGACGGCGGGTCCATCTATTGGGTCATCAAAGGTTTGATTCAATGCCGCAATGAAATTGTAGAGCTTGAAGAGGTGCAAACCCAAGATGGCCGTAAGGCTTGCGCAATTTTAATGAACCCCGAACTTATTCCTGTTGTGCCGACGCCTAAGAGGCCTTTTCAAGGCTGGCGTTATCTTAAGGTAGGGGATGCTCCTGCTGACCTTACTGATATTGCAGGGGCTAATGATTTACCGCCAGAGCTGCGTGCAAAGCTTGCCAATTTGGGCGCTTGGTAAATTCTTAAACTCAAGCCTAAAATTTAAGCATAAAAAAAGCCCCGCAAATGCGAGGCTTCTAATTTTGATATTAAGCGTGATTAGAAGTTATAACGCGCCCGAATATACCACTGTCCGCCATTAAAGCCGAACGGAGCTGTAGATGGGAACTGAGACCCTGCAACAGCGCCGACAGATGAGAAGCCATCTAATGGAATGTCAGCCAATTCATCTGGTGTATTATCAAGGATATTGGCGGCACCAATACTGATTTCTGCACCTGTAAGCTGTGGCAATGAGTAAGTAACTTCAGCATCGAAGTTGATTTCGCTACCTAGGTCAATCGGGAAACCATTGGTTCCAAGGTGATCTTCGAAGTAACTAGAGTGGTAATTCGCGCGAACTAGCCCTCTCCAATCGCCCTGCTCATGATTGAAGGTCGCATTACCTTTAAAGGAAGGAATGTTTTCTTCTAGTGAGCGTGTACGAAGATCGCCAATAGGCTCAATGTCGCCGCGGTTGGTTACATCTGTATCTGTCCAGTTACCTGCAACAGAGAATGAACTTGTACCATAGCCAAAATCGACAGGCATATTTGCGACAACATCAATACCTTGTGTTCGTGTATCGAAGTTGTTGGCAAAGACCGCAAAGGCCGCCAAATCTTCAGACCCTGCAAAGCTTGCAGCACTAAAGCCGCCAACGCCATCAAGGGTATTAATCAACTGACTCGTTTGTGTAACATCCGAGAGATCAAGGCCATTATCTTCAGCAAAAGACCGAAGAGATTCTTGGAAGTCTTGGTTGTCAGTAAGAGCAATTCTGCCATCAAGTTCGATGTTGAAATAATCAACTGTGAGGCTGATATCACCGATGCTCGTAGCAAAACCTACAGAGATGTTTTTACTGTCTTCCGCATCGAGCGTAAATGGCTGGTCACCATCGGCAATACGTTGAGTGTTAAGAAACTCACCCGCTGCACTTGTCAGAGGCAATGTCGCAACATCTTGTAAGACACCGCCAACGAAAGCTGTTGTGATATTAACCACATTTGCTTGCCCTGCTGTTGGTGCGTGGAAACCTGTTGAGTAGGTACCGCGAACAGTAAAGTTATCAGTTACGTCATACTTACCGCCAACTTTCCAGTTAACTGTGTCGCCAAATGAGCTGAAATCTTCGTAACGAAGAGCGGCTTGCAACGTCAATTTATCTGTTACGTCACCTTCAAGATCGCCATAAATCGCGATGTTGTCTTGAGAGAAAGATCCCGCTGAGGCAGGAACAAATCCACCGAAGCCGTTTGAGCTAGAGGCAAAACCTTGTCCTGTTGGGAAGCCAGCACTTGGTGCTGCAAGTGGGCCGATAGCAAAGGAGGCATCATCACCTTGATTGATTGTGAAAGTTTCTTCACGATATTCAAAGCCAGTCGCAATGTTTAAATCTGAAGCCCAGCCTGCGATAGGGAGGCCGTAGTTAAACCCGACGTTAAAGTTGATGTCTTCTTGCTCATAACCACCTGGCTCGAAATCACGAGGTGTGTCTGGCCCAAGAGAGGCGTTGATTGTGTTGTTGATGAAGAAATCAGTTGTGTTTTCACCATAACTAAAGCTGACATCATAACCAAGGCCTGTACCTATGTCGAGATCGCCACGCGCGCCAACAACAAAAGCGATATCTTGGTTGTCGCCACCAAAACGTGGAACAAAACCGCCTGGAAGTGTCTCAACAAATGAGAAGCAATTATCGTCTGCTACAACTTGTGCCAAAACAGTTTCATCTGGGATTAAGCCATTAACTAATGGAATACCTGCAGGACATGCTGTTGGATCAAGACCAGCTAAATTGCCGACTGAAACAGAAGCTACAGCATTGTCTGCACTACTTGCAGCGCCTGTAACTGGGTCAACAGTAGGTCCCTGAAATACGCCGCCACGATTAGTTGGGTTACGGAAGAAGAAACCGCCTTCAACTTGACGTTCAGCATAGTTACCAAAGGCATAAAGTTCTAGATTTTCAGAAATTTCATAACCTGTGTTGACGAATAATTTAATGTCATCATTTACATTTGGTTGACCCCAGATTTGAACTGAATCAGCATCTGTGGTTAATGTATTTACAGATTGATCTAAAATCGCAGTGTTACCTGCTGCAACAAGAGCAGCAACATCATCGCGTACAATAGAGCGGTTCGTGTCATTCACATCAGCATATTCTGCTGTAATATTAACAAAACCTTTGTTACCTAAAGGTAATCCGATGTTACCAGCAATCCGGTAATTTTCGCCGTCACCTTCATAAGTTTCGCCGTAACGCACTTCAACTGTTCCGCCTTCTGAAGCGTCTTTAAGTTGGAAATCAAGAACACCAGCAATCGCATCTGAACCATATTGTGAAGATGCACCATCACGAAGAACTTGAACATTTTTAAGGGCAAGAGATGGGAATACTGAAATATCAGGACCATGCGCGCCATCAGCGATGCCGCCGCCTAAGAATGAAATAACAGACGCACGATGACGACGTTTGCCGTTTAAGAGGACAAGCGTGTTATCTGGTGATAGTCCGCGCAAACTCGCTGGACGAACAATCGTCGCCGCATCTGAGATAGGTTGCGTATTAACGTTAAATGAAGGCACAGCAATCCGAAGTGCATCGGCGATATCTGTTGGAGCCTGATTAAGAAGCTCTTTGGCTGAAATAACATCAACGGGAGCAATTACGTCTTTCGCAGAACGTGCCTGGCGGCGCGTACCAATTGTGACGATTTCATCATCTGAGAAACTACTGTCTGCTTGAGCGTATGCTGGCGTTGCCATAGCGCCTGCAAGCATTGCAGTAGATGCGGAAATCGCAAGTGCTGATTTAAGTGAGAAACGTTTCATAAATTACCCTTTAATTAATATTTATGTTTGTTTTTTTGATCTTTATGACCAGCCTGTAATCTATGTTAATTTTTAACCAGAACAATTGAAAAAATGTGTGGTGTGTTATTAAGTTTTTATTAGTGACTTATATGACACTATTTTCATATCAGCATTAGTTCGAGTTATTTTGTGTTTCATAACAGCTAATACTTGTGCTGACTTTCCAAATGACATTAGAGAAACTAAAGGCAATAATTGCGGGCTTTACACTCAAGCCGCTCTTAACTTGAACGTTCTTTAAATGAACTCTTAAGCACCATGCTTCAATCTTTATAAATATTTACGTGATAAGATTATAGAGAAGTAGGGGGGCAATCAGCGTGAGCTGTATGTTAAGAAATGCACAATACATTAAAGAGTATAGACGCGCAAAGTTTCGAAACAGACTTAGAAACCCTCATAACAAAAGCTGAAAATTTAGCGTATGTCGTATTCTGCCAAGAAAGAATTGTTAAAACTGCTAGTGAGAATTTTGTAGAAATCGTTGGATTGCCGTCGTCCAAAAATATAATTGGCCAGCGAATTGATGACGCTTTTTTTGAGTTTAAATTCGAACATGCTGGAAAGTATAAGTCTTTCTCTACAGAGACATTCACAAAATTAATTTCTGATAGTTTTGCAGCAAGAAAAGCTCACAAAACAACAATTTTTGCGATGACACAAGATGCTCGTAGTCTTCGAATTAACTCTTGGTATACGGCTGAAGGGTACATGGTTGCGACGATTAAGGATGTTTCTAATCGTCGACGTCACCGTGATTTATTAGAAATAGCTATGGAATCTGCTAATTCAGGGTTCTGGTCCATGAGTTTTGATACGGGAAAGTTTAGCTATAGCGATTCTGTTCTTAAGCGGCTCTCCTCGGTTGAGGCTGCAAAAATACAAAAAAATGGATTATGGTCTATAATCTATCGGGCGGACCTCGCTGAAGTGACTAGAGCTTGGCAAGATATACTTATTGGAACACGCCCCTTTGATTTAACTTACCGCGTCGAAACTGAACGTGATGGCCTTATGTGGCAACGCAGTGTTGGTAAAATAGAACGCGATTTTGACGGAAATTTAGTCGGCGCAACAGCCTTTGTGTCGGACATAACGAAAGATGTCGAAAAACAAAAAGAACTCATAAGTGAAAAAGAAGATTCTAAAGCTAAGTCTGAATTTTTAGCGCGTATGAGCCATGAAATCAGAACGCCTTTAAATGCCATAATAGGTATGAGTGACAGTTTAAAAGATGAAAATTTGTCTGATGAAATCATGGAGGTCGTTGGCGACATTGAACAAGCAGCAGATGGGCTTCACCACTTGCTTTCACGTACATTAGATCATGCTAAGTTGCTCTCGCATAAAATGAAAGTTGACATGCATGAGTCTGATATCAATCAAGTCATTGATAGCTGCACGCGTCTTTGGCGGCCACAATTTTCGGCTAAATCAATTGCTTTGAAGGTGCATGTTGTTCCGTCAACGCCGAAAAAAATGCTTATTGATAGTTTCAGAATCCAGCAATGTTTGAATAACCTTCTCTCCAATGCAGCGAAATTTACAAAAACGGGACGTGTTGATCTTGTCGTAAAAACAGCAATCATCAAAAACAAACCCTCACTCGTGATTGCCGTAAAAGATACGGGAATGGGAATGTCTGAGGCTGAAACTCAAACTATCTTTGATGCTTTTACTCAAGCAGATAATACTATTTCTCGCAAATATGGCGGTACGGGCCTCGGGATGAGTATCACAAAGCAATTAACCGAGCTGATGGGCGGAGAAATAAAAGTAAAATCGGAGCTTGGTGTAGGAACGACATTTGTAATGATTCTACCGGTGTTAGAAAATGCCAATGATTTAGACGACCTAAGTGACGCGCGTTTAAAGCCCTCAACAAAAGAAAATGATCATGTTTCTGAGCCACAAAAAACGTCTAATCCGTCAGTTTCAGAAAGCATCACAGTAAAAAAAAATAATCGAGTCTCGAAGCCGCCATTTGAAGGTCTCTCAGTCTTATGTGTTGAAGATAACTCTATAAATCAAAAAGTCGTAAAACGTTTAATCGGCAAGCGAGTTAATCACCTGCATTTTGCCAATAATGGCCGCGAAGCATTGGATGTGCTAAGCTCTATGCATGTTGATGTTGTACTCATGGATATTCATATGCCAATTATGGATGGTATCGAGACAACGCTTGAAATTCGGGGGAGCCAACAATCTTGGGCAAATGTGATAATAATCGCATTGACGGCAGACCCTGATTA
>JALZWM010000082.1 GCA_023300105.1 Hellea sp.
GGAGTGGTAAACCCTTTGCAGAAATCTATGACCGAGACATAATCGACAGCACATGGCAGAGCACAGTCGCCAGCGCGGATAAGCATTATACACCTGGTAAGCTCACGACATTTGCAGCCTATGAATACACAGCCGTCTCAACACAAGGGCGCGGCGATAATAGTTTCATTGGCGGCAACCTCCACAGGAATGTCGTCTTCAAAGACGCCGCCCCTGACCGCCTGTTCTCAACGCTCGACTCTATCAACCCCGAAGACCTTTGGACATGGATGGACGGGCAGCGCGCAGATGGACGGGACGTCTTAGCTATTCCCCATAACTCTAATGTCTCTGACGGCGAGATGTTCGCACTGAAAAAATATTACGGCGGCGACATTGACGCAGATTACACAGCCAAACGTATAAGAAATGAACCCCTCGTTGAAATGACACAGGTCAAAGGCACATCGGAAACACATCCCGCGCTTAGCCCCAATGACGAATTTGCAAATTTTGAGATTTATGAGCTTCTGCTCAGCTCTGATGTCGTCTCAAAAATCAAAGGCAGCTATATCCGCGAAGCCCTCGCGAATGGTCTGGCCTTTGAAAAAGAAACAGGCACAAACCCGTATAAATTCGGCCTTATTGGCAGTTCTGACAGCCACGTTGTTGGCGGCGCTTTTGACGAAAAAGACTACTGGTCCAAAGTCGGCATTTTAGACGGCACCGCTGTTGGCCGCGGCTCGGTTCCCCCTGGCGGGGCGAAGACCTGGGAGGGCGTAAAGCGCGATCAAAACGCAGAGAATTGGTTTAGTAAATGGGGCGCTTCTGGCCTTGCCGCTGTCTGGTCTGAAGAAAACACCCGCGAGTCGATTTACGCGGCTATGGAGCGCAAAGAAACCTACGCCACCTCTGGCCCGCGCATTAAAGTGCGTATGTTTGGCGGCTATGATTACGATGCTAGCCTTTTGGACGATACGGAAATGGTGTCCAAAGCCTATGCCTCTGGCGTGCCTATGGGCGGCGACCTTGCCGCGTCTGATACGTCTCCAAGCTTCTTAGTTTGGGCGATGCGTGACCCGCGCAATGCCCCGCTGCAACGCCTACAAATGGTCAAAGCATGGCATGACGGGAGCGGCGCGCAGGAAAGGGTCTATGACATAGCCTGTTCAGATGGCGGGGTTGTTGACGCCAAAACACAGCGCTGCCCCGATAACGGCGCGAGTGTTGATTTAACGGATTGCTCTATCTCTAAGGACGTCGGCGCGCCTGAGCTTAAAACACTTTGGCAAGACCCTGATTTCGACCCTAAAATGTCAGCCAGCTATTACGTCCGCGTTTTGGAAAACCCATCTTGTCGTTGGAGTACATGGGACGCGCTTAAAGCGGGTGTTGAACGTCATCCAGATTTGCAGCCAACCCTACAAGAGCGGGCTTACACCTCCCCTATTTGGTATAATGCCCAACAATAAGCGCCGTATATGAAACAGTTTTTCCGCGAACCCTTGGTTCATTTTATCATTCTGGGAGGCCTGCTTTTCGCAGGCCATTCTCTTTGGCAACGTCATGTCTCAAAGGCTGATTATACAATCATCGTTAGCCCCGATGAGATGCAGCGCCAAGCGACGATATTTGCAGGGGAGAACCGCCGCCAGCCCACGGATGAAGACCTGCAAGCTTTGCTCTTTGCATACGTCGAAGAACAAGCCTTGATGCGCGAGGCTAGCCGCATGGGTCTTGGCAGTGATGATACGATTATCCGTCGCCGCCTCGCCCAGAAAATGCGCTTCATGATAGAAGATGTTGACGCGCCGCAAGAACCAGATGAGCCGGTGTTAGAGGCGTGGTTTGAAGCTAATATCAATAAATTCGCCGTCCCCGAAAAACGCAGTTTCTCGCATATTTATTTCAGTCCTGAGAAACACGGTAAGAACCTTGATATCAATATCAAAAAAGTCAGAGATATTATTGATGATGCAGAGTGGAAAACACTGGGCGACCCTTTCATGCTTGAGCGCAGTTTCACTAAATTATCGACGATTGATGTCAGCCGTCTCTTCGGGGCAGATTTCGCTGTAGGCGTTTTCAACGCACCAACAGAAGACCTAGAAAGCGTCTGGCAAGGCCCAATTGATTCCGCCTTTGGACGGCACCTTGTTCGCATCAACTTATCTGTTCCAAAATCCGTTCCTGAACTGAGCGAGGTTCGCCCCGCTGTTATCCGTGCATGGCAAGATGAAACGCAGCGCGACGCCAACGGCAAACGCCTCAAAGACCTCATCCAAAAATATAAAGTCGTTGTTGAGGACGCTAAAGAGTGAGGGTTACCTTAAAACTTTTTCTGGCGGTTATAGTGCTCTGGATTTGTGCGGCGACGGCCTCCGCCCATGAAGTGCGCCCTGCATTTCTAAGCCTGACGGAAACAACGCCCGGTGAATTTAACATGGTCTGGAAACAGCCTGTCCTCGAAGGCAAGCGGCTTAAGATAACGCCGACCTTTGATGCGGCTTGTACTGTCGGTCACTCGGCCCTCTCTCGCCAAGGCGGGACAGTTATCGAACAGCGCGGCGTTTTTTGCGCCCTCACGCAGGGCGCCATTACCCTGCCCGGATTAGAGCGCACGCTGACGGATGTGTTTGCGCAAATCACTTATCTGTCGGGCGAGACGCGTTCAGCCCTGATTAAACCCGAATCTCCAAGTTTTAATCTTGGCGGGAAAACCACCAGCGCCGCAGGGCAATATCTGCGTATTGGCGTGGAGCATATATTAATGGGCTGGGATCATTTACTCTTTGTCATTGGCCTTGTTTTACTCGTCTCGCGGCGGCAAATACTCGGCGTCGCCACGGCCTTTACCCTCGCCCATTCTATCACGCTCGCACTAGCCGCCTTTGGACTGCTAACGCTCCCAACGCGCCCCGTAGAAATCTTGATAGCCGCAAGTATTGTCCTGTTAGGTGTTGAGGTCATTCGTAAGCAACGCGGCCGTGCAAGCCTCGCCGCGAAGCGCCCATATCTGATTAGCTTTTTCATCGGCCTTATTCACGGCGCAGGTTTCGCCAGCGCCCTGTCCGAAATAGGCCTACCCAAAGGGACAGAATTACTCGCGCTTTTACTATTTAATATCGGCGTAGAGCTCGGCCAATTCGCCGTCATCATTGCCGCCTTTATTATCCTTGCCCTCATCGCCAAAGCGAACAAAAACCTACTCAAAAAATCAGAAACGTTCTTGGCCTACGGCCTCTCTAGCGTGGCCATGTTCTGGGTCATTCAGCGCATGAGCGAGTATTGGGTTTAGGGGTTTGAAGTCCGCTTTGGCGGCGAAGTTGACGTTAGAAACGTGTGCTGCTTTTCAATTTTTGACCAACAGTTTATTTTGTCCTATGTTACCTTTATGAAAAGCAAGATGATACAAAAGTTGTTTTTATGCTGCGCGGTACTAATCGGTAGCTGTAAGAATATTAACGAAGAACATGCGGTAGTCTCTCCGCCTGTTGCGAGCGAACAATTTAAATCCACGGCTCAAAACACCATACAAAATACGGCGCCTATTACGGATAGGCAAGCGAATGGCTTTTCCACAACTGGGAAGCAGACTAAATTATACAACACTCCAAACGACACGATTTGGCTTTATGATATTGCGCAGGATCCAGAGGTCTCGCAGGCAATTGACGAATTATACGCGAGGGGCGATGTGACCTTTGGTGATGTAAGCTACCGCTACCCCCCCTTCAACTATAATTCTGATGACTACACGATTGATACTGGGAAATATTTTTCGCCCGATGTTGAGGTTACGCCTGCTGTCTTACTTCTAACAAAAGCGCGGCAAATT
>JALZWM010000083.1 GCA_023300105.1 Hellea sp.
CGGTCATTTTCATATTGTGCATATCAACGCCATTGACCAAAGCACATCGCAAAGAGATTCTCTGCTCCGTCCACTCTTGAGTTACATCCACATCATGAAAATTCGTACAATCAGCAAGCTCAACACACCCAGCACCAACAGACGCTTTCCCAGAACCACTAAATGACCGTATTTGGAACGAAAGCTCCATGGCTCCATTGGCCTCCCTGTGATAATCTAACGGATAACTGGCAATAGAGAAAACATTATTGGATTCGTTAAACTTAATACGAATAGCATCTTCCTGCGCGGCATAATCAAATGCAGAAACTGCAATACCTTCTTGCGAGTACGGGAGCTCAATCGGTGAATCGTTCACTGTCAATCGCCATGGCCGAGTCGTAAGCCCCCTTGTAAAAAAGACACCCTTATCCCCTATTCCTTCAGAGACACCACTTTCCAATGATAATGCAGCAACGGTCTTATTATCCTTCAAAGACAGACCATATCCAAGTGGAAATAATGGATCGTAATTTTCGTGGTGAGGATTGAGTTTCACCTGTGTCGCGAGTTTCGGCCATGAAAATGACAAACGTCCCGTAAAGTCATAATTAGGCTTTGTTTGAAAAATCAAATCAGTAATCCCCGCAGGCTCACTCCCTGGTAACCACGCTGCAATAAAGGCATCAGAACCATTAATCTCAGGGTTAGTCCAAAGCGGACGCCCAGAAATAAAGACAGAAACAACAGGAATATCAGCGTCCTGATATTGCTTTAACATATCCGTATTAAAGTCATTGGTCTCGAAGTCAACATTTGCCCGGTCACCCTGAAATTCTGCATAAGGGTCTTCACCGAAAACTGCGATAACGACGTCAGTATCATCAGCAATATTAGCCCCATCAGCATCATAGGTCACCGAACCGCCTGCAGATTCAACGACATTTTTAACAGCCGACAGAAATGTCGTCCCATTTGGAAAGTCTTCATTCACATGATCACGCCCCTGCCAAGACAGCGTCCAACCACCTGATAGTTTCGTGATACTTTCTGCTCCTGGCCCAACAACATGAACCTTAGATTTAGCAACCAAAGGCAAAACTTTATTGTTGTTTTTAAGAAGAACCATAGACTTACGCACAGCTTCGCGCGCAAGATTACGGCTGTCCGCTGCGCCTAAAAGCTCAGACTTTCCACCAACAGCTCTTAAGCTTGGTTTTGGTTTGTCAAAAATTCCAGAATTTATTTTTGCTCTAAGTATGCGGCGATTAGCATCCTCCAAGCGCTCCATTGAAATGTGTCCTGATTTAACATGCCTTAACGTGGATTCGTACATCCCCTTCCAGCTTTCAGGGGCCATATACATATCCAAGCCAGCATTAAGTGCATCTGGACAATCTGTAGCCGTACAGCCTGGAATGAGCGCATGTCCATTCCAATCGCCCACGATAAAGCCCTGAAAATTCATCTGCCCTTTGAGAACATCCGTCATGAGCGCCTTTTGCCCATGCATAGGCTGCCCTTGCCAAGAGGAGAAGCTAGCCATGACGGATTGCGCACCTTCTGCAATGGCAGTCTCATATCCACCTAGATGGAGTTCACGAAGTTCAGTCTCTGAAACTATGGAATTCCCTTGGTCAACACCATTATCTGTGCCGCCATCACCGAGAAAGTGCTTAGCTGTCGACATGACGCGCTTCGGCCCCATAAATTCATCTGTACCAACTTGCCCCTGCAAGCCTTTTACTATCTCACCGCCATAAGACTTTACAATTTCAGGCCTTTCAGAGAAGCCTTCATAACCTCGCCCCCAACGATCATTTTGCGGAACAGCCAGAGTTGGTGCAAATGTCCAATCATGTCCCGAAATATTGAGCTCTAACGCTGTAGCCTCCGATATACGGTGAATAAGGTCAGGGTCATTCGCAGCGCCCAAGCCAACATTATGCGGAAAGACTGTGCCGCCAATTAGATTAGTATGTCCATGCACGGCATCAATGCCCCAAATCGTTGGAATCGCTATCTCAACACCCTCAGTGTCAATAGAAGCTTCATAATATTCATCCGCAGCCGCAAGCCAGCTCGCCGTATCTGCATAAGGTTTATCGCCAGGTGCAGAGTTACCGCCGCTTAGAACGGACCCAAGCCGATATTCTTTAACCTCAGCAGGCGTGACAGAATTTGTATCGCCTTGAATAATCTGACCCACTTTTTGTTCGAGCGTCATCTTGGATATAATGTCATCAATACGCTTTTCAACATCAGGGTTAAGCGCAGCCGTTTTAACTTCAGGCCAAACCTCTGGGTGAATAACCCCGTTCAACTCGGCTTGCGTAACAGCCCCATATTGATTGACCCCCTTCAGCTTTGAAGAGGAAGAGGATGGCTCAACCTGAGTTGAATCCGGCTTACAAGCCGCTAGAGCGAGGGCTGAAGCGGTTAGTAATATTGTCGAACGAAAAAAGTTTTGGTATGTCATGTAAACTCCCCTTGATTTTTACCCAGACCTTGAATTACAAGAATGTGAGCGGTAACATTTTTATCTCAATAGGCACAAAAAGACATCTAGTCAAATTTGAAAATAGTAAAATCGGAGTTTAGGGTGATGGCAAAATTTCATTTTATTTTATTAACCCTTGCTCTTGCCCTTACCCCTGACCTTGCCTCGAATGCTTCGGCACAAGATAATAAGGCTGAAAAACACCTTCAGGAATCTATCATTGTTGATGAGGTAATCAATCAAGGACAAAGACAAGCGGCGAAGGTCTGACATGAGATAGAGCACTTCATCTCATGAATGACACATATAAGAATATAAGAATAAACAAAAAGCGGTTTAATTTTCACACGCGATAAATAAGAGATAAGATCATTCAACATAAACGATTAGAGAAACTCTCTTTAAAAGAGCTTATTGGGTATGGGCTTGGCGATGCTGGGTTTAACTTTTACTGGGCTATTATTGGCTCCTATTTAGTATTTTTCTATACCGATGTGTTTGGAATTTCTGCGGCTGCGGCGGCAACAATGGTTACTTTTACAAAGATCATTGATGCTTTTACGGACCCCGCAATGGGAGCCTTAGCGGATAGAACCAAAACGCGTTGGGGCAAATTTCGACCTTATCTTCTATTCGGATGCCTCCCGCTTACAGCAGCAGGAATTTTAACCCTCAGCACGCCTGATCTAAGCGAAGGCGGGAAGTTAATATGGGCCTACATAACCTATAGCTTATTGATGGTCTGTTATACAGCCATCAATATCCCCTACTCTTCTCTTTCAGCAGTTCTATCCGCCGATGGTAAAGAGCGGAACCGTATTAACAGCACACGCTTCTTCTTTGCCTATCTCAGCAGCATCATTGTAGGCGCCGCAACGCCAGATATCGCTAGTTATTTCGGCGGTGGAGACTTAAATAATGCACGCGGGTGGCAAATTACAATGATGATATATGCTAGCATTGCGTCAGTATTATTTCTCATCACATTCTTGACGACGAAAGAGCGTGTGGAGCCTTTAAAATCCCAGAAGCCTGCTAGTCCTATTGTTGACCTAAAGACATTGTTTTCTTGTTCTCCTTGGTTAATCCTATTTGTCTTCGCTATGGTTTTCGTTGTTGTCTCTACTTTGCGTTCAGCGTCGGCGACTTATTACTTCAAATATTTTGTAGGACGGCTTGATTTGTTAGGCCCATATGTAGGCCTACAATTCTTCGGCTTGATGCTTGGCGCCTTAATGGCGGCTCCATTGGCAAAACTTATCGACAAGAAGAAGCTTTTAATGGTCATGCTGACAATAGGCGGCGGACTAAGTATTCTTCTCACCTTTGTACCACAGCCAGATAATTCAGGCGTAATACATGTCGAGGACTATCAATCTGACATTATAACTGCCGAACAACTTTTAGGCGAAAAAGATATTAAAAGTACTGAATGGTTTTCTCATGAAAAAGCGATTTGGAAATTCACAAAACGCGTACCGCTTGGCGTGAAGACTTCGTCCATAGCGGCGGAAGATCATCAAGATAAAGTCGTGAGTGTTAAAGCTATGCGCGCTGATGGAAGCCTTTTGGATAGCGGCAAGTTACCGCCTCAAATTTATATCATCTTTCTACTTAATTTCCTGATCAGTGTCGCGCTGGGTGTTAAGCCCCCGATTACTTGGGGCATGTATGCGGATGTTTCTGATTTCAACGAATGGAAAACAGGGCGTAGAGCAACGGGGATGACCTTTGCAGCAACAACCTTCTCTCAAAAACTAGGCAGCACAATTGGCTCTGCCGTCCTTTTATCCATGCTTGCCTATCTGGGATATGAAGCCAATGCCATCCAAGCTGATGCGTCTCGTAATGGGATTCTATATTTGCAAACTATTGTACCGGGAATTTTGGTAATCCTGACAGCCGCAACCCTTATATTTTATAAGTTAGGCCAATCCACATTGGATAAAATTCAGTTAGAACTGGCTGCCAGAAGCGACAAAGAGTTATAATGTCCGAGGCTTCAAAGGATATATGCTCGCCCTCTCCTTGCGGCACGCGCTACAATTTGAACTGCCCTAAAAGCCTGCCGAAAGCTTCCACATTTTTGTGGAACTCAAGCATGCTTTTGCAGGTAAATTGCCGCGGTTATGCCATTGCGAAATATATGGACACGGACATATCCCAATATTCTTACGCGCCAAACATTGAGGCCCAAACCTTCTTTCAACCAGAACAGCCATACTACGCCCATCATCCAGGCAGGTTCTTTTATTTGCAAGATACTGGCACAGGAACACTCTATTCAGCGCCTTATGAACCCATCAGGCAGCAACCTGATATGTTTTCATTCTCAGCAGGCACATCAGATGTGAAATGGAAACTAAGTTTTGACGGTATTGCGGTTGAGATCAAAGTAGAACTTGCCGAGGAAGATGTTCTCGAAATTTGGACGGTTAAGCTAACAAATGAGAGTGAAAAAACCCGCAATCTCAAATTGCTGCCCTATTTCACAATTGGGTTTATGAGCTGGATGAACCAATCTGCACGGTTTGACAAAGACCTCAATGGGATTGTCGCGAGCTGCGTTACGCCGTATCAAAAACTGCATGAATATCCGCGTGTGAAATCGCTAAAAGATAAAAGCTTTTTGATTTGCGATAAAGTCCCGCAGGGCTGGGAAACAAGCCGCGAGAGATTTGAAGGCGAAGGCGGGTTGTCTAACCCAGACGCTATACGCTTTGGCCCCTCAAATGAAGACGCACATTACGAAACCCCTGTCGGTGTCTTGCAATATGACCTCTCTTTAGAGCCTCAGGACGCGCAAACCCTTAAGTTTCTGTTTGGACCAGCAAAAAACCATGAAGAGATTGAGGGATATCGGGAAATCTATTTGGGACAATCGCAAATAGTCATGGACGCCCCTTCCGCATTGGAACAAAAAATCGATTCCTATAAGCAAAATTTTCAAATTACGTCGCCTGACCCTAAATTTGATAATTTCGTAAACAACTGGCTCCCTCGCCAGCTCTTTATGCATGGCGATATTAACCGTCTGACCCAAGACCCACAAACCCGCAATTATCTGCAGGATAATATGGGCATGAGCTATTTAGAGCCAGAGGTCATGAAAACAGCTTTATGCCGAACCTTGTCACAGCAAAATGCAGATGGGTCCCTGCCCGATGGAATTTTACTGAATGCACAAACCTCGTTAAAATATATCAACCAAATTCCACATACAGACCATAATGTATGGCTACCGATTTGTTTGGAAGTCTATCTCGACGAGACAGCAGATTATCATCTGCTAGACCTCGTTATCACCTCGTCTGATGGTAAGCATAAAGCAACAGTGGCTCAGCGCGTCACACATGCGATGGAATGGCTCGCGTCTAATCGGGACCATCGCGGGCTAAGTTTTATCGCTCAAGGTGATTGGTGTGACCCTATGAATATGGTCGGTCCCAAAGGCATAGGCGTGTCTGGCTGGCTTACTATCGCTACAGCACATGCCCTAAAAATTTGGGCAAACATCCTTACTCAAGGGGGCCACGCAGACGCCTCTAAATCTATCATGAAACTCTATGAGGATGTAAAACTAGCCTCGCAAACTCATCTTTGGGATAAGGACTGGTTCGTTCGCGGCATTTCTGATGAAGGGATTATATTTGGAAAATCGGCAGATGAAGAAGGGTCTATTTTTCTCAATCCACAAAGCTGGGCTATCCTAGCCGATATTGTAACAGATGCTCAACGAGAAAGCCTATTACGCTCAATCGACACCCATCTCATAACGCCCTATGGCCCAGAAATGCTTTCACCACCATTCACACGGATGCACGAACATATTGGGCGCGTGACACAGAAATTTCCTGGCTCTGCTGAGAATGGATCAGTCTATAATCATGCCGCTATATTCTACATTTACAGCCTCTATAAAATTGAGGACGGCGACCGTGCATTCCAACTCCTCAAGTCCATGCTGCCTGGCCGAGACAGAGAAGACCTTTTAAGGCGCGGACAATTACCCATTTTCATTCCTAATTATTACCGTGGCGCCCATAAGCTGCTGCCTAAAACTGCAGGACGCTCAAGCCTTATGTTTAACACAGGCACAGTAAGTTGGTATTATAGATGCGTCCTCGAAGGCCTCGTCGGTTTTAAAGGGCATACCAAAGGCGCATCTATTCGCCCTTGTCTGCCCTCTAACTGGAACACTCTAAAGGCCACACGAAAGTTCCGCGGAGCCTACTTTAATCTAGACATCAAGCGCGGCGAAAAGAAAGAAATGCGTGTAAATGGCCAGCTTATCTCAGGGCATGATATAACAAATATAAAATCTGGAAACAGTTATGATGTTCAGGTTACGCTTTAGTCTATGACCCGAAAGCAATTGATTATAATTATGGGCGTTAGCGGATGCGGAAAATCCACAATCGCGAAACATATATCCGAGCAGATGCCATTTGAATATATGGAAGCCGATGATTATCATTCCCTTAAAAACAAACACCACATGCAAAGCGGTAAGCCTCTCACAGATGATATGCGCTGGCCATGGATTAAAACCATATGTAAAGCCATTGAGGAGAGCGATCAAAACATCGTTCTGGCTAATAGTGGATTAAAATCCGCGCATAGGGCTTGTTTTTCTAAGCTCGAACGGCAGGTAAATTTCATTAACTTAAAAGTTCCGCAAGACATCATCCAAGCACGTTTGAACCTACGAACCGGCCACTTCATGCCAGCTTCGTTACTCGACAGTCAGTTCAATGAAATGGAAGCACCTTTGGCGGATGAATCCATTTACAATCTAGACGGCACTGGAGCCGTAGCGGAAGTCAAAACCGCAGCATTAAGCTATATTCAGACCCTCATACATAACCAACAAAGTCTTTAAGGAACATCATGAAGTTAAATCGACGCCATTTCTGTGCGGCTAGCACTGCTTTCATAGGCACTTCCTGTAAGGTCGCAGGGACAGCTCCCGCAGCTTTAGAAAGCTTTGTGGTTAAACTCGATGTTAATGATGAGCATTTTCACGGTTTGATAAGAAGCGAAGCAAAAGCTAATATTTTAGCAAAAGGTTTTCAGTGGTCGGAAGGCCCTTGCTGGGATTTAAAAAATAAGAAACTATACTTCACAGACGTTCCCCAAAACAAAGCTTATTCTTGGTCAGCCCCTGAAGGCTTAAAAACCTTCCTTAACCCATCTGGTGCCAATGTCGAAGGTTTCCGTGAGCCTGGCGCAAATGGATTATTCTTTGACCACAAAGATCGCCTTTTACTCTGCAATCATGGACGGCGCAGCCTTGAAGTGGTGAATACTAACAACAAAGCAAGAGAAACTTTAACGCAAAGTTTTGAAGGCAAAAAATTTAATAGTCCGAATGATGTTGTTGCGGCACGGGATGGTCATATCTTTTTCACGGACCCCCCATACGGGCTAGAAGGACTGGACGACTCCCCGCTTAAAGAACAATCTCATAATGGGGTCTATCACCTCTCGCCAAATGGCAAGGTTAATCTGATTGATAAAGAACGAACTTTCCCGAACGGGGTAGCCATTTCAAAAGACGGTAGGACGCTCTATGTGAGTCAATCCGACCCTCATCAACCTATCTTAATGCGTTATGTATTAGACCCTAAATTTAAACTTATTAGCAGTGAAGTTTTCTTCGATTTCACGCCGTTCATGGGACCGGATGCCCATGGGCTACCTGATGGCATGACACTTGATGAGACAGGCAATATTTTCACCACAGGACCAGGTGGAATTTTTGTTATATCACCAGAAGGAAAAAAGTTAGGACGCCTCGCCTTAGACCGCGCGAGTTCAAACTGTTGCTTTGGCCAAGATGGCAGAACCTTATTCATAACAAATCAAGATCGACTCTTGAGCATAAAGACACAAACATTAGGATTAAGGTGGAGCTAGGTATTCTTTCTTAACATCAATTATTAGCCCTGCCTGATTAAATCAGGCGTTTATGAGTTTCATTATCAATAATCGCAATATCAGCGCTCTCTAGGGTAAAACTTTTTAACTTAAGCGCTGATGCCCCATAATTCATATGAAGCGTATAGCGGCCTAAATCCCTGCGGCGGTATCCAGTCGGTAAGTCTTCGGTATCCAGTCCGGCAGCATTTGCGATGTTTGATAAAATACGGGCCATAGCCTCACGGTCTGGCCACCCGGCAAGGTAATGCAAATTATCATCTCGGATATGGACCGGCGCGCCATCACCGCCCACCTCTATAACATCACAAGAAGTCTCCAAATGCTCTCGCCAAATATAGATATGACCACCGCTCGTAATATCTATAGGCGCGGTAGGGCGCAAAGTTTC
Source organism: Hellea sp. (assembly GCA_023300105.1). GTDB lineage: Bacteria > Pseudomonadota > Alphaproteobacteria > Caulobacterales > Maricaulaceae > Hellea. The sequence continues at coordinate 8,811 of JALZWM010000083.1, forward strand.
AACAGATTTAACCTTGGCGTCAAATCCATCTATATTAGGCGGCATGTTTTTTGGGATTTGGAAATCTTCTGTTTTAGACCCTGTACGCGGCCCCATTACAACCTGCCCTTTAAAGTTATCAACAGCCGTTTTCAACTTATCATTCCACGTAAATAGCCCTGGTATTAGGACAAGTTTGCGGGTCCTAAAATTCTCTGTATCTGCAGGGAGAATATCAACAGATAACCCCAAGCGCCGCAGGCCAGAATAGGCTTCATAGACAAGTCGAAAATAATTAAAGTCTTGAGATTGAGGCTGTGTATCCCACGCCCAAGCAGAGGCGTAATCAAAGACGAGAGCGACATCAGCTTGTTTGGTTTGAACGGGGCCAAGTTTTTTTATTTCCATAGCTGTTTTGAATATGTCATTATGGCAATCAGCAGGTCCGCCGTCTGGGCGTTGCAGTCCAGAGTGCATTTGCTCTTGCGCAAATGGGGCCTGACGCCAGCGAAAGTAACTCACGACATCGGCACCATGCGCTATGGCTTCCCATGTCCATAGGCGCACCATGCCCGCCAGAGGCTTAGGGTTATACGGGGCCCAGTTTACAGGCCCGGGTTGCTGTTCCATCACCCACCATTTCCCGCGTCCTACAGCCCGGTAAAGGTCATGATGAAAGGCTTGAAAGTCGGGGTCCCCTTGCCGCATGAAATCATGCTTAAAGTCCTCGCCTTGATCGGAGCGGTCTTCAAGAAACCCGAGTGGATAGCTATCCCAGCTCGCAATTTCTAAATCAGCGCCAACAGCAAAATGATCAAACTCTGTGATGCGCCCCATATAATTATGGATAAGCGGAACATCCGTGTGCAGACGTAGGGCTTCTACTTGAATTTTATTAAATGTCACAACTTCATCAGACGCAAAACGTCGGTAGTCCATAACATGGGCGGGATTAGCCTCTGTCACTGTTTGATTGGGCAGTTGAATTTGCGCAAAGCTATTGTAGTCCATAGACCAGAATACATTACCCCATGCTGTATTTAATGCGGTGATGTCTTGATATTTACGCTCGAGCCAAATACGAAATGCGGCTTCGGCTGACGCCCCATAAGATAAGATGGTATCATGACAGCCATATTCATTATCAATCTGCCACGCTTTAACATGCGGGTTTGAACCGTAACGTTCTCCCATAAGATCAACAATACGGGCGCATTCTTTGCGATATCCCAAATGGGAAAAACAATAATGCCGCCGAGAACCAAATTTTCGAACAGAACCGTCTATGGCAATCGCTAGCATATCCGGATATTTATCGATAATCCATCGCGGCGGCGTTGCTGTGGGCGTACCAAGTACAACTTGAAGCCCCGCATTACCAAGAACGTTGATAGCGCGGTCAAGCCAATCCCAAGTTAAACTACCAGGCCTGGCTTCCATACGGCTCCACGCAAACTCACCTATGCGCACCCATGAAAGTCCCAGCTCGCGCATTTGGCGGGCATCGTGCGCCCATTGCGCCTCAGGCCAATGTTCAGGGTAATAGCAAACGCCCAGTTTTGGCGTGGTCATGCTCAAAGCGTTTTACCAAACACAGTATGAGCGTCCCATTGTGTTTTTTGCTTAAAGGCATAACGATTCAAAATGAGGGCAAGGGCAATCATTGAGAATAGATTAATTGCCATTAAGTGGATATAATGTAGGCCGATACGCTGTGTGGTTAAATCTGCATTTTCTGCAAAAGGGTTTAACATCCAGAAGTAAAATAACACGCCAAAAACAACTGAAATAATCATCGCACGCGCATCTACATTTTTGAATAACACACCGACAATAAAGGCTGATAAAATAGGCATAGAAAGCAAGCCATAAAGCGTCTGCACCGTATTAATGAGGCTTTCTTGTGTGGCAAAGAACGGAACAAGCAACAGGCTCGCGATGACCATCACGACAGACACCCAAAGAGACAACCGTTTTATATTGGGTTTCTTGTTCAAATAAGTTTCGTGAATGTCACAGACCCAAAGCGCGGCTGAAGCATTGAGGATTGAGTTAAAGGTTGTCAAAATCGCTGCAAGAATTGCCGCCGCAAATGCCCCTGATAAAAATGTTGGTAATATATCGCCGACAAGTTTCCCGTAGGCCATATCATTCTCAACGCGGCCATATAACTTGTAAGATACAATCCCTGGAATAACGATAATCGCAGGGACAATTAAGAGTCTAATACCGGCAGCAGCTAGAATACCTTTTTGCGCTTCCTTAATGCTTGGTGAAGCCATAGCACGCTGGGTGATTGTTTGATTTGTTGACCAGTAAAAAATCTGAATAAACAACATCCCTGTAAATAGCGTTGCAAAGGGAATAGATGAATCAGGTGCCCCAATCAATGTCAGGCGCTCTTTTGGAATACCACTAAAATCAAAGTTGATAGCTTTAAGCGCGGTGAAAGTAACAAATAATGCGAGCCCTAGGAGGAGCACGCCAGAGAATGTATCCGAAACGGCAACAGCCCGCAGCCCGCCAAAAATAGCATAGGCTGCGCCCATCAAAGCAAAGATAAGCGAGAGCACAAATATCATAGGGTCAATAGCGCCAAACCCGGGAACCATGACAGGCTCAGCGGATAATCCAAACATGGAAATCATGAACTGCGACCCCCCATAAAGAATCGCAGGTAAGAAAATAAAAACATTACCCAATAAGAAAAGAACCGAAATCAACGCCCGAATATGCGGATTATTATAACGTTTCTCGAGAAGCTCTGTCGTCGTTGTGCAGTTATATTTATAATAAACAGGAATGAATAAAAAGCAGAGGATGAAGAGCCCAACAACTGCGGCGAGTTCCCACCATGCAAGTAAGGCCATTTGATTACCGTTCATGCCCACAAGTTGGTCAGTGGAGAGGTTCGTCAATGTAATAGAGCCTGCAACGAAGTACCATTTTAAGGATCCGCCGGCGAGAAAATATTCTTGCTCCCCGTCATCGCTCTGACGTGCGTCCTTACAATACCAATAAGTAAAGGCGGCAATTAAGGCGGTTATCGCAAGAAATACGATAATTTGTACAGGCTCTAGGTCCATGTTTTACTCACTGTCTAACATTAGTTATGACTATATTGTATAAAGCTAAACCATTAAACCCATTGAGCCCACAAGATATATAGAGCATTTAATCAAAAAATTGGACACATGCATATTTTGGAATAGTAGTAACTATGACACAAAAACCTAAAATTACGTTCATAGGCGCAGGCTCTACCGTTTTCATGAAAAATATTGTCGGCGACGTTTTATTGCGTGAAGCGTTATCTTCCGCCCATATTGCCCTTATGGACATTGATCCCGTTCGTTTAGCAGAATCCGAAATTGTTGCTAAAAAAATAATTTCAACACTAGGTGTATCTGCAACAATTTCGACACATCAAAATCAAAAAGAAGCCCTAAAGAATTCAGATTTCGTCATATCAACGTTTCAAATTGGCGGATATAATCCCTGCACAATTACGGATTTTGAAATTCCTAAAAAATATGGCTTACGCCAAACCATAGCCGATACAATCGGAGTCGGTGGTATAATGCGAGGTCTTCGGACTGTTCCTCATTTATGGCAAATTTGTGACGACATGGAAGACGTGTGTCCAGAAGCTTTGCTGCTTCAATACGTCAACCCAATGTGCATCAACATGGGTGCTATTTTCACTAAATATCCAAAGATAAATGCAGTTGGATTATGCCATTCCGTTCAGGGCACAGCCATGGAATTAGCCCATGATTTGGACGTCGAGTATAAAGATTTAAGATATAAAGCGGCTGGCATAAATCATATGTCATTTTATACACGGTTTGAATTACGGCAACAAGATGGAACATATCGTGACCTCTATCCAGAATTACACAAAGGGTATCGTGAAGGTCGCTTTCCTAAAGAAATAACCAAGAGTGATACACCACATGCTTTAAGGTGTAAGAACATCGTAAGATATGAAATGATGACGCGACTCGGTTACTTCGTAACGGAGAGTTCTGAACATTTTGCTGAATATGTGCCTTGGTTTATTAAGCGTGACAGAGAAGATCTTATTGAAAAGTTCTCTGTGCCTTTAGATGAATATAAAATTCGGTGTGTTGAAGCTAATGAACAGTGGCAAGCGCAAACCAAGGCCTCACGTGAAACTGAAAAAGTCCGCATATGCCAAAGTGATGAATATGCCTCGATTATAATGAACTCGGTATGGACTGGCACGCCCTCAGTGATTTATGGCAATGTCAGAAATGATGGAGCGATTTCGTCACTTCCCAATGATGCTGTAGTGGAGGTGCCTTGTTTAGTTGACAGAAACGGCGTTCAACCCACTAGAGTTGGCAAATTACCAACTCAGATAACAGCGCTAATTCGAACAAATTTGAATGTACAGGAGTTAACGGTCAAAGGAATTATCGAGGAAAACAAAGATTACATTTATCAAGCTGCAATGATGGACCCTCACACTGGGGCGGAACTCGATTTAAAACAAATATGGTCCCTCGTTGATGACCTCATTCAAGCACATGGTGAATGGTTGCCAAGTTGGCTGAGAAGCAAGTCTTCGCCCCATGATTGATACGTTAAGCACTCTTCAACCCTCTATCGAAGGCAGGTCAGTCCACCGTCGCCATTTTCAAAAACGCGATGGTCGTGATTTGTTTTTGTATGGCTATGAACAACACATTGAAACACCCTTACCTGAAGATAATTTTGACGTTGCCAAAGGCGGTGAGCTACGTTGGCACCCCCTGCGGCGCGAGAACAATGTGTATGCAGCCCATCGGCAAAACCGGACATTTAAACCCTCAACAGCGGATGACCCGTTAGCCGCCTCGGTTAGAGGAGGAGCACCTACGGAAATACCTTTTGCTGATTTTGAGCTCGCTATATTTGAGAATAAGTTTACGAGTTTGCACGCACAAGCTCCCGCCCCCTCAATATTCGCAGGCGATGGTGCTAGCCATGCCATAGGCCGCTGCGACGTAGTTGTTTACGGTCCTGAAAACACAGGCAACTTATACACTATTGGCCAAGATAAAAGGCGTCTCTTAATTGAAGCATGGATAGATCGTTATCAAACGCTTTTTGCTCAGAACTGTAAATATGTGCTCCCCTTTGAAAATCGCGGTGATGCCGTTGGCGTAACATTGTCACATCCACATGGTCAAATTTATGCCTTCCCCTTTATTCCTCGTGTTCAGCAAGACGCCTTAACCTCATTTGATGAAGGTTATGACTTGGCGGCATATATCAAAAAAAATAAAGCAGAATTTGGTGTAACGTTCGCAGGCGGCATTGAAGCTTACTGCCCTTCTTATGCACGTTTCCCTTATGAAGTTTGGCTTGCACCTCAAGTCCAAAGAGCTGGCCCATGGAATTTCACGGAAGAAGAGAAGGACGGGTTTGCACATTTACTGGGGGACATTACTCGCCGCTATGATGCCTTTTTCGAAGGGCCGACAGCTTACATGTTATCATTACATGCCGCTCCTTTAGGTCATGAAGGCAATTGGCATTTCACAGCCCAATTTTATCCCCTTCTTCGCTCTCATGGACGTGTAAAGTACCTCGCGGCCGTTGAGCAATCCACGGGAACATTTACAGTTGATGTTATGCCCGAAACTGCCGCTAAAATACTAAAGGCTTTATAGTGCAAATCGCATCTAAATTTGAGGACATCTATGGCTATGCACCTGCGGGTTCAAGCTTCACACCAGGACGCGTAAATCTGATTGGCGAGCATATAGACTACAATGGCGGTGTGGTTCTCCCCACCGCTTTAGAACTGGGTATATCCATTAGCCTTAAACCAAGAGATGATAAAAAAATTAGAATTTATTCTGATAAATTTGAAGTCATGGCTGAAATTTCCATAGATGATAAAGCGGCAGATAACTGGTCGGACTATGCGCTAGGCGCAATTGTTTATGCAAATAAAGCCTTTTTTTTAAAGGGAGGTGCAGACATTGCTATGCATACAACACTTCCCTTTGGCGCTGGATTATCCTCCTCCTCCACACTGACAGTAGGCCTTTTAAAACTTGCTCGCGATATATCGCGTAAGAAAATGTCGGATACGGACATCGCTATTATAGCAAGGCGTATTGAGAATGAATTTATTGGCATGCCTTGCGGTATCATGGATCAAATGGCCGTAGCCTATACAAAGTCAGGGCAAGCCCTCGCGCTTGATACAAAATCGCTTGAGTTTGAAGTGGTTAACCTGCCGGTCGATTACCACATGGCAGTTATTCATTCTGGACAATACCGGCGTAATGCGGATGGCAATTATAAAGCTCGTAAAGAAGAATGCGATGCTGTTAAATGGGCTATAGGCCACGATGACATATGCCTCATCACTGATGCTGACTTACTTTCATTAACTAACTTACCCGATGCTCTGCAACGCCGCGCTCGCCACTGTATGACGGAGCATCGCCGTACTTTAACTGCTTTACAAGCCCTGAAAGATGGTGATTTGGCCCTGCTAGGACGTCTTATGATAGAAAGCCATGCATCCATGCGTGATGACTTTGAAATGAGCCTGCCGTCCATTGATAAACTGGTCGATGATGCGGTTA
>JALZWM010000084.1 GCA_023300105.1 Hellea sp.
TTTGTTGCAATATCCGCAGTATTCGTCGCAATATTTGTTGTATTTGCGGCGACATTTGCATTTGTGTCAAATAACTGCGAGCCCGTTACAGCCTCAGTTGAGGTTGTTGACAATGTCGCGTCTGATAATCCACGTAATGTGCGTAAACCATCCGTACCCATAAAGCTAACGAAGGCGCCGCCCGTTGATGCGCCGACTGTCAACTCGCCATTGCCTGGCGCGCCGCCAGTTTGCTGAACAAGACCTGTTGTGCCATTAGCTAGGTTTGCAATGTCAGTCGCGTTTCCAGCAATGTTAGTTGTATTACCTGCAACATCAGCTTGAAGCGTTGTCACATCGCCTTCAATGGCCGTAATGTTCGCAGCATTCGTCGCGATAATTGCTGTATTTACGGCGACATTTGTATTTGTGTCAAATAACTGCGAGCCCGTTACAGCCTCTGTTGAGGTTGCTGACAATGTAGCGTCTGATAATCCGCGTAATGTGCGCAAACCATCCGTACCCATGAAGTTAACGAAGGCGCCGCCCGTTGATGCGCCGACTGTCAACTCGCCAATACCTGGCGCGCCGCCAGTCTGCTGAAGAAGACCTGCTGTGCCGTTAGATAGGTTTGTAATATCACTCGTGTTTCCAGCGATATTGGTAGTATTTGTCGCCACATCACCTTGAACAGTTGTGATGTCCGCAGCATTTGTTGTTATGTCCGCAGCATTTGTTGCGATGCCTGCTGTGTTTATTGCAACAACTGCATTGGTCGTCACAAGACCTGCTGTGTTCGTCGCGATGTTTGTTGTATTCGTCGCGATGTTTGTTGTATTCGTGGTGACGGCTGTATTTGTATCAAACAGTTGCGAACCATTAACCGCATCCGTTGACGTTGCAGATAAAACACCGGCACCAACGTTTTGGATTTGCCGTTCTGAGCCAGCAACTCCAACAGAGACGACTGAAGCAACACTTGCGCCCGCAGCTGTTGCCCCGCTTAATGTGAAGGCCCCTGTGTTGGGAGCTGCAGTTACAGAATTAGATCCTAAGGCCACATCATTTGCATTGACAGCTTGGGCACCAGCTCCAAGGGCTGTTGCGTTACTGGCTAGTGTATTTGATTGATGCCCAAGTGCTACAGAACTACTGCCTGCCGCGTTGCTGTCGCGTCCAATCGAGACTGCGAGGTTAGATTGAGCCGTAGCAGCCGTACCGATAGCCACTCCATCTACTTGTTGTGCTGACGAGGCCAAGCCTATCGCTAATGAATTAGGCCCTGCGGATTCGGAAGCATCCCCAATGGATATTGAGCGAGCACCTGCCGCATCCGCATTATCCCCAATCGCCACAGCATTACCACCTGCCGCAGAAGTTGCATGTCCAATTGCAACTGCATTTAAGCCAGCCGCAGCTGAATTTGTGCCGGCGGCGATAGAGTTTTGACCTGATGCAAAAGCTCCCCCCCCAATAGCGGTTGAAGCCACACCTGTGGCTTGAGCAGAATTACCGAGTGCAATTGCGGCAATACCTGCATTCGTGTCTGTGCCAATGGCTGTGCCGCCAGGAGCGTTCACCTGTGCATTACAGCCTATAGCAATTGTTTCTGCTTGATTTGCCGAGGTCGGGGTGGACGAAGCATCATTACAGCCTATGGCGATGGAAGCATTCGAGGTTGCGTTACCGTCGCCAAGGCTTGTTTGAGCGTAACTTATAGATGCAGCGCTGATCGCGAGTGCAGAAAGGGCTGCGCCTAGTCCAAGACTACCCAGACGGCTCTTTTTACGCACGCCCATAACGGAGCAGCTTTTTCGTTGAATTTGAAGAATACGTCTGCGTTCTGTACGCGACATGTTTTTATTTTTAATTGTGCTAAAGGTATGCATTTTTAGGACCTTTTTTTTGTTATATTTGTTAGTGCCCGCCCAATATACTTACAGCTGAAAAGAGGATTTTTTGTTAAACAACGTGGTAAGCTTTTCGTAAATAAAACTTTAAGGTGTGTTAGGGATTGGTCTTGAGAAAATGAAATTCGTTGAAAATTTCGACGAAGGAACGTTGCTGTCTAAGCGCAAACTCTCGGGGTTTTCATTTTGAAATAGAGTCTTTATTATATGAGGCACTAAATAATAGGCGCGAAAATGTAATATAACGGACATGCGAGACACTTTGAAGTGAGACTCGGATAACTAAGGTTAATGGCATATAAATTGCTCTGCTCTCTGTCTAAGCGGAGCGTTGCATGAAATTTCCTAGTTCAGTCTTGATGATAGCCTCAGTCTTTTTTCTAACGGCTTGCGGCGGCGGCGGGAGTTCATCCAGTGTTAGCCCCGTACAAAGTACAGCTGGATCAAGTGGAATAACGTCTCCGCAAACACCCTCAATACTACCCGCAACACCACCCGCAACACCACCCGCAACACCTACTTCTACGGCGGACGTTACGGTAAGCGGTAAAGTTACCTTTGATAATGTGCCCCCTAACCCTGCAGGTTTTGGACTAGATTATACATCAACATTTCAGGCGCCTGCGCGCGGTATCGTTGTTAACTTGGTAGGCGAGGGCAATGAAACCCTCGCGCAGGACATAACGGATGAAAACGGGGCCTATAGTTTCACCGTAGCCGCGTCTTTGAATGTTAAAGTTCAAGCGTCTGCACATTTACTATCGCCAGCAGGGCGCGACTGGGATGTTAAAGTGTCTGATAATACTTCAAATAATGCATTGTATGTTCTTGCGGGCGCTCTGCAGTCCTCGGGAACTTCGGCTGCGCAGACACGCAATCTAAATGCCCCGTCTGGCTGGGGAGGTGCTGGTTATAGCTCTAACCGTGCCGCTGCGCCCTTTGCTGTCCTTGACACTGTTTACAAGTCTATCAAAGCCGTCGACGCTATCGACCCTAATGCCTCCTTTCCTGCGTTGGATATTTTTTGGAGCGCGAATAACCGCGCCGCGATTGGCGATACATCAATTGGCAATATTGGAACTTCTGGATTTCACAGGGATGAAAATGCGATCTTCCTTTTAGGGGACGCCGACCGCGATACGGATGAATATGACCCGCATGTTATTGTTCACGAATGGGGACATTATTTCGAGCATAACTTATCGCGCCTAGACTCTATTGCAGGCCTTCATAGCCTTAGCGCTAAGCTAGACCCGCGATTGGCTTTTTCCGAAGGATGGGGAAATGCGCTCGCGGCCATCGTTACGGGTGACCCACAATATAAAGATAGCTCAGGGCTATCTCAGACAAACGGTCTCAACATTGATTTTGAAACGATAGAGCGCAGTAACGAAGGTTGGTTTAGCGAGGCTTCTGTTTCGGCTTTGATTTATGATATCTTCGATACAGCCAAAGACGAGCACGATAATATCAGCGCAGGATTTGCGCCAATCTATAAGGCGATGACAGATAATGATTTGCGCACTGGCGATGCCTTTGTGACGATATTTTCTTTCTCTGAGGCGTTGCTTCAAAACGGTGTGGATTTGACGGATTACCGTACGCTTTTAGAAGGTCAGTCGATTACGGCAAGTAATGCGCTTGGCATG
>JALZWM010000085.1 GCA_023300105.1 Hellea sp.
TCGGTCTCTGCTTTAGTGCATCTCTATAGCTGGGGCTATATGAGTGACGACAATTACAAACCGCGCTTCTTTGCTTATTTATCTCTCTTTACCTTCGCCATGTTAATGTTGGTGACATCGAATAACTTCATCCAAATGTTCTTTGGCTGGGAAGGTGTGGGCCTCGCGTCATATCTCCTAATCGGGTATTACTATAAGAAACCGTCTGCAAACGCCGCCGCAATCAAAGCTTTCGTGACGAACCGTGTTGGCGATGTTGGACTAGCGCTTGGCGTCATGACAATTTTTCTCGTCTTTGGATCTGTTGAATTTGATGTCGTATTTGGCGCTATTGCCGAAAATAGTGACCGTACGCTGCCGTTCTTGGGTATGGAATTTAATGCAATAGAATTAATTGCTGCGCTTCTCTTTATCGGCGCGATGGGTAAATCTGCACAGTTTTTGCTGCATGTCTGGCTGCCTGACGCGATGGAAGGGCCCACACCCGTTTCGGCCCTTATTCATGCCGCGACTATGGTGACGGCTGGTGTCTTCCTCGTTTGCCGTGCCTCTTCTATTTTTGAGGCCGCGCCAATCACATCTGGATTTATCGCCGTAATTGGCGCGTTTACGGCATTCTTTGCCGCGACAGTGGCCTTGGTTCAAAACGACATTAAGCGCGTTATTGCTTATTCAACGTGTAGCCAGTTGGGTTACATGTTTTTTGCCGCAGGTGTAGGGGCCTATAGCGCGGCAATGTTCCATCTCTTTACACACGCATTCTTCAAAGCTTTGTTGTTCCTTTGCGCAGGCTCCGTTATTCATGCCATGCATCATGAACAAGACATGCGAAAAATGGGCGGTATTCGGAAGAAAGTTCCACTCACTTATGCCGCAATGATTATCGGTACGCTTGCGATTACAGGTATTGGCATACCCGGAACGAAAATTGGTTTTGCAGGCTTCTTCTCTAAAGATGCTATTATCGAGGCGGCCTATACAGCGGGCGCAGTTGGCGGCTCTAATGCAGGTGTCTTCGCATTTTGGATGGGTATTGTAGCCGCGTTGATGACGAGCTTCTATAGCTGGCGTCTTATCTTCATGACGTTCCACGGAAAGTACCGCGGTGATAAGCATACATTTGATCACGCGCATGAAAGCCCAAAGACAATGCTTGTACCGCTCGGTCTCTTAAGTGTCGGTGCTGTTGCTGCGGGCGCGGTCTTCTATTCTAAATTCATGGGCAATGCTGGCGATTTCTGGCATGGCGCCTTACCTGTTCATGCAGGAGAACATGCGGCTCTCGCACCTGAAAACCTTTATGCTGCGGCGGAGACGTCTCACGCTACTGATGCGCATCATGGTGACGTGAAACATGGCGGTATATTTGGTTGGTTATTTAATAAGTACCATGGTTATCCATGGTGGGTTCTTTTGTTGCCATTAGTTGTGTCTGTGATGGGATTTGTGACGGCCTTTATGATGTATATGCGCGGCCGCGGCGCGGAAAAACACATCGAAGCAATTGAGGAAACAGGCGGAAGCCCGCTCTATAAATTCCTTCTGAATAAATGGTACATCGACGAGATTTATGACGTCACCATCGTTAAAGGCGCACGTGCACTTGGAGATTTATTCTGGAAAATTGGCGATATCAAAATTATCGACGGACTTGGTCCTAACGGTGTTGCTGCCTTTACAGCGGGGGCTGCGAAACGCTTGTCGAAATTACAGTCAGGCTACTTATATCATTATGCTTTCGTGATGTTGTTAGGCGTTGCTGTCATCATTGCCTTAGTCTTCCGCACGGTAGGAGGCTGATATGTTTAACAGTATTCCAATTCTATCCTTGATTACTTTCATCCCGCTTTTTGGCGCGCTGATATTAGGTGTTATTGCAAAAGCTTCTGGTGCTTCGGGCCGTGAACAACTCGATAAAAATGCGCCTGGGGTTGCTTTAGTTGTTTCTGGTGTTGTTCTGCTACTTTCGTTTATTCTAACGATTGACTTTAATACGGCTAGCGCAGGGTTTCAGTTTATAGAAGAGCTCGATTGGCTCGGCGGCGGTATAAAATATCGTCTCGGTGTCGACGGTATTTCAATTCTGTTTATTCTGCTAACGGCATTTTTAACTCCGCTTTGTATTCTGGCGAGTGCGAAATCAATAAAGTCTCGTATGTTGGAATATATGGTGGCTTTCCTCATTCTGGAAACGCTCATCATTGGTGTGTTTGTTTCTCTCGACCTTATTCTATTTTACTTGTTCTTTGAAGCTGTCTTAATCCCGATGTTTATTATCATTGGTGTGTGGGGCGGTAAGAACCGTGTCTATGCCAGTTATAAGTTCTTCCTCTATACTTTATTAGGGTCTGTTCTGATGCTTGCCGCTATCCTCTGGATATATGTCTATAGCGGTCAGCAACTCGGGTCTCCGACCACGGATATGCGCGTTCTTATGACCGAGCTTAAAATTCCGGGCGGGGCTCAGACGTGGCTATGGTTAGCGTTCTTTGCGAGTTTCGCTGTTAAAATGCCAATGTGGCCCGTCCATACATGGCTTCCTGATGCTCACGTTGAAGCGCCTACGGCGGGTTCCGTTATTCTCGCGGGTGTGTTGTTGAAACTTGGCGGCTATGGTTTCCTTAGGTTCTCAATCCCTATGTTTCCTAATGCCTCTCTTGAGCTTGCGCCGATCATTTTCTGGATGTCGGTTATTGCAATTATCTACACCTCACTTGTGGCGTACCGTCAAAACGATATTAAGAAGTTGATTGCCTATTCATCCGTTGCGCATATGGGGTTTGTGACGATGGGTATTTTTACCTTTAATATGCAGGGCATCCAAGGCGGCATCTATCAGATGCTATCTCATGGTGTTATTTCTGCTGCGCTCTTCTTCTGTGTCGGCGTGATTTATGACCGTATGCATACGCGCGAAATTTCATTTTATGGTGGCTTGGTCAAATACATGCCCGTTTATGCCGCCTTCTTTATGCTATTCACCATGGCAAATGTCGGCCTTCCGGGGACCTCTGGCTTCGTTGGCGAAATATTGACAATGGTTGGTGCCTATCAAGTCAGCCCGTGGATAGCGGCTGGCGCGGCCATAGGTATGATTTTATCAGCGATGTACGCGCTTCACCTCTACCGCGAAGTTATTTTCGGTGAACAAACCAATGACAAATTGGACGGCATTGCGGATATGACAAAAAGCGAGTGGATTGTGCTCGCGCCTTTAGCCATTATGACTATCGTGTTGGGTGTTTACCCCGCTTTAATCACAGACATTACGTCGGTATCCGTTGAGAACCTGATCGCTGACTTTGCTACGGCAACGGGAGAGAAATAGCCATGTTGCAAACTATCTCATTATTCGCGCCGCAATTATTATTGGCTGTGACAGCGTCACTCCTCCTTGGGTTTGGTGTGTCCAAAACGGGTGATCGTTCGATCATCGTTCGCTATATCTCTGTAGGCCTCTTAGTCCTTTTTGCCTTTATTGGCTTTATTTTAGGACAGCCAATAGGGGAGGCCTTCAAAGGCGCGCTCCATGTTGATAATTATAGTCATTATGTAAATATGTTCCTCGGCCTATCTGCTGCTGCCGCTTTGATGTTTTCAAAATCATATTTTCAAACTGAAAAGCTAGACCGTTATGAGTATTCAATACTCGTTCTTTATGCCGTCCTGGGTATGTCAATTATGGTCTCTGCCAATAGCTTGCTTTCGCTTTATATTGGTATCGAACTTCAATCATTGGCGCTTTATGTCATGGCTGCTTTTAACCGTGATAGTCTTAGAGCGTCAGAAGCCGGGCTTAAATATTTTGTACTTGGCGCGATTTCATCAGGCCTGCTCTTATACGGCTCATCTTTGATTTATGGTTTCACAGGCTCACTAGAATTTGACCGCATAGCCGAAGTTGTTTCTGCGGGGGCAACGCCGGGTATTATTGCTGGTATGGTGTTCTTACTTTGTGGCCTTGCGTTTAAAATTTCAGCCGCTCCGTTCCATATGTGGACGCCAGATGTTTATGAAGGCTCGCCTACACCTGTGACGGGTTTCTTTTCTGCTGCGCCTAAGTTTGCCGCCATGGCGCTTATTGCCCGCCTTGTGGTTGGACCTTTCGGAGATGTTCTAGCACAGTGGCAACAAGTGATTATTGCGCTCGCTATCATGTCGATGTTCATCGGCGCTATAGGGGGTTTGGCGCAGTCAAATATCAAACGTCTTATGGCTTACTCATCAATTGCGAATATGGGTTACGCTCTCGTACCGTTGGCAGCGGGAACTGCCGCTGGAGTTAAGGGCATGCTGATATTTATGAGTATCTACGTCATTTCGGTCATCGGTATATTTTCCTGTATTCTCCAGATGCGGATACGCAATGGTATGGTTGAGAAAATTTCAGACCTTGCGGGCCTATCCAAAACAAATAAGAGCCTCGCGATTATATTATCTATGTTTCTGTTTTCACTCATGGGCATTCCCCCGCTCCTTGGTTTCTTTGGTAAGTGGTTCGCCTTCGCGCCTGCTGTTGGTGCGGGCTTAACGTGGCTTGTTGTCTTGGCATTGATAGCGTCTGTTATCGGGGCATTTTATTATCTTAGACTTATCAAAGCCATGTGGTTTGAAGAGCCTGAAAATGAGTTTGTAGAAGCGCCTAAAACACTTCGGTTTTTATCGGGTATAACTGTCTTGATGATTTTCCCGTTACTCATGTTACCGTTTATCGCCAGTAGCTCTCAGAGCCTCATCTCTTTAGCTGCAGAGAGCCTTTTCTAGCTTGAAATTTATCACGTTAGATGAAGTCGATTCTACAAACGCAGAAGCTAAGCGCTTAGCCGAAGCTGGCCAGAGAGGGCCTCTTTGGGTTAGAGCTAATTATCAAACAGCGGGCAGAGGACGGCGCGGCCGCGAATGGGTCTCTGTTTCAGGTAATCTATATTGTTCTGGGCTTTATCCGCATAATGGCTCTGCCAATGATGCCGCAAAGATGAGTTTCATTGCGGCTTTGGCCGTAGCTGAAACGCTTCAAACCTATATTCCAGAAGCCAAAGTAAATCTAAAATGGCCTAATGATGTTTTAGTCGAGGGTAAGAAAATATCAGGTATTTTATTGGAAGGCGGTCCAGATTGGTTCGTAGTCGGTATCGGGGTGAACCTCACCTCCCATCCTCAAGATACAGAGCTCTCTGCAACGCACATGCTGGACCATATCGAGCCGTCATTATTGTCTGGTCCAGAGCCAATTATGTCAGGGCCTGATGCCGTTTTGGCAATATTAGCCTCTCGGTTTAATTTTTGGCGGGATATGTTTTTAGACAACGGCTTCGCCCCCATTAGGGAAGCGTGGCTAAACGGGGCTCACAATATTCCCGGGCCCGTTACTGTACGCCTTTCAAATGAAACATTTTCAGGAGACGCTCTTGGCCTTGATGAAAATGGAGCGTTGCGTGTGCGCTTAGAGAGTGGCACGATAAGGGATGTTCATGCAGGGGATGTTTTCTTCGGCAGTCAGGGAGCCTAATAAATGTTACTCGTCATTGATACTGGTAATACCAATACGCTTTTTGCTATCCATGACGGTAAGGAATGGGTTGTTGAGTGGAGAATTGCGACGGATGCACGGCGCACTGCTGATGAGTACGGCGTATGGTTCCATCAACTTATGACAATGCAAGGATTGAAATTAGGTGATATTTCAGGTTGCGTAATTTCTACAGTTGTACCTCAGTCTTTATTTAATATGCGTAATCTTGCACGAAGGCATCTAAAGGTAGAACCTATAATCATAGGTGAAGACGATGTTGAAATCGGAATAGGTATTAGAAATGTAAATCCCAAAGAAGTCGGGGCAGACCGCCTTGTCACGGCACTTGGTGCAACAAAGCGATACAAAGGAAATTTGATAATTATTGATAGCGGCACAGCAACGACCTTCGACCTCGTATCTGAGGATGGATATTTTGAGGGCGGTATTATCTCGCCGGGTATAAACTTATCTGTCAGAGCTTTGCATGAAGCGGCCGCGCAATTACCACGCATAGAAATTAAACGTCCAGAAAATGTTATTGGTACATCTACAGTATCCGCGATGCAGTCTGGGATATTTTGGGGCTACATAGGACTAATCGATGGGTTAGTTGAACGGATCATTGAAGAGGCTAAACGTCCCTTTACGGTCATTGGAACAGGCGGAGTTGCGTCCTTATTCGAAGGAGCTTCTAAAACAATCGAATATTATGACAGTCATCTGACGATCGACGGCCTTCTCGAAATTTGGAAACTTAATAAATAATATGGCTAAAAATAACAAAAATGAACTCGTCTTTCTGCCACTTGGCGGTTGCGGTGAAATAGGTATGAACCTCAACCTTTTTGGGTTTGGGCCCGCGCATGACCGTAAATGGGTTATCGTCGATATCGGTGTAACATTTGGCGGTGCGGACACGCCGGGCATTGAAATCATTATGCCTGATATTGATTTTATTATTGAGCATAAAGAAAATTTACTAGGTATCATTTTAACACATGCCCATGAAGACCATATGGGCGCGCTTGGCCGCCTTTGGCCGCAGCTCCAGTGCCCTGTTTATGCAACGCCTTTCACAATGTACCTTGTCAAAGATAGGCTCTCCGAATTTGGCCTTCTGGATGAGGTTGAACTTCGCGAAGTTCCCTTGAAAGGTAAGTTTGATTTAGGGCCGTTTGATTTTGAATTTATTACAATGACCCATTCGATTGCTGAGCCTAATGCTTTGGCTATTCGGACTGAGCTGGGGACAGTTCTGCATACGGGTGATTGGAAAATTGACGAGGCGCCGCAGATTGGTGAACCTGTTGATGCGGCTGCATTGACCGCGCTTGGAGATGAGGGCGTGCTTGCCATGATTTGTGACAGCACGAATGTTTTTTCGCCCGGCTATGCGGGAAGTGAAGATGGCGTTCGGACTGAGCTTGTAAAGTTGATTGCTGAATATGACGGGAGGGGCGTTGCTGTTGCATCCTTTGCCTCAAATATAGCAAGACTTGAGTCGGTTATGATGGCGGGGAAAGTCAATAACCGTAGCGTTTGTTTGGTCGGGCGATCTATGCAGCGCATGACGGCAGCCGCCAAATCTGTTGGTATGTTGTCAGAGGTTGGGTCTTTGATAACGGAAGATGAAGCGCGGAGCATGCCTGCGGGAAATGTTCTCTATCTTTGTACAGGTAGCCAAGGAGAACCGCGTGCAGCTCTATCGCGTATAGCCGCGGGATCACATCGAACAGTTAAGTTTCATAAGGGCGATGTCGTTATTTTCTCTTCCAAAATTATTCCTGGAAATGAAATAGGTATATTTGCGCTGCAAAATGCACTTGCCGATGACGGCGTGGATATTGTGACTGAAAAGATGCGTCCTATTCATGTGTCTGGGCATCCTTGCCGCGAAGAGTTGAAGCAAATGTACCAATGGGTGCGACCAAAAATTGCTGTACCTGTTCACGGTGAAAGACGTCACTTATTAGAGCATGCAAAGCTCGCAAAATCGCTCAGTCCCAAGTTTTCTATTGCGCCGCGAAATGGCGAAATGATATTACTGTCTGATAAAGGCCCAGCTGTCGTTGATATTGTAAGGTCGGGACGTTTACATCAAGACGGAAATGTTATTATTCCTGACACGGATGAAGGTTTGAGACTACGAAAGAAAATGGCCTATGCAGGACATGTTAGTGTAAGCATTGTTGTGAACAACAAAGGACATCTTATCAGCGGTCCAGAAGTTCGTATTTCTGGGTTTCCTGAAGGCCATGACGGCAGTGTCTTAGAAGAGATGATTGATAGTGTTGCGGATGCAGCTGAAGACGCTTTTGAAGAGATGAGCCCTCGCTCTCGTAAAGACGAAGATCTCATAGAGGACCGATTGCGTTCTAAAGTCAAAAAATTCGTCAAGACTTATACAGGAAAACGGACGCATGTTGAAATTACAGCGCATAAGGTAAAATAATATGTATGATAGTTTCCTTGGCCCCTTAAACCATGTTGGGATAGCCGTTCCTGATATCGACGCCGCTATTGCTATGTACCGAGACGTGTTCGGTGTGACGGACATTAGCGAGCCAGCTGATCTACCTCCGCAAGGCGTCACATATGCTTTTGTAAACCTACCGAGCGGGCAGGTTGAACTGATACAGCCTTACGGGGATAAATCTCCAATAACAAAGTTTTTGGAGAAAAACCCAAAAGGTGGCCAGCATCATATTTGCTTTGAAGTGAAAGATATTCATCAGGCGAGTCAGGCTATGGCAGAGAAGGGTATGCGTGTTTTAAATCAACCACGTATTGGCGCGCATGGAACATTAGTGGTTTTTCTGCATCCCGGTGACGCTGGCGGTGTGCTTATTGAACTCATGGAAACACCTAAAGACGGACAGTACTAGATGTCTCCTTTTTCACTATTTGTTGTCTACCTCCTTATTTGGTGGGTCACGCTTTTTATGGTTCTGCCTCTTGGGGTCCGTGGTCAAGCTGAGATGGGGGATGTTGTTGAAGGGTCGGAACCTGGCGCGCCTGTTGAGTCCAACATTAAGCGAAAATTTAAAATAACAACGATTGTTGCAACCATCTTGTGGATACTTGTTTGCACTATAATCTGGTCTGGACTTATTAGTTGGGATGAACTCGCCGCTTTATTGGGTTTAAATAAACAGTAATCGCCTCATACGCGAACTTGTGGCGCAGGCTACAAGTGTTTATGTCTTAGTTTCAAACAAAATGGATTCTGTTCAATGCGCCTGTCGAACTATTTTTTACCGGTCTTAAAAGAGACACCCGCAGACGCAACGATTGCGTCTCATAGGTTTATGTTGCGCGCTGGAATGGTGAAGCAAGATAGCGCCGGAATTTACATTTGGCTGCCACTTGGTTTTAAGGTTCTTAAGAAAATTGAACACATCGTTCGTGAAGAACAAAATAAAGCAGGCGCTGTTGAAATGCTGATGCCAACAATCCAATCTGCTAATCATTGGAAAGAAACGGGGCGTTATGATGCCTATGGTCCTGAAATGCTTCGGATTAAAGACCGGGGTGACCGAGAGTTGCTCTACGGACCAACCAATGAAGACATGATTACGGATATGTTTCGTTCTTATGTGAGGTCTTACAAAGACTTGCCGCAAAACCTTTATCATATTCAATGGAAGTTCCGCGATGAACGCCGTCCACGCTTTGGCGTTATGCGAGGGCGTGAATTTTTGATGAAGGATGCGTATAGCTTTGATATTGACGCTGATGCGGCAAAGCTAACTTATTATCGCCAATTCGTGGCTTATCTGAATACTTATGCGCGGCTTGGCCTAAAAGCTGTACCTATGAGAGCCGACACAGGCCCAATTGGTGGTGAACTGTCTCATGAGTTTTTGATTTTAGCCGAAACAGGTGAAAGCGAAGTATTTTGCCATAAAGACCTCGTGGATATGCCAGCGCCGGGTCATTTCGAAACTAAAGACGAACTCGAGGCTGTCTTTAATGAGCGTACGTCTTTATATGCCGCGACGGATGAAAAACATGACGCTGATGAATTTGCGAAAGTCCCTGCGGACAAACAACTCTCTGCACGCGGTATTGAAGTCGGTCATATTTTCTACTTCGGTGATAAATATTCTGAACCTATGAAGGCCCAAGTCACGGGGGCCGATGGTAAGAACGTCAATGTAATGATGGGCTCTTACGGTGTCGGCGTCTCTCGTCTTGTTGGTGGAATTATCGAATCTAGTCATGATGAAAACGGTATAATTTGGCCAAAATCAGTCGCGCCATTTGGGGCGGGTATCATTAATTTAAAATCGGGCGATACAGAGGCTGATGCGGCCTGTGAGGATATATATCAGAAACTCTCAGCAGCGGGCATTGACCCCTTATATGATGATAAGGACGACCGTGGCGGACAAAAATTCGCACGAATGGATTTAATTGGACTTCCTTATCAGCTTGTTATTGGCCCGCGTGGCTTAAAAGAAGGCATAATTGAAGTTAAAATACGCGCAACGGGTGAGAAGAAAAACTTATCTCCAGCAGACGCTCTAAACTTCATCATTTCAGAATTCGAGGGTGTTTGATAGGTGAATAAACCTTCTGACATACAGGCCTTCGCAGGCGGCCAAAATAAGCCATTTGGCGCCGTAGAGCGTATGATTGCTATGCGGTATTTGCGCGCCAAGAAAACCCAAGGCGGCGTAGGCTTGATTGCCGGCATTTCCTTTACCTGTATCATGCTTGCTATCGCGGCGATGATTATAATAATGTCTATTATGAATGGGTTTCGCTCTGACATGATCCGCTTAACAGTGGGGTCCGAAGGGCATATGTATGTGGCATCTAGTTCGCCTAAACCGACACCAGAAAGTGTTGAGCAATTAGAGCAACGTCTAGCGGCGGTTGAAGGCGTTGATGAAGCCTTCCAGTTTACGCAAAATTATACGGGCGTTCAGGCAAATGGACAATTTGCTCTGGCACAAGTTATTGGCATTAGTCCAAGTAACCTTCAAAATTATGATCTTATTGCAAATAGCGTCCAACTTGGAAGCTTAGAGTTTTTTGGTCAAGGTAGGGGCTCTGAAAATCAAATCGCTATCGGCGGCGTACTCGCTAATGGACTAGGCTTGACTGTCGGTGACAGGTTATTGGTGTTTTCACCCCGTACTCGCCAAACGATTACAGGTCCTGTGCCGGTAAAGAAAGTTTACACTATCGGTGCGATATTTGAGGTGGGTTTATACGTAACAGACCAAACTTATATCTACATGTCCTTTGATCAAGCGACTCAACTTTTTGAAGGCGGGCAAGTTACGGGCGAAATACAACTGAGATTAGAGAATCCCGATGCCTTAGACCAAATGCGAGATCTTGTGTCTGAGGCCTCCAATGAGCCCGTTTTTCTATCGACATGGAAGGATAGAAACGCCACGACAGCAACGGCACTTCGAACAGAACAAATCGCAATGCGGTTCATTTTTATGATTGTGGTTATTATCGCCGCTTTTCCTGTTTTAGCCTCCATGATTATGTTGGTTAAAAACAAATCGAAGGATATCGCTATTCTGCGAACGATTGGTGCTACTCAAAGCGGTATACTACGTATCTTCTTTATGTGCGGCGCCATGGTTGGCATACTTGGAACATTTGCAGGGCTTGTCTTTGGTATTTTGTTTTGTGTAAATATTGGCGGCGTTCAATGGATTATCGAAACTGTTACGGGAGCCGAATTATTTCCGGCTGATGTCTACGGCATGTCTGGTGGTATTCCCGCAAAGATCGTTTGGTCTGAAGTCTTTGGCGTCGCATTTTGGGGTTTCCTAATATCAGCGGCAGCTACATTCTTACCGGCGCTTACCGCTTCTAAAGTCGATCCTGTCGACGCCCTGAGATATGAGTAGCGACATGAATTCTGGACGCCCCATCCTCTCTGTTCGTAATCTGCACAGGTCTTATAAGTCTGGAGCTAAAACGCTCCACGTTTTAACAGGTGCAGATATTGATATTTACCCCGGCGAAATGGTTGGGCTTATTGGGCCATCTGGTTCAGGCAAGTCAACATTACTCCATGCGGCAGGACTACTCGAGAGGCCGAATGCTGGAGACGTCTTTATCAATGGTCGTGAGTGCTTGAAATTAGCTGACGATGAACGCACGGCAATTCGCCGAGAAACGATTGGTGTTGTTTATCAATTCCATCATTTACAAAAAGAGTTCTCAGCGATTGATAATGTCTCTATTCCGCAGATGATTGCAGGCGTGCCGCATGAGACGGCAGACGTTGAATCCCGCCGACTCATTGGAATTATGGGTTTGTCTGAACGTGGTCATCATAAACCTAGCCAAATGTCTGGCGGTGAACAACAGCGCGTCGCTATTGCGCGGGCCATAGCCAATAAACCACAAGTCTTATTAGCTGACGAGCCTACGGGAAATCTTGATCCCGCTACATCGGGAAATGTGTTTCAAAGCTTATTCGATTTAACGCGGCTCGAGGGTGTTTCAGCTTTGGTTGCTACGCATAATATGGAACTCGTAAAATATATGGACCGTGTGTTGACGGTCCGTGATGGACTTATTGTACCTTTTAAAGGGTGACATTAGTGGTTTAACTTCTTTGAAGCCGCGTAAAAAACAATCCCAAAAAGAATGACACATAATCCGAAAATGGCTTTGTGAGGTTCATGAATGACAACGAATGCCAGCATAAAACCTGTGATCGTCAAGTAGACGAGGGGGACGATGGGGTAACCCCATGTTTTGTATGGGCGGTATAAATCCGGTTCTCTATATCTCAGAACGAAGACGCCTAGTATGGCGAGGAAGCTATTAAAGGCTAACATGGCGCCTGCGAAAACAACGATGGTTTTAAAGCTAGATGTTAGAATGTAAATCAAAGCGACGCTGGATTGGAAATAAATGGCGTTTCTCGGGATCCCGTCTTTATTGACTTTGCCAAGAAATTTAAGCGCTTTGAAATCTTCCCCGATGGCTTGCAAAGCTCGAGGGCCAGCGAGTGTCATAGCGCTGACGGTTGAAATCAATAATAGTGACAACATACCGCCAGCAATGCGTCCGCCTGTTTCTCCGAATATATGCGTGGAGGCGATATACCCAATCTCGACCTGACCTTCTAGTTCGGACATCGGCGCGGCATAAAGAAAAACGTAATTGAGTAAAACGTAGAGCACCATCACAAGGCCCGTTCCAAAGATGAGTATTTTGGGCAGGTCTTTTTGTGGGTTTTCAAGCTCGCCAGAAATATATGTCGCCGCATTCCATCCTGTATAAGCATAAGAGACGTATATGAGGGAGACACCAAATGCGGCGCTCGTCATAACGTCCCAGTCGCCAGCTTTGGGGAGAGGGGAAATGATTTGAGGGCTTTGATGAAATGCAAATGCGGCCAAGCAAAATATTAAAATCAACATGACTTTCATTGCCGTAAACCCAAATTGGAATTGTCCGCTCGCTTTACGGTTTCGGCCATGAATATAGGTTACAAGAATGACAAGGCCGCAGGCCAAAGATTTTTGTATCCAAGGGCCATAAGTTCCGGGCAGAGCGGCAGTCGTATATTTCCCGAAAGCAAGTGATACCGCCGCTATGGGGGCTGCAAATCCAATGACAGTCGAGACCCAGCCTGAAATGAAACCTGCAACGGGGTGATAGATACGTCCGAGGAAATTATATTCACCGCCTGACCTTGGCAGAGCCGCGCCTAATTCTGCATAAGTTGCTGCGCCGCAGAGAGACGCAATACCGCCAATAATCCAAAGCATCATAAGTGCAAAAACAGATTGAATATCGGCGACTTGAAACCCCAGTGAGGTAAAGACACCCGTACCAACCATGTTCGCAATAATTACGGCGGCTGCCGTCTTTGGGGTATAAAATTTAGACATAGACAGGCTATGCCCTTGGAAGGGATAGCCTGTCTATAGCCGTCGCGGGGGATTTTTAAAAAATGTAGAAATCTTTTGTTAGAGATCGATTTAAGATCCTCTAGTTTATCCACCCCCTATATTTGGATACATCTTATTAATAAGGTGAAGGGATTTATAATGTTCAAATAATATTAGTTAATAAAACCTTGCATCAGGCCAATTCATAATATTGGGTTAATATGATGTTAATTGGGTGTTTTGCCCTTAAAAAAGGAAACTCGGTGAAAGCAGTTATTCTTGCAGGCGGGAAAAGCTCACGCATGGGAGCGGATAAAGCTCAGCTTCGTGTGCGCGGCGACGCTCTTATCTTGCATGTTTACAACGCGCTCAAAACCCAAGCCAATGAAATTATTGTTTCTGGTGAGCATGATTATGGCTTGCCCGTATCCGTGATAGCTGACCTTGATAATGGGCCAGCAGGACCCGTTGGCGCATTATATGCGGTTTGGAGGTCCCTGAAAGACACTACCTTGAAAGACACGACATCAAATGAAGGCTTCTTTACTGTGCCTGTGGACGCCCCGAATATACCTCATGATTTATGTGAAAGGCTTTACGGAGGCGAAAGCGCCGTTGCCGTTGCCGCAGGTGGTATGCATCAAGCTTTTGCATGGTGGCGCCTCGATGATCTTACGAAAGTTTTTCAAAGCTTAGATATGCAGAACTCTGTTTCCTTAAAGTACATAGTGCGAGAAACACAGGCGCGGCAGGTGTCTTGGGCCGATGAAAGGCTGTTCTACAATATTAATACGCCACATGATCTGCGCCGATATTTGGCTATGACTTAAACTTATTTTGGGCGAGATAAACCGTTTGAACAAAGGGTTTGTTTTGCAGGGGATTGTTAAAGGTGACGGGCTCGGCCCGCGCTTTGCTAAACACATTGCCAAGGCGCTGGGTGAAAGCGGCATCTTCACGCGCGTCTGACCATAGCCCCATAACGCCGCCCTCTTTAAGGTGAGCCGAGAGGCGGCGCAATCCGTCTTCACTATAAAAACTACCGCTACGGGCGTCTAGAAGCCAGTCTGGGGTGTGGTCAATGTCAATTAATATGGCATCAAATTTTCGTCCTGGCATATTAGGGTCAAAACCATCACTAGACTGCGCGCGCGCAAAGAAGTCATCGGTGATAATGCGGCAACGCGGATCATCGCTAAGCGGGGGATCAAGGGGTAGGTATCCCGCCGCGTGCCAATCGACAACAGCCTCAAGCATCTCCACGACAATCAAAGACCCAACGCGGTCATCCTCCAGCACAGCCCCCGCCGTATAGCCAAGGCCGAGTCCGCCAACAACGATATCCAAATTTTCGCCTTTCAAATCAGCGAGACCCAATTTGGATAACGCGATTTCAGAGGCCGTAAAGAGGCTCGACATTAAGTGCTCGTCGCCTAGAATGATTTCAAATACATCGATATCTAATTGCATTAACCGTCTGCGTCGCAAACTAATCGGCCCGATAGGTGTATCGCGGTAATCAATTTCTTTGAATAATGTGCTCATAGCAACGGCTTATACGGATGAGGGCGATAGGCCTAGGGGGTATGGCGGAGATGCCCCCATAAAAAAACGCGCCTTAAAGACGCGTTTTTCGAATAATGATAAAGCTAGAAGGCTATGATTTTTTCTTAGCTGCTTTCTTTTTCTTAGGTCTTGTTTTCTTCTTAGCAGGCGACTTTTTCTTAATCGCTTTTTTCTTAGAAGGCGCTTTCTTAGCGGTTGTCTTTTTAACAGAAGACTTTTTAGATGTAGTCTTTTTAGCTGTAGAAGACTTTTTAGCTGTAGAAGACTTGGCCTTTTTTGCTTTAGCCTTTTTGGCCTCAGCTGCCTTTTTTCTAGCCGCCGCTGTTGTTGGAGTCTTAGACGCTTTTGATGTCTTAGACGTTTTTGACTTTTTCGACGTTCTTGGCTTGCGCGTTGTTGTTTTATCATCGTCGTCATCATCCAAGAAAGAGGCTTTCTTAGTGCTTGATTTCTTCTTCATCGACCTTTCAGTTCTCGACGTCGCCTTGCCCGGTTTCGAGCGGCAAAAGGCTTTGACCTTCGCGCCGTCTTTACGCTTATGCGCTTTCACATAAGAACAAGAGTTATTGCTGTCGCACATAATCTTGGATTTGCCTTTACAGGTCGAGGCCGCATGAGCCGGTATCGCTGTAGAGAGAGCCAGAACGGCCGTTAAGGACAAGACTTTAACAGCGCCGCCAATGGAGAATAGTTTAGTCATATATATCTTTCAGTAAGGGAAAACCCAGACGAATGTGTGTTATTCAAAAGGGTGAATCATTACCACAATACTAGGGATTTTTAATGAACCTTAGCTGAACTGGGGGGGGAGGTTATTTGCGTCCATTCTAAATTCAATTACTACACTGTTTAGAAGGAGTGGAAGTATTGTAACATGTAGCGCTCTGCTTGCCAGTTAAGATTGTCTACTCTAACCGCTTGCCGCCCACACCACCCCCCGCTAAACCATACCTATGACTCAGACTCTTAAAATCGCTTCGGCGCAACTTAATGCCCATGTTGGGGCGCTGTCTAAAAATATGGACAAGGCCAAAGCCGCTTATGCGCGGGCGACCGCTGACGGGGCGGAAATTCTTGTTTTGCCTGAGCAATTTGTAATCGGGTATCCAGCGGAGGATTTGGTGCTTAAGCCCTCAGCCGTCTTGGATTGTAAGGTGCATGCGGAAGAGTTTGCTAAACTTACCAAAGACGGACCCGCTGTGGTGTTTAATCTACCGTGGTTAGAGCAAGACGAGAATGGGGTCGGAAAACTTTATAATGCTGCGCTCTTTATGCGCGGCGGGAAAATCACCGATGTACGCCGCAAGCACCATTTGCCTAATTACGGTGTGTTTGATGAAGCGCGAATTTTTACCTCTGGCCCTTTGCCAGAGCCGATAGAGTTTAAGGGCATTACCATTGGCCTGCCGATTTGCGAAGATTTATGGCAGCCCGGTGTGGCCTCGCATTTGGCCGATCAGGGCGCTGAGATTTTAATCTCGCCTAATGGCTCGCCTTGGCGGCGCACGGCGCTCTCGGAACGCGTCGAGGCGCTGGGCGAGAAGGTTCATAATGAAGGCTTGCCGCTGATTTACGTCAACCAGATTGGCGGGCAGGATGAGCTTGTCTTTGACGGGTCGAGCTTTTCTATGGCGGCGGATGGCACGATTGTTCAGGCGCTTAAAAGTTTTGTCGAAGATTACGATATTGCG
>JALZWM010000086.1 GCA_023300105.1 Hellea sp.
AATTTTGACATGTGGGAAATCAGCCGTCCTATCGTCGAAAGCTCTATGCGCCGTGAGCTTGGCATCGAAGGCCGTTTCAATGATTTACTTTCTGGCTTCGATAAAGCCCGCAGAACTTTAGAACGCCTCCCTGATGCCACAGAGAACATTGCCGCCCTCGCCAAAGCTTGGGCTGACGGTGATGTTGATTTATCTAAAGGCACCGCTGCTACCGTTCAAACCCCGATCAAGAAAACCGTGTGGAAACCCATTGCCTATATAGGCACAGGCGCGGCAATAGCTTTAGGCGGCGTCTGGGCCGCGGCGCAGTTTTAGCTTCCCAAAGCTCGACTACGAAAAGAATTCATTAAGTTGGCAAGGTAACTCGCTTGAAGGCCAGAGGGATTAATCAAAGCCCTGCTATTCCCCTTGTACAAACTTTTTAAAATTTCAATCCCTTTTTCATCTTCATCTGAATATAGGGTGAAGGTAACATATTTTGCTAACCTAATACTAACGGTAACGGCATCAAATTCAGAAACATCATGCCAACTGTACTTTAAACTTTTATTTGCTACCTTTTGTTCAAACCCTTCCTCATTAAGGGTCAAGGTAGTCGGGTGTTTCAACCCCATCAAACAATAAAGCATACCCAAAATACCAACGAAGATTATACAAATTAAAGCTACAATTACGCTCTCACCTATGGATACCATCCAAACGCCAGCCCCTGTATATAAAATCCAAATCGGAAGAAATAAGAATTTCAAATTTGTGGCGGACTGCTTAAATTTTAACTCGGAAGGAAGCGGGTGTTGTCTCATGATTAATATTCAATAGACAATAAAATGAAAGCCATCAAGGCAAATGCATTATAGCGAATGACAGCCATTAAAAAACAAGTTACTTAATCCGAATGACCGACAAACGCATACTCCTCATTATCGGTGGCGGCATTGCCGCTTATAAATCGCTGTTTCTTATTCGCGTCCTCGCAAAGCGCGGGATAGCCACACGGGTTATACTCACGCGCGGCGGGACTGAGTTTGTGACGCCTCTTTCTGCGGGCGCGCTCTCAGGTGATAAAGTCTATTCCGATTTATGGGACTTAACGGACGAGGCCGATATGGGCCATATCGAGCTCTCCCGCGCCGCTGACCTGATTGTCGTCGCGCCCGCTACGGCTGATATTATGGCCAAGGCCGCGCACGGTATTGCCAATGACCTTGCCACCACCACGCTAATCGCAACAGATAAACGCGTGCTTTACGCCCCTGCTATGAACGTACGCATGTGGGACGCCGAGGCGAACCAGCGTAATGTCGCGCAGCTTAAAAAAGACGGCGCGCTCTTTATAGGCCCTGACGCGGGCGCGATGGCCTGCGGTGAATTTGGCGAAGGCCGCATGAGCGAGCCCGAAACAATTGCCGACGCCATCGAAGCCGCGCTTGCAGGCGATACGACCCTAGACGGGTTTAATGGCCCAAAGCCCCTTACAGGTAAAAAGGCCCTCATCACCGCAGGGCCAACGCGCGAGCCGATTGACCCTGTGCGTTATCTCTCCAATCACAGTTCAGGCAAACAAGGCTATGCGATTGCGAGCGCCCTAGCCACACTCGGCGCTGATGTGACTCTCGTATCAGGCCCCGTTTCAATTACGCCGCCGTCTAATGTGACGCTCAAGAAGGTCGAAACAGCCCGTGAAATGCTCAAGGCTTGCGAAGACGCCCTGCCCTCAGACATTTTTGTTTCCGTCGCCGCCGTTGCCGATTGGCGGCCCTCCAAGAGTGCAGATAAGAAAATCAAAAAAGACGGCACACAAGTCCCGCCGCTCAAACTTGAAGAAAATCCTGATATTTTAAAGACCCTATGCGCGTCCAAAAAACGCCCCAAACTTGTTGTCGGCTTTGCCGCTGAGACGAATGACGTCATTAAACACGCCACTGCAAAACGTCTACGCAAAGGGTGCGACTGGATAATCGCTAATGACGTATCGGGCGATGTCATGGGCGGAGATCATAATAGCATGATCCTTGTCACCGAGACGGAAACTGATAGTTGGCCGCGCCTGAGCAAAACTGATGCCGCGCGTAAGCTCGCCCGTAAAATTGCAGAGCATTTAAGTTAAGCCCTAATGCTATTCAAACTAAGGGATACTCAAAACTGAGTGACACCACCGCCGAATCTCAGGAAACAGCGGTTATTAAATAAGTTGATATAATAAAGGCCCGACATGGCATTACGCGTTGAGATTAAAAAACTAGATCATTTTGGTGATCTGGAACTTCCAAAATATGAAACAGTCCTTGCCGCCGGCGCAGACCTTAGAGCCGCTGTGCCTTCTGACGTCCCGATGGTTCTTGAACCCGGCGCGCGCGCGCTTGTACCAACCGGCATGGCGATGGCCCTGCCTGCCGGATATGAAGCTCAAATCCGTCCGCGGTCTGGCCTCGCCTATAAGCACGGCATAACCTGCCTGAACACACCGGGTACGATTGATGCTGATTACCGAGGTGAAGTGAAGGTCCTCCTGATTAATCACGGCGCAGAGGCTTTTACGATAAACCGTGGTGAACGTATTGCTCAAATGGTGATTGCCCCGATTACCCAACCAGATTTTGAACTTGTATCAGATCTATCTGAGACAGCACGCGGCGCTGGTGGTTTCGGCAGCACGGGCGTTAAATAGCGCCCTGACTGCTTAATTTAAAAAAATTAACGTTTTAACGAAACTTCGTTCACTTTCAGTTCAACTTAAAAATATATCTTATCTTGCTAACAAGAATTCTACCCAAACCCCCCGTTTTGGTAGGATGAGAACCCGGTAGCACTTCATACGTGGAGCGCTGCCGGGTTTGATCTCATAGTATCAATTATCTTCAATGTCCGTTGAACCTGTATTAAAAGCTGGTTCAGAAAAAACTCATTAAATTCAAAAATATAAAGCATTTTTAATAAATGAATAATAAAAACTCTAATTGAAAGCATACAGCCAGATTGAATGGCATAAATATTGCTTAGTATAGCGTGAGAATATTGTTTAGTTGACGTCGAAGGAATTTCGATGTTGGCACATGTGTATTGTGGGGTTTGTAATGTTAGGAAATTTGAGAGTTAATAATGTCCATTCCATGGAGCTCTCCGACTATTACACGGACGTCGCAGAAATTCGTAGTGGAATAAGTATCATTATTCCAACTTTCAACAGACATGATGGCCTTAAAACTGCATTAATGAGCGCTTTTAAACAAAATATAGATAATCGGTATGTAGAAATTATAGTCGTAGATAATAACAAAACTCCGCAGGAGTACGCTCAAGTCAATGACTTAGCAAAGATTTCACCTTTTCAAATAACCTATGTCCATGTTGCGGCCTCTGGCTTGTCTAACGCCAGAAATGCAGGAATAGAATGTGTGAAGACACGGTTTGTCGCTTTTCTGGATGACGATATGATAGCGTCTAGTAATTGGCTTTCTGCACTTATTAAAACATCGACTAAATTCGAGGCTGGAATTGTTTTTGCCCCCGCTATTGCGCGTATGCCCAACGCAGCAGACCCAAGAAACCCGTATATGACACCATATTTTTCAAGATTAGTTACAGATGGAAAAGAAGGCTTAATAGATAAGACGTTAGGTATGGGCGGAAGTCTTTTGGACTTAACTCTTTGCCAGCTTCCAACACCTGTTTTTGACCCTCAACTTAACAAAAAAGGGGGCGAGGACGATATCTTATTTGACCGACTACGCCAAAAAGGTACAAAAGTTGCGTGGTCGCCAGACGCAACAACTTATGAAATTGTTCCCATAAACCGCGCAACGACACGGTATATTCGCGCACGTAATTTTGGCCATGGACAAGCACCCTCCCGCATATGTGCAGACCGCGGATTATCTGGCGTCCTTGGTGTATTGTACTTCATGGGTACGGGTTTTATTCAAGCAATTATTTATGCGCCCATTAGCTTATCTCTAAGTCTCATAAAAAACCCAGCTTATATTAAATATGTCGCTCTTACATCCAGAGCTTTTGGTAAAATTTTCTGGGGAGATAGGTTCTGCCTCGACCTATATGGCAAAACTGAAAACAGTTAGTTTTATCTATTAAAACTTAAACCTTTCAAGTTGGAGCGGCGCAGCAGATATCTGTGCTCCCCGCCGTCCCCTAATTTAGGGCATGGACGCACCGTTGAAATGCTATCAAACTTTTCCTATAATCACCGTTTATCTATGGGGGAGCTAGGTTTGAAGATCGTTTGATGCGGAGCTTGCCCCTCTTTAGCCTCACCTTTAGCCTTTACATATTGTGCGTTATAAACTCCCTCTTGGCTCGGCAGTTCACCCGTTGCCGCTGCTTTTACAATGTTTGCTCTTTGAACTGCAACATTAGCTGCACGGGCTTTTCCAAACTCGGTGACTTCAGCTTTAAACCCAGGGTCAGAAGACAACGCAACGATTTCCAATTGTGTTTCATCAATTAAAGCCAATGGGAAAGGCATAACACGCGCGATGGGTTCTCCCTTTTTGAACGTCACAACTCTGCTTGCTTGGTTCATTTTCCAGTTCACTGTAAACGGAAATGGCAGCCAGTCTGTTCGCACAAAAGCATCTAAAGGCCTTGCATCTTCGTGTTCGTGATTTGCTGGCCCACAAATATAAAGACCTAAATCAGGTGAAGTTTTAAATAAGAACGGCACATACCATGTAGCGATACCGCTACCGAAATGAGAACTCGCCGTAAATAACCCACGTTGTTCGCAATCAATTTTTATATTCTCTATCCGGTCCCCACCGTCCCAAACCATGGTTGTATCTGCTGGATTGAGCAGTTCCCATCCCATCGTGTTCGCTGCTAAAAGAGGAATACAACGGTAAATATACCCCTCTGGGACAGCGTCCATCCAGTTACGACGCGGTGGCGATGGGCGTATATGGGATTCAGTGATAATATCTACGCCTTCAACAACATGAGCGCGAACTGTATTAGGCGGAATATCATGGCTTTGGGTCATATTTAAAGCTTACTTAAATGATCGACTAACGCCAAGGCCTCAGGACTTGTCCAATCAACTTCTCCCGAAATACGGGCTGTCTCTCTACCGTTTCTATCATATAAGACAGACGTTGGTAGACCCGGCAAGAGAAGCGTAGCGCTCAGGCCAAAGCTGGCATCATGCCAAGCTTGCAAATTATCGATTTTATTATCTCTAAAAAAGATAACGGCTTCTTCGGCTGTACGGTCAAGGCTGACTGTGACGACTTCGAAATCAGACCCACCTTTTTCGGCTTGCAAAACATCTAGCATTGGCATTTCAGCAATGCATGGCGCGCACCATGTTGCCCAGACATTGAGTAAAATCACTTTACCTTTATAATCAGACAACCGCATTTTTGTGCCGTCAAGTAAAGTAAACTGCGCCGAAGGTTGCGCAGGCGGCGAGGATAAAACTGTCAATTTTTTAAGGCTGTCTTTAGCAAATAGGTCTAAAGCTGATTTCGGCGGTGAGCAGGATTGCACAATAACGAGCAATAATGCGGCAAAGCCTAATATAATCATCCCTCGGATGGCATTTGACAGTGATATGAAAGATTTACTCATGGCGACCAATCCTAAAGCGAAGAGTCCTAAAGCAAAAAGTTCAAAAGGCCAACAGATGTGGGGTGGACGCTTCAGCGCATCCCCGGGCGAGCTGATGCAAGCCATCAATGTGTCTATCGATTTTGACAAACACTTAGCCGCCCAAGATATTCGCGGTTCCAAAGCTCATTCTGCTATGCTTGCCAAACAAGCTATCATTACAAAAAAAGATATGAAGGCCATCCATAAAGGCCTAACTGAGATTGAAGAAGAAATTGCCAACGGCACATTCCCATGGTCGCGTGACCTTGAAGATATTCATCTCAATATCGAGAGCCGCCTGAGAGATAAAATCGGTGACGCCGCAGGACGTCTGCATACAGGCCGCTCGCGCAATGACCAAGTCGCGACAGACTTCCGCCTATGGGTGCGTGACCATCTCGACCAATTCGACGCGCAGTTAGACAAGCTTCAACGCGCCCTCCTCGCGCAAGCCGAGCAGCACGCAGACACAATCATGCCCGGCTTTACACACTTACAAAGCGCGCAACCTGTCACCTTTGGACATCACATGATGGCCTATCTTGAAATGTTTGCCCGTGACCGCTCGCGCTTCCAAGATTGCCGCAAACGTATGAATGAAAGCCCGCTCGGCGCAGCCGCCCTAGCAGGAACGCCCTACCCGATTGACCGCAAAGCCACCGCCAAAGAGCTCGGCTTTGCGCGGCCCATGGCCAATTCGCTCGACGCTGTTTCCGCGCGGGACTTCGCGCTCGAAGCCCTTGCTGCGGCCACAATTTGCTCGACGCATCTCTCGCGCCTCTCAGAAGAAATCGTCATTTGGAC
>JALZWM010000087.1 GCA_023300105.1 Hellea sp.
CCTGCCACAAGAATTAACAGCCCAATCAAATTAGACAGAAAAATATTGCGCGTAAGCCGAGAGGTCAGCAAAAATCTACGAGGGTTTTCCCGCCGATTTTTAATCTTTACCCGCCCCGTGGCCCCCCTCTCGGGAGTATCAATTAGCAAAGCTTTAGACTTCTCGATATTTATATCCGACCCCATAAAGAGTCTCTATACCATCAAAGCTCTTATCCGTCTTGCGGAACTTTTTGCGTAATCGTTTTATATGGCTATCAATCGTACGGTCATCGACATAAATCTGGTCATCATAGGCAGCGTCCATTAATTGATCGCGAGATTTCACATAGCCGGGACGTTTCGCAAGGCTTTCCAAAATCAAAAACTCTGTGACGGTTAGGCGCACAGGATTGCCGTCCCAAGAACACGCATGGCGGTTGGGGTCGAGCACGAGTTTGCCGCGGCGGATAACTTTATCATCGCCCTCATGCGGCACAGGCATTTCAATCGAGGTGAGTGAGGCGCGGCGAAGCACAGCTTTGATACGTTCATTCAACAGGCGTTGTGAGAAAGGCTTGGTAATGTAATCATCCGCGCCCATGTTGAGGCCGATAGCTTCGTCAAATTCATCATCTTTGGATGTCAGGAAGATTACAGGTAGGTTTGAGGTTTGGCGCAAACGGCGCAAAAGCTCCAAGCCGTCCATACGCGGCATCTTGATATCGAAGACGGCAAGGTCTGGCGGGCTGGCTTTCAGCGCCTCTAGCGCTGTGACGCCGTCATGGAATTTTCTGACTTCATATCCCTCACCCTCGAGGAACATAGAAACAGATGTGAGAATGTTCTCATCATCATCAACCAAAAAAATCTTTGCCATAGTTTTTGCTCCAGCCCGGCGCGATAAATATGCTTTGTCTTTTACTAAACTCATTGTCTGCATGACCTCAACCCTTTCTAACACTTTGATGAAAAAGCTTTAGAAGGCTAATGTGGCGAGGCTTTGACCAAAAACTGCCTTATTTTGAACAAAAGAGATATTGCTGTTAGCGGCCTAACTCCCTAACGTAGCCTATGATAGGCTTTCATAGAGCCCAACGTCGTGAAGACTAGAGAGACATTAGCATGAGTTTTTTACAATCCATTTCCCATCAATTAATTGCGCCAATTTTAGGGTTCTTAGTTTTTGTGATTTTTGCAGAAGTCATCTTTAGTTGGCTCATTGCCTTTAATATTGTGAACCTACGCAATCCGATGATGGCTCAAATCTATGATATTGTTCAAAAGATATCACGCCCCCTCTTAGACCCATTTCGTAAGATTATACCCGCAGTTGGCGGACTAGACCTCTCACCAATTGCGGCGCTCTTAATCATAAGCTGGCTACAGTCCCTCTTTAGCCTTGGCGGGCCCATTTTTAACATGCTTGGGTAATTACGCGCTGTGCCTGTAGGGTGTTAAGCCACCGACAACGGCAGATGGGTTTTGATGAATTTTATAAAGGTCATACCTCGTCTGTATCGCCAGAAGCGAACGCGCCGTGCCGCCAAAAACAGTTTCAATCTTAAACGCCATAGCGGGCGACAATGAGCGGCGCTGATTAAGCAAGGCGTCCAAAGACTGCCGCGACACACCTAGCTGCTTAGCCGCCTCGCCTATTTTAATATCAGTAGGCAATATAAGTTCCCGAATAACCGCCCCAGGGTGAGCAGGCTGCATATTTATTTTAATCGTTTTATTATTCTCTGGCATGTACTTTAATGATAGTCCTCATAATCGAGGATATGAACCGTATTCGTCTCAACGTCGTGCCAAAAGGTTATTCGCCAATTTGCATAAACGGAAATCGCATAAGACCCGTCTCTATCACCTTTCAATGTATGCGGCCGTCCATAAGGATAGGCCATGAATTCTTTTATTGTTTCAACTTCAAGCAAGACCGTAAGGATGGCCTGAATTTTAGGAACGTGTTGCGCGGGGAGTAATTTCGCATCACCCTTTTCGAGAAAACGCTTGAGGGCTTTTGATTTGATACTGATGATGTCCATAGAGGAGCCTTAGTAAATTTAATATTTTCATCTCGCGCATCCTTCAACTTAACTCTAACAACAAAATATGTGTAATATGACACGCGTCACATGTCAATAACGTTAAAGTCCTAAAAAGAATCTCCAAAATTTCATCTCACGCCTCTTGAAGAGTCGATGAGGGGGGCTTACATGCTCCCTGCTAGCACTCATACACTATGAGTGCTAAAGCTCATCACCCACTCTAACATAAGAGAGAACTATGAAATTTCGTCCTCTACATGACCGCGTTGTCGTTGAACGCGTCAAAGAAGATACTAAGACAGCTGGCGGGATTATTATTCCTGACACAGCGACAGAGAAACCCTCTGAAGGTAAAGTCGTTGCCGTAGGCCCAGGCGTACGTAACGAAGACGGCAATTATGCTGAACTTGATGTCAAAAAAGGCGACCGCGTCTTATTCGGCAAATGGGGCGGCACTGAAGTCAAGATTGACGGCAAAGACCTCCTCATCATGAAAGAGTCGGACATTATGGGAATAATCGCTTAAGCGATTAAGCACATAATTTCGACACCCGGGCGCAATTCCAGTGTGGCTTTCGCGTAGCGAAAACGCACAAGACGAGCACCGACAAAGAACACAAAACCAACACTTAATTCTCTACAGGAGATTTTACTATGGCGGCTAAAGACGTCAAATTCGGATCAGATGCACGGTCCAAAATGCTTGAAGGCGTAGATATTCTCGCCAACGCAGTTAAAGTAACACTGGGTCCAAAGGGCCGTAATGTTGTAATCGAGAAATCTTTCGGTGCGCCTCGCACAACAAAAGACGGCGTTTCTGTCGCGAAAGAAATCGAACTCGAAGATCGTTACCAGAACCTCGGCGCTATGATGCTCCGCGAAGTTGCGTCAAAAACAAATGACAAAGCGGGCGACGGTACAACAACGGCTACTGTTCTCGCACAAGCCATCGTACGTGAAGGCCTCAAGCGCGTTGCCGCTGGCATGAACCCGATGGACCTTAAGCGCGGCATCGACAAAGCAGCAGGCGAAATTGCTGGCGACCTACTTAAGAAAGCCAACAAAATCACGAAGTCGTCTGAAATTGCACAGGTCGGCACGATCTCAGCAAACGGCGAAGCGTCTATCGGCAAAATGATTGCTGAAGCTATGGGCAAAGTCGGTAATGAAGGCGTCATCACAGTTGAAGAAGGCAAAACTGCCGAAACTGAACTTGAAGTCGTTGAAGGCATGCAGTTTGACCGTGGTTACCTGTCCCCTTACTTCATCACAAATGCAGAAAAAATGAAGGTCGAACTTGAAGACCCTTATATTCTTCTCAACGAAGGCAAGCTGACGTCTCTACAGTCTATGCTGCCAATCCTCGAAGCTGTTGTCCAAACGGGCAAGCCGCTTTTGATCATCGCTGAAGACATTGAAGGCGAAGCTCTCGCTACGCTTGTAGTGAACAAACTTCGCGGCGGCCTAAAAATTGCTGCTGTTAAAGCGCCTGGTTTTGGCGATCGCCGTAAAGCGATGCTCCAAGACATCGCTATCCTAACAAACGGCACAGTGATTTCAGAAGACCTCGGTATTAAACTCGAAAACGTCACTCTGAAAGACCTCGGCACAGCCAAGCATGTTCACATCAGCAAAGATGATACTGTCATCGTGGACGGCCAAGGCAAAAAGAAAGACATCAAAGACCGCGTTGAGCAAATCCGCGCACAGGCTGAGACGACAACATCTGACTACGACAAAGAGAAGCTCCAAGAGCGTCTTGCGAAACTCGCAGGCGGCGTGGCAGTTATCAAAGTCGGCGGCTCTACTGAGATCGAAGTTAAAGAACGCAAAGACCGCGTCGATGACGCGCTTAACGCGACACGCGCGGCTGTTGAAGAAGGCATCGTCCCAGGCGGCGGTACTGCGCTTCTACGTGCGTCTCGTTTCATTGACATCAAAGGCGCAAATGATGATGAAAATGCAGGTATCGAAATCGTCAAAGCGGCGCTTCAATATCCAGCGCGTCAAATCGCGGATAACGCCGGCGTCGAAGGCGCTGTTGTTGTTGGCAACATCATTGCGGAAAACAAAGCCAATTACGGCTATGACGCACAAAACGACAAATATGGCGACATGGTCAAAAAAGGCATCATCGACCCCGTCAAAGTTGTTCGCACAGCCCTTATGGACGCGGCCTCAGTTGCAGGTCTTATCCTGACAACAGAATGTGCAATCGTCGAAGCGCCAAAAGGCGACAGCGGCGGCCCAGCAATGCCTGACATGGGCGGAATGGGAGGAATGGGCGGCATGATGTAAATCGCTACGCGATTTAATTCATACCAAACCATTCTATAGGTTTGAGAAAGCCGCCCCTAGAAATAGAGGGCGGCTTTTTTGTAACTAAAATATTATCAGGAACTGGAGCCAAAAATGATGACATTTAAACCCCACCGTTTGGACCTTGCAGAGAAATTTGCAACGCTCAAAAACGTGCCTGAAATATTGAACAATGGGTATGACAAGACGCCTAATCCCTACACCGAAAAAGATGCGCTTGAATTTATCAAAGAGCAAATTGGAAAAGACCCCCATGAGCGGTTTCTAATTTATTGGAATGATGAGGTCGCAGGCGAAATTGGCATTACCATAAAGGAAGACGTTTTTCGGCTGAATGCCGAAATCGGATATTTCATTTCACAAGACTTTTGGGGCAAAGGACTGGCAACGCAAGCCGTCAAAAAAATGACCGACTACACATTTGCCAATTTTGATATTGTCCGTATCGTCGCTGGCGTTTTTGATTTCAATAAATCGTCAATGCGAGTCCTCGAGAAGAATGGATACTATGAGGAAAGCGTTCGAAAAAACGCCGTGATTAAAGGCGGTAAAATTATTAATGACCATATTTGGGTGAAACTAAAAGCATAGCCATGAACATTCTTTTCATATGCTCCCGCAATAAATGGCGAAGCCCTACGGGCGAACTTGTTTG
Source organism: Hellea sp. (assembly GCA_023300105.1). GTDB lineage: Bacteria > Pseudomonadota > Alphaproteobacteria > Caulobacterales > Maricaulaceae > Hellea. The sequence goes on from JALZWM010000087.1 coordinate 5,004, forward strand.
GCGGAAAACAAAGCCAATTACGGCTATGACGCACAAAACGACAAATATGACGACTTGGTCAAAAAAGGCATCATCGACCCCGTCAAAGTTGTTCGCACAGCCCTTATGGACGCAGCCTCAGTTGCAGGTCTTATCCTGACAACAGAATG
>JALZWM010000088.1 GCA_023300105.1 Hellea sp.
GATTTCTGGGCCCCGTGGTGCGGCCCATGTAAACAGCTTATGCCAGCCCTCGAGCGTGCAGTCCTTGGGGCCAAAGGCGCGGTCAAAATGGTCAAAATTAATATTGATGACAATCCAGGTGTTGCGGGCCAACTCGGCGTGCGCTCAATTCCCGCTGTTTACGCGTTTAAAGACGGCAAGCCCGTTGATGGGTTTCAAGGCGGACAGCCCGAGTCCGAACTTAATAAATTCATTGGACGTCTCAGCGGCGCTTCTGATCCTATCGCGGAAGCGGCAGACCTTGTTGCGCGCGCTAAAGATAGCCTCGCGGCGGGTGACCCCGGCGGCGCGGCGCAAGATTACGCGCAAGCTTTGACACTCGATCCCGTAAACCCCGGCGCTATGGCAGGTCTTGCCCGCATTTATATTGAGAGCGGTAATGAAGTCGGCGCGGCGGATTTAATTGCCAATGCGGATGCCTCAATTGCCAATCACCCAGAAATAACAGCTGTGCGCTCACAACTCACCATTGCCGCAGAACCTACGCCAGAACCTGACGCGGCGGCTGAACTTGTCGCGGCTGTTAAGGCGGCCCCCGATGATTTGGACGCCCGCCTTAAACTGGCCAAAGCCTTGGCAACGTCTGGACGTAACGGCGAAGCGGTTGAGCACCTTCTTTATTCTATCGCCAAAAACCGCGCCCATAAAAAAGAAGCCGCGCGTTTATTCTTACTCACCATATTCGAAGCCGAAGGGCCAACGTCCGAAATTTCGGTGCACGGACGTCGGCAATTATCCTCCATCCTTTTCGCATAGAACTGCGTATATAAGTATATGAGCGCACATTACAAATCATTGACCCGCAGAACGCAGCCCAAGCAAATCGCTATCTTTCCGCTTAGCGGAACTGTGCTTTTACCTGCTTGCGATTTACCGCTCAATATTTTTGAACCGCGCTACCTCAATATGATTGATGATGCCCTCAAGGGCGACCGCCTTATTGGGATGGTACAAAAGAAAACGAAGACTGGCGATGACGTCGCCGAAATTGGCGGAATAGGACGGATTACGCAATTTGCCGAACTGAATGACGGGCGGTATATGCTTGTGCTTAAAGGGTTGAAGAGGTTCCGTATTACAGGCGAAGCGGATGTGAAAACACCTTATCGTCAGGCGCTAATTAGCTTTGAGGGTTTTGAGGTCGATGCCGACATTCATAATGCCAGTCAAACATCTGAGGCCTTATCCGAGTCGGGCCGCAGTGATCGCGCCGCGTTAACAGTGGCCATGAAGGCGCTTGCGAAAACCCTGAACGTAAATATTGATTGGGACAACCTCGCGGAAATTCCCTTACCAATTCTTATAAACCAAGCCGCCATGATAAGCCCGTTCGAAGCTGAGGATAAGCAATCGCTCATCGAAGCAGAAACAACAGATGACAGACGGCGGTTATTAATTGGCTTGATGCATCTTTACGCAGGTAAAAATACGGACCAGTCTGGCTCCGAACCTACACAATAGAGAATAATATGTCAGCTGAGAATGTTATTGATCCGAAAATGCTTGGCATCTTGGTGTGTCCCAAAAGCCGCGCACCCCTGACTTATAATTCAGAGACGCATGAGCTGATTAGTAAAAAAGCTAAACTCGCCTATCCTATCCGCGAGGGTGTACCGATCATGTTGGTCGAAGAAGCCAGAATTATAGATTAGAGCGTCATAGATTAAAAAATCATAGATTAGAGAGTCATAGATTAAAGCCGCTTTTCTTGCTTTTCATTACGCCCGCATTGCGCTAGGCCATCCCTCTAATTTTGAGCCTCTTTAAGTCCTGCGAGCCAATTATGTTTGAGACCCTTGAACCCCGTCCTAACGATGCCATCATCGAAATCATGCAGAAATGCAAAGCGGACACGCGCGAACATAAAATTGATCTCGGCGTCGGCGTTTATAAAGACGACACAGGAGAAACGGTAATTTTAAAATCCGTCAAAATGGCTGAGGAAATGTGGTGCCGCGAAGAAACAACCAAAACCTATGTCGGGACAACGGGCAATCAAAATTACTGCGATGATATGCTGTCCCTTATTCTGGGCGCTGATCATCCTGTCATTACCGAAGGCCGTGTTGGCGCGTCTCAAACGGCGGGCGGCTCTGGCGCGCTACGCCTTGGGGCTGAGCTTTTAAAAGTCGTTGCGCCTGACGCCACAGTCTGGGCGTCTACCCCGACGTGGGCGAACCACATTCCTTTAATATCCAGTGCGGGATTAAAAATGGGGAGTTACCCTTATTATAACCGCGAGACCCTCGGCGTCGATTTCGAAGAGATGCTCGATTATCTAGATCAAAATGCCAAGCGCGGCGATATTGTTCTACTCCATGGCTGTTGTCATAACCCAACAGGCGCTGACCTCTCTAGCGCGCAATGGGACCGTCTTGCGCCCTTTATGTTAGAGCGCGGATTATTCCCATATGTCGACCTTGCTTATTTTGGCCTAGGCCGTGGTAAGGCTGAAGACTCTTATGGCCTGCTTAAGCTGATTGAAATTTTGCCTGAAGTCTTGCTTGCAGGAAGTTGCTCAAAGAATTTTGCGCTCTACCGCGAACGCACAGGATTTATTGCCGCCATTACGCAAACATCAGAAAAAGCCGATATCGCCAAGAGTCAATTCGGCGCTATACAGCGCAAAATCATTTCTATGCCGCCTGATCACGGCGCGGCGATTGTCACGCGTATTTTGCGTGACGAAAGCCTTCGCAAAGTTTGGGAAGGCGAGCTTGATGATATGCGCGGCCGTATGCGTGATTTACGTTTGCTTCTCTCAGAAGCGTTTAACGTGCAAGGCGGCGAAGCGATGTCGCGCGCGGTCAAAGATCAAAACGGGATGTTTTCAACGCTGCCCCTCTCTCCGCAGCAGGCAGAGAGACTTCGCAGTGAACACGCGGTTTATATGATGAATTCAGGCCGTATGAATATCGCGGGTGCCAATGCAGATAACATCCCAAGACTGGCCGAAGCTATTTTGGCGGTGCTTTAAATTTAAGGTTCGGGGACGACCTCTGAGTCCTCGACCTGAGTGCCGTCTGTTTGCCCAGCTTCTTTCTGTAAGCTTTTTTCAGCACGTTCCAAAACATCTTCCAGAGACAGCTCTGGCCTAATTTGCGTTGTTTTTTCCTCGCGTCTATCTTCTTCATCGATAAGAATAATTTCTGAGTCAATATCATCAACGAAGCTTTCCTCTATGAGGGGTTCATCAAGTAAGGTTTCAGGTGAGGATTCAGTTTGAGCAGGCGTCTCAGGCTTGATAATTTTTGGTGCAGAAGGCGGCGTAGCAGGTGTTGACGTTTTAGGTGTTGGCGTTTTTTGGCGCGGCAGAGTCTCTTGCTTTTGACCGCTCACACATTTCGCGTAATGACTGCTTCTGATAACCGCCATCCGCTTTTGAAGCACGGAGGCTCGCCGCGTGACATAATCTGTTGGCGGGTCTAATCGCCATTTATTCGGACTCGGTAAAACAGACGCTAAAAGCGCCGCCTCACGTTTTGTTAGATCTTTCGCGGATTTCCCAAAGCGAGTCTGCGCCGCGGATTCAACGCCGAAAATACCGTCGCCCCATTCGGCGACATTCAAGTACATTTCCATAACGCGCGTTTTACCCCACGTAAAATCAATCAAACTTGCAAACCATGCCTCGCCTGCTTTTCGCAGCAATCCCCCACCATTCCAAAAGAATACATTCTTGGCCGTTTGCTGCGTAATCGTAGAGCCGCCTCGCCGCCGCGCGCGCGTTTCATTATCGCTCATCGCTTGCTTTATCGCTTTCCAGTCTATGCCCGTGTGTTCACAAAAACGACCGTCCTCACCCGCCATAACGGCCTGAATCATGTAGGGCGATATATCAGATATCCGTGTCCAATCGCGTTTGATGTCTTCGCCAGATAAATTCCGTTGCATCATCAAGATGGTTCCAGGAATAGGGAAAACCCCTAGCGCAAAAGCATAAATATTCACGGCTAAAAATACGGCTAAAACTCCGCGTATAAATGTCCAAATTTTTTGCCGAATGCGCAATGCTAAGCTATATCGAAATCTGCAGGGCGGTAGCCGGGGTCAGGATATTGCGGATTCATCGCCTCTAAAGTCTCTTTCACAATCGCAGTAATGATTGCGCCGCGCGTGCTGCGCGAATCGGACGGTATGATGTGCCACGGGGCGTGTTCTGTGCTGGTGCGTTGTACCATGGTTTCATAAGCCTGCATAAAGTCAGGCCAGAGCTTACGGTCATCCAAATCACCTGGATTAAACTTCCAACGCTTACGCGGTATATCAAGCCGTTCTTGCAAGCGCACGCCCTGTGTTTCCTTAGAAATATGGAGCATGAATTTCAAAACTGTCGTCCCGTTTTCCGAGAGATGTTTTTCGAAATTATTTATCTGCTCGTAGCGTTGCTCAATTTTATCAGCGCTCGCAAAACCGCGAACTTTCACCACAAGAACATCTTCATAATGAGATCGGTTAAAGACCGTCATTTGGCCCTTACGCGGACAGACATCATGGATGCGCCAGAGATAATCATGAGAAAGCTCAACTTTACTCGGCGCTTTGAAACTTGCGACATTCACATTTAGCGGTGGGGTGCGGTGAAAAATAGCCGCGGTCGTACCGTCTTTGCCGCTTGTATCCATACCTTGCAAGACGATTAAAACAGACCGGTTAGCCTCGCCGTAGAGACGATGCGCAAGCGGCGCGATTGCGCGGGCGCTCTCTTTAATGACGGCTTTGGCGGCTTTCTTATTGCCAAATATATCGACGCGCGTGGGACAGGCCGCGAGCTTAAACTCTTTCCCTATATGGGCTCTAAACTGGCTTGCGTAATCAGGCGTCATAAATAACCTCTTTCAACTTATCTTGCGTCATCTTTAACAAGCCTAAGCTCATCCGAATAGTTAAATCAAGTTATCGCGTAAAATTTCGAACACGCCGTAACTCGCGCGGCGTTCACGATTTTATCACGGAAAATAGATTTGCTTACAGGCGTCCACAATGAGACTTCACATTACAGGAGTTTTTATGAAGTTATTATCAGCTATATCCGTCTTCGCGCTTTTACTAACAGCGTGCGGAAATAATTCAGCCAACGCCCAGCTTGTAGAAAACACGGCAAGCGCAGCTACAGTTTCAGCGCCTGCTAATCAGCTTGTTGTCGCAGAACTCTTTACATCACAAGGCTGTTCTTCATGCCCCGCCGCGGAAGCCCTTTTCTCAAAATTAGCCCAGCGCGATAATGTACTGACCATGGAATGGCATGTCGATTATTGGGATCAGCTAGTGCATCACGGCTCTAAGTGGAAAGACCCCTATTCCAAGAAAGCCTTCACCCAACGCCAAAGATCTTACAACCGTTCACTACGTGGCAAGAACGCATCCTATACACCGCAAGCGGTCGTCAATGGAAATTTCGAAGGCGTCGGCAGCCGCCCCTCTACTGTCAATGATATGTTAAGTGGCGCCCCCGCGCTCTCCTTGGCTGTGCAAATCGCCAATCAGAAAATCACCGTCGGCCCCAGCGCGGATAAAGCAGATATATTATTTGTGCGACTGCTAGAACATCACGACACCGATGTGAAAGGCGGCGAGAATAAAGGCCGTCAGCTCTCTGGAGAAAACATCGTTTTAGAGGCTATTGTCCTTGGTAGCACAGGACCAGACTCCTCAGAATTCATCTTGCCCAAAATCGGCAAAGGCGAAACATGTGCCGTGCTCGTCCAAACCTTAGACGAAAACATAGGCCCCATAATGGGCGCCGCGAAATGCTCATAAATTTATAGGTTGAAATAACCTTCACGAAGGTCTTACCGACGCGGCTCTGAAAGAGCCGCCCGGTATCCATGTCTGAATTTTTTAATATGTTTTGACTACAAGGCATGGGCACCGGGCAAGTCTGCGACTTGCAGCGGTGTGACAGTGCATGGGTGTTTAAGTCCTAAATATCCCACCCGTTCACCCCGTTGTACAACGGGGCCTATCATCTACATATTCATGCATTCGACAATCTAAGAGCTGCCCCCGACTTTCGCCGGGATGAATGGTTGTAATAAGCCGTCCATCACACTGCCCTTAGCCCTCTACCCCTCAGACTTATCCAGTAAGTTGTCGAGACGGCCCGCCAGATTATCCGTATCGACGTCGCCGAGTTTGTTGGAGGCTTTTGGCGTTACGGTTTCTGATGATTTTACGGTGATGGGTTTTCGCCGCGCGGCGCCGCGTTCATAGCGCGGATGGATAAGCTCCCCTTCTTTGCCATAAGAGAAGACCAGACGCCGCCAGTCTTGATCTGTGTAATCAAAGGCCTCACCTTCGGGGTCAAGGTCAGACCAGTCCGCTTCGGCGGGGGCGGTTGCGGCACGTTCCATCCAGATACGCGCGTCTTGTTGATTGTTGAGCATGGTTTCAGCTTGCGCCGCCAAAGTACACAGGCGCGCACTTGGCGTGCCCTTCGTGACCATAGGCGAGAGCGCCGACCATGCGGTCAAAGCATCATCTGAGGCGAGAGCTTCTTCGATTTGGAGTAAAATCGTTTCGCGATGTGTGGAGTTGGCTTTGTAGAGATTGCGCAGGTGTTTTGCTTTGGCTTTGGGCGTGTCTTTAACGGTGAGGTCACGGTAAGCGAGCGCGAGCGCGGGATGCGGGGCCTTCGCCCAAGCTTTCTCAATTAATTGCGCCGCTTTTTTAAGGCCGCCTGTTTGCTCTAATAATTTCGCCGCAAGGCCGACAGCGGGCGCAAACTCTGGTGCGTCTTGCGCCGCAGTAACGGCAATATCTAAAGCGGCATCCATTTGCCCCCCGTCGCTAAGACGGTCAGCTTCAGCCGTTTGCAGAACCGCGCGGCGGCGGCGAGCGACATCGCGCTCAATATGTTTACGTTTCTCGCCAAGTTCTAGCGTTTCAATCGCGGCTGCCCATTGGTGGTCAGACACTTGCGCTTGGAACAAAGTCTCAAAAGCCCAAGCAGCGTTTTTATTCTCACTATAAGCGCGGCTTGCATGGTCTATCGCGCTTGATAAATCTCCGCTGGCCAAGTGTTGTTGTGCAAGGCCGCGCTGACCCGTCGCAAGCGTTCTCTTGGATTCAAGCATAGCGGAGTATTGCGCCATGGCTTCTTCGTTATCACCACAAGCTTCGGCAGCTTGCGCGCTGACCATACGGCCAAGGTCGGGACTAGCAATGAGGGCGCGGGCTTTTTGTGCTTTCTTTCGCGCTTTGCTTTTATCACCTTCTGCGCCTGCAATAAGCGCTTCTTCCATAGCTTCTAGAGCTTGGTTACGACGGCGCAGACCAACACCAGATTTAACACGGCGCGGCAAGCGCCAAAGAAACCCAAGGAAAGACCACAGACCAATTAAGACCATTACTGCAAAGGTCAGAAATCCAATCGCCCATTGCCACGGAAGTTGACGCGTTTCGAATTTTAAAAAGCCGCTATCCGCCGTTGAGCCAATAACGAGTTCAGGTGCAGAACCTATATAAAGTAAGAGCGCGGCCAGCGCGGCTAAAAACACTAGACCTGCAATCACATATTTTGTCATTTGTTATCCTTAAAGGCGCCACGCCAATCTTGGGCCGCCATTTTAGCAGTTTCTGGTAATTTATCAAATTTCATCAATGCGTCAGAAATATGACCTGCCTCTAAATCTAGCTCAATAAGCTTAACCAAATAGCGTGGATTTTCATCTGATTGCACGGTAATGCGTTTATTCAATGTCCGTTTCAGCCAACCCGATTGATCAGCCTCTAACAAGGCACCTAAGATGGCCGCTTTAGGAAAAGTTGGCAGCGCGTTTGGAACATTGACATTTAGAGGCTGAATTGGCGGCGTAAGCGCCGCGCCGCTATCAAAGCTTTCATTCGTCATCAGATCAGATTTTAATGCCGCAAGCAAAGCTTCGCGGTCAGCGGGCGTCAATCGAGGCTCCAATGTAGATTCCATTGTGTCCTTTGTTTCAAGGCTTTCAAGACGGGCTAATATATCTGAAAGATCCAGTGCGTCAGAGCCTTCGCTTTGTAGAGCCTC
>JALZWM010000089.1 GCA_023300105.1 Hellea sp.
GCCCCTCGCAATTTTAATGGTTCTAGCTTTCGCCATTGGCAGCCTATGTAAAGACCTCGGCACTGGGCTTTATGTGGCCGAGACAGCCAAGCAGTTTATCAGCCCCGCCCTCGTCCCTGCGCTGATATTCTTAGTCGCCTGTTTCGTGGCGTTCTCAACAGGGACAAGTTGGGGCACCTTTGCCATCATGATTGCCATTGCTGTTCCGCTCGCACAAGGCATGGAAACGAATGTGAGCCTCGCCATAGCCGCCGCGCTCGGCGGCGGCATCTTTGGCGATCATTGCTCCCCAACGTCTGACACCTCCATCATAACCTCTATGGCCACAGCCAATGACCACATCGACCACATCCGCACACAAATCCCTTATGCGCTGATTGGCGGCGCGATAACGACAGTGCTGTATTTGATATTGGGCGTGATGGGCGTGTAAGCCCGCAATCGATTGATTATCGATTACAGTGAACCGCATCAATGATGAGGTCTGTTTAACGACGTCGGTATTCTCAAAATGAGACTGCAGGCCTGTATTTTATTGAGTTCGCAGCAAGCAGAAGCCCGCTAATACCTCGCCAGCACATAACCCGCGATAGCGCAGAGCGGTAACGCCAAAGCTTCTGCGGCTGAAAAGGTTGAGAGCGAATATTTTAGGCCTGCCTGCACCCCGGCAATAAGATTGTAATCTGCCAAGAAAACGCCTTTAAACGCCCCCATAAATGTCGGCGCTGGTATCACTGAAATAGCTGTTAAGACCGCCGCCAAAGCGCCGCTTTTGGGGCCGCTTAATTTCCACCTGACAATGCTCCACCAAAAGTAAGACGCTATAACTGTGAGAATAAATATCGCGACCGCCATTTTTATAATGTCCGATACGACATCCGCTTGGTAATGCAAAAGACGATACGCTAATATACCGCCGTAAACGGTCGCTAAACTTGAGAGGACAAAGACAAATCTTAAACGTTTTTGTTTGGCATTCATGTTAGAGACGGATCAAACAAGATCATCCCAGAACCGTTTTGCTTTGCTAAAGAAGTTCGCACTTTCAGGGCTGCTCTCATCACCAGAAATTTCAGCAAATTCCTCGAGAATTTCGCGCTGGCGCTTATTTAGTTTTGAGGGTGTTTCCACGCCAAGCTCAACATACATATCGCCGCGCTGTGACGAACGAAGCACTGACATGCCTTTGCCGCGCAGCCGTAGTCTTTTGCCAGTCTGGCTACCATCTGCAATTTTAATTTTGGAGCGTCCGCCGTCGATTGTTGGGATTTCAATATCCCCGCCAAGGGCCGCCACTGTCATCGGCACGGGTGCATGACAAAATAAGTTCGGGCCTTCGCGTTCAAAAAGGTCATGTGGTTTGACTGAGACAAATACATATAAATCGCCGCGTTGATCGTTACCAGTAGAGCCGCGGCGCGGCGCGGCGTCACCCTGTCCAGAGAGGCGAATACGAGTACCGTCTTCGACGCCCGCAGGGATAGAGACATCAAGCTCTGTTTGAACACGGGTTTGTCCTTGGCCGTCACATTGTTTACACGGATTAGAGACATATTCGCCCTGCCCGCCGCATGTTGAACAGGCACGTTCCATCGTGAAAAAACCTTGCTGCGTACGCACGCGTCCCGCGCCCCCGCATGTCCCGCACGTTTCAACAGATGCGCCTGGCTCTGCGCCTATACCCTCACAGCGATCGCAATCTTCGGCGATAGGCACTTTGATATCAATGTCTTTACCCGCGAAAGCTTCTTCGAGACTAATTTCCATTTCATAACGTAAATCGGAGCCGCGCTGAACTTGTTGGCCACGGCCACCCCCGCCGCCAAACATATCCGCAAAGCCGCCGCCTCCGCCGCCAGCTGCGCCGCCGAAAATCTGAGAGAAGATATCACCAAAATCTTGAAAGCCCGCACCGCCGCCCATGCCGCCTTGTTCAAAGGCGCTATGGCCCCCGCGGTCATAAGCCGCCCGTTTTTGGCTGTCGGATAAAATACCATAAGCTTCGTTAAGTTCTTTAAACCGCGCTTCCGCGCCAGCGTCGTCTGGATGGCGGTCGGGATGGCAGTCCATAGCTTTCTTACGAAAGGCTGATTTCATTGTCTTTTCATCAGCGCCTTTATCGACACCTAGAATTTCATAATAATCACGTTTGGCCATAATCTATCTTCAAACTTATTTTTTTATGATACGCTTGCGCTCTAAAAAAGACTTTAGACGCATCTGTAAACTACCACGTTTTTCTTTACGCGCCAAAGCCGCTTCATTCACCAAAAACGTTGTTTGGATCACGTAGCGTTCACCTTTAAAAGGCGGGTGACCGTGCCAACTTGTAGCCGATCTTGCGAAGGCAAAAACATTGCCTGCCAGAGGGGAAACTTCAGCCGTAAAATCGTCCATATCCTTCTCCCCATTTAGAGCGCGAATAGCGCCCCCCACTTTATCGTCCCAGTCCTTATTTAAATAAATAAGACAGGTGCAAATTTTTGACAGGCTATCATTATGTATACGCCCGTCCTTGAGCTTAGAATGTTTGCGAACCGTAATCATACGCGGCTTATCACGTAATTCTAATCCCAATTTATCTGACAAAATATCAGCCAATTCAGCTGATTTTAAATCCTTAATCAAAGCGTTAAATGCGGGACCGCCTTGCAATTTAGACAAAGGTAAATAACCACTTTGCTTAATATCTGGATAATCCCCCCGAACCTTTTGGCCTTGAGTGTCGGAAATAACATTTTCCGTTGTTAAAAACTTAAAAGGGTGCGAGCGAACATCCGCGTCTTTCAAACGTGCAAAATCTATCATAAGTTAGCCCGCTTGAAGGGAAGTATTATGTGAGAACAGGTCTCTATATGAGAACAATGTCTCTGGAAAATATTTTCCATCCTTAATAGCTTAGTTAATAAAATCCCGAAATGTGAATTCATTCCGGGATTTAAAACTTATTAGCGCTACGCCTTGCCGTCTTCGACGTCTTCAAACTCTGCATCGACAACATCATCATCCTCATCAGAGGCGTCCGAACCTGCATCATCAGCTTCACTTGATTGGTTGGCGTAAATCGCTTCACCCATCTTCATGACAGCTTCTGTGAGTGTTTGAATTTTCTCATTGATAGCCTCTACGTTATCACCTTCAGCTTCTTCGCGAACCGCTTTAACAGCGTCCGTGACGTCTTGTTTTTGCTCATCAGTAAGTGCCTCGCCATGTTCTTTCAGATCGCTCTCAGCTTTATGAGAATCGCGTTCAGCTTGGTTCTTAGCTTCGACAAGTTCACGGCGCGCTTTATCCGCGTCGGCATTGACTTCGGCATCTTTAACCATCGCCTCAATATCAGCATCAGACAGACCGCCTGAAGCTTGGATACGGATTTGTTGCTCTTTACCCGTCGCATTATCTTTGGCTGAGACATTCACAATACCATTTGCATCAATGTCAAATGTAACCTCAATTTGCGGCATGCCGCGCGGCGCGGGCGGGATACCCACCAAATCAAATTGACCGAGAAGTTTATTATCAGCCGCCATTTCGCGCTCACCTTGGGAGACACGGATAGTCACAGCCGCTTGGTTGTCAGCCGCTGTTGAATAGACCTGAGATTTCTTCGTCGGAATTGTCGTGTTACGGTCGATCATGCGTGTAAACACGCCGCCTTCAGTTTCGATACCGAGGGATAACGGCGTAACGTCAAGCAAGAGAACATCTTTAACATCGCCCTGCAAAACACCCGCTTGGATAGCTGCGCCCATGGCAACAACTTCGTCTGGATTCACACCTTTATGTGGCTCTTTACCGAAGAACTTTGTCACAGCTTCTTGAACAGCTGGCATACGTGTCATACCGCCGACCAAAACAACTTCGTCAATGTCAGAGGCTTTAAGACCAGCATCTGCGAGAGCTTTCTTACACGGCGCGATCGTGCGCTTAATAAGATCACCAACAAGGCCTTCAAGTTTAGCGCGCGTGAGCTTCATATTTAAATGTTTCGGGCCAGATGCGTCTGCCGTAATAAACGGAAGATTCACTTCATAAGTGGAGGCTGTTGATAGTTCTTTTTTGGCCTTCTCAGCTTCTTCGCGAAGACGTTGAAGCGCGAGCTTATCGCCTTTCAAATCAATGCCTGTTTCTTTTTTGAACTCAGAATTGAAATGCTCAACGATGTGCATATCAAAATCTTCACCGCCGAGGAATGTATCGCCGTTTGTTGATTTCACTTCAAAAACACCGTCGCCAATTTCAAGAATTGAGACATCAAACGTACCACCGCCAAGGTCATAAACAGCGATTGTTTTACCGTCTTCCTTGTTCATACCGTAAGCTAGCGCGGCAGCTGTTGGTTCGTTGATAATCCGTAGAACTTCGAGGCCCGCAATTTTACCGGCATCTTTTGTTGCCTGACGCTGTGCATCATTAAAGTAAGCAGGCACCGTGATAACGGCTTGTGTGACAGGAGAGCCTAAAAAGTCTTCTGCTGTTTCTTTCATCTTCGTCAAAATCATCGCTGAAATCTCAGATGGTGACATCGCCGCGCCGTCGCGACTCTTTACATAAGCGTCGCCGCCTTTGCCTTTTACGATTTCATAAGGAACCATCTTTGCATCTTTTTTGACGGCTGGATCTGTCATCGCGCGGCCAATAAGGCGCTTAATCGCGTAATATGTATGCTCTGGGTTTGTCACCGCTTGGCGGCGAGCCGTTTGGCCGATTAGGCGCTCACCATCTTCGGTGAAGGCAACAACTGAGGGCGTGGTGCGAACACCTTCTGAATTTTCAATGACCCGGGCTTTACCACCGTCCATAACTGCGACGCATGAGTTAGTCGTCCCAAGGTCAATACCGATAACTTTCGACATTGGTTTTCTCCGTTCTAACGGGCACTTTTAGACGTGCCCTAAGTGATTCAAAACATGTGGGTTTACCCGTTAAGGCTCCCGTTGATTGGGATATGGGGGGGATTTTTACGCATGCAAGGGTTTTGAGAAAAAAGACTCACTTTTTTGTGTTCAACGCAGTACCGAATTCGTAAGACGGCTCATGGATGATTTCCCCGCAGGCTTTGCGCATTACCCGCTATATTTTTCACCTAGCGAACAGCAATCCCTTATCGCGTCTGTGAAAGCGGGCGCCTTGCAAGCACCGTTTTATCAACCCACCATGCCGCGTACGGGCACACCGCTTTCTGTCGTGATGAGTAATTTTGGGAAGCTGGGATGGGTAACAGATAAAGAGAAGGGTTATCGTTATGAGACCACCCACCCTAAAAATGGAAACCCATGGCCCGCGATACCGCAGGCTTTATTAAAGCTTTGGGACGATGTCACGGGTTACGACGCAAGACCAGAAGCCTGCTTGATAAATTGGTATCACAAAGAAAAAACTAGCATGGGCATGCATGTCGATTTAGACGAACACGATTTGCGCGCACCTGTTGTTTCCGTCTCCCTAGGCGATCCCGCCATGTTTCGCATCGGCGGTCCTAAACGCGGCGGCGCCACAAAAGGTCTTAAGCTTTATTCAGGCGACGTCGTTGTTCTCGCAGGTGACGCCCGTATTTGTCACCACGGGGTCAGTAAAGTTTTTTACGGAGAAAGTGCCCTGGTCCCAAAAGGCGGCAGGATTAACTTAACTATGCGCCGCGTGAATATCCTAAAACAGACCACTTAAAGCGACAGCCCCTTTATTGAGATAAACGCAAAGCAGATATTTTACCAGCTATCCCGCTTATGACTGAAGTAAGGTTACCGCTTTGGACGTCATGAAATTCACCTTCACCCCTCACACATCCTTTGAAAACCTCAATGTGCTCGTTCGTCAATTTTCTGTTATTGTAATTGATTAAGTGAAAACTGATATCCTTGCTTTCAAATGGCAACTTTGAGCACACATCCTCAAACCGCTCTAAGGATAGTCTTTGAGTGACAGCTCCGCCACCTGGACCACTCCATGGACGGTCATAAGGTCGGCCATCTGTCATCATAATGATATGTTTCGAAGATCTATTTGATGCAAGCGGGTACTTCAGACTTGGACTCATAAGACCGCGAAGGTTAGGGTCTAAACTTCTAAACCCCCAAACTAAAGCATCTGATAAACCAGTTCCGAAAGACGTTTCTATGTTATTTATAACATCTTTAACAACCCAATCATCTGCCTCTTCATGAAACACAGCTGTCATTTCTTCATGCGGACAAACAACTCTGCCCGAGCTGATAGTATTTACAACGAGTGAAAACCTTGGGTTTGACCTTAAATCAACATTCGGATTTGTTGCATCACGATCAAAGCAACCATTATAAACTCCGCCTGCATCATCAAAACCAGACCCTGGCGTAACTAATCTTTGGAAATCATCACCAAGACGCACCGTATTTGCAAAAGGAATAAGGCTAAGCCGAGAATCCTGAGCATCAAATAACGCTGATTCACTTATGGTTAATAATGATTTTTTTAGATCTTCTATTTCATCACCCCGCATTGAATCTGAAACGTCAAAAACAAATGCGACTTCATAAATATTTTCGGTATCCATTATCGCCGTTGAAGTAACACTATACGGTACAGTCTTCATATCCAATACACCGGACAAAAATGAAGGCATATCTCCAGAGCAATTTACCATTGCTTGCGCTGGGTTGCTCTCTATTTCAAACGTGCACGTTTCGCTAGCTCGCAATTCCTTAGACATATAAAGATTAAAGTAGGCAGCAACATTCTGGCCTTCCAGCTCAGATTTTTTCTTAGCCATTGTCAGGCTCATATTATCAGCATGACTTTGAAGTGTTGATTTTCTGTTGTGAGCATCACTGACTGATACTGCAACACCAACCACCATAAGCAAAACGGGTACAGATACAGCTGAAATTATAGCTATGTTTCCAGAGCTATTGCTGAAAAACTGTGATAGTTTAGTTTTTACATCCATGTCGTTTCAACTCCGGTAATCATACAACTGCGTGATTGTTTACCAGAACGGAGTTATAAAAGAGGTAAGAGATAAGGTAAATAAATCCTTATATGAGCCATAGCTCACAGGTATAAAGCGGGACTTTAATGTGCATAGTTAATTAGAAAATGAGCTTAAAATGACTATAACTCTCTACGATATACTCGGCATAGGCGGCGTTGCTATTATTCTCTTTGCTTATCTGGCTTTGCAACTTGAAAAGCTCTCCGTCTTAGATTGGCGCTACTCTGCCCTCAACGGTGTAGGCGCGCTCTTAATTTTAATTTCTCTTATGTTTAGCTTTAACCTCGCATCATTCATTATAGAAATAGCATGGCTTCTGATTAGCTTATTTGGACTCTTTCGGGCTTTTCAAAAGCGGTAAGGGTGTTTAACACAGACGTCTAATAAGAAGAGACCATACATGTCCCAAATTTTTACCCCCCTTACCCTGCCTAACGGACAAACGATTCCTAACCGTCTCTGCAAAGCCGCCATGGAAGAAAATATGGCAGACCCTGGCCAAATTCCAGGGGAGGCTTTGGTCAATCTTTATCAGAAGTGGGCAAACGGGGGAGCGGGTATTATTTTAACAGGTAACGTTATGGTCGCCCCCGATGCGATGACCGGCCCCGGCGGGGTTTACTTAGGGGCTGAAACCCTCGCGCAAGGTGATAATAAAGACCGTTTCGAAACTTGGGCTAAGGCCGGTAAGTCGGGCGGCGCGAAACTTTATATGCAAATCAGTCACCCCGGCCGGCAGATTTATGCCACCCAAGGCACAGAACCCGTATCGGCCTCTGCCACGAAAGTCACAATGGAAGGCCCTGCTGAGAAAATGTTCGCAACAGCGCGGGCTCTATCAGGGGACGAAATCCTCGGCGTTATTAAGCGCTTTGCCGATACGGCCCACGCTGCTGAGCTTTGCGGATTTGACGGCGTCGAAATTCATGCCGCTCATGGGTATTTATTAGCACAATTTTTATCGCCCCTGACGAATTTACGCGAAGATAAATGGGGCGGCCCGCTCGAGAACCGCGTAAGGTTATTACTCGAAGTTGTCCGCGAAATACGCGCGCGTGTTGACCCGAGCTTTGGCGTTTCCGTTAAACTTAATTCCGCTGATTTTCAGCGCGGTGGGTTTGATATTAGTGACGCGAAACAAGTTGTGGATTGGCTCAACGGTGAGCATATCGATTTTGTTGAACTCTCTGGCGGGAGTTACGAGTCTGCTGCCATGATGGGCATGTCCGGTGATGGCCGCGCACAAAGCACAATTGACCGCGAAATGTATTTCTTAGATTTTGCTAAAGACATTGGGCAAGCAGCGAATATGCCATTGATGGTTACGGGCGGCGTCACAAAACGCAGCACTGCAGAGAACGCCCTCGCTGAGGGCGACGTGGCCATGATCGGCATCGCGCGCGCTATGGGGTATAACCCGAACATTCCCAATGATTGGAAAGCTGGCAATAAGTTACACGTTCCCTTACCCGTTGTGACGTGGAAAAATGATTTATTCAAAGGCCTCGCGAATATGGCGATGACCAAAATGAACCTCTACAGAATGGGGGACGGAAAATCGCCAAAGGCGGCGCCCAGTCCTCTAGTTTCAACTATAAAACAACAAATTAAGCAAAGCGCGCAAACCAAACGGTATAAAGCTTGGCTGGCGGAACGGGAATAGACTTCCTATATAAGGCATAAGGCTTATTATATCAGGCTTATGGGATTAAACTGATGCGATTTTTAATTATGAACGGCGCGGGCAACCGCTTTGCGGTTTTTGATGCGCGCGAGACGCCTGGTTTTGTTATCGGCGAAGCAAAAGTCAAAACTATTTGTGAACCGAAATCTTCCGTCATGGGAGACAAAGGCGCAGATCAACTTATTATTATACGCGCCCCCAAAACCGCTGGTGCAGATGCGTTTATGGAAATCTGGAATCAGCAAGGGTTCCAAGTTGATGCCTGCGGGAATGCCACGCGTTGCATCGCTTGGCTTTATATGCGCGACGCAAATGTAAACTCTATGGTCCTTGAGACCAATGCAGGATTGCTGCTTTGCGCAGATGCTGGCGATAAACAAGTCGCTGTTGATATGGGGCCGCCTAAATTAGAATGGCAACAAATTCCGCTCAAAGAAGCCATGCATACGCACCATGCAGATGTCAAAGTCGGCCCAATAGATAACCCCGTTCTGCATAACCCCGGTGTTGTGAATATGGGCAACCCTCATTGTGTCTTCTTCGTTGAAGATTTTGAAAAAGCAAGACCTGAGCAAGTTGGGCCAATGATTGAATTTCACCCCCTCTTCCCCGAGCAAGTTAATGTCGGCTTTGCCATTGTTGAAAATAAAGACAAAATACGTCTTAAAGTGTGGGAGCGCGGCGTGGGTATGACGCAAGCTTGCGGGACGGGCGCTTGCGCGGCTGTTGTAGCGGCGGTGCGTCAAAAACGCAGTGAGCGCAAAGTTGACGTCGAAGTTGACGGCGGGATGTTAGTGATCGAATGGCGCGAGTCCGATGACCATGTTATTATGACTGGCCCTGTTGAGCTCGAGAGCGAAGGTATCATTTAAGCGGCTCTATCGCCGCTCGTCTTGACCCACGCACCAATAAAGACCACATAGCGTCCATGTCCAACACGACTGACATTAAGACAGATAAAGACGCGCAAGTTATCACACTGGGTTGCCGCCTGAACGCTTATGAAAGCGATGTGATGCGCGCTCATGCGCAAGACTCTGGTTTGAAAAATACTGTCATTATCAACACCTGCGCCGTCACCAATGAAGCTGTGCGCGGATCTCGCTACGCTATTCGCAAAGCCAAAAAAGATAACCCAGACGCCAATATCGTAGTCACAGGCTGCGCCGCGCAGATTGATCCTAAGTCTTTTGCACAGATGCCCGAAGTCGACAGCGTTCTGGGTAATGCAGAGAAAATGCTAGCCGTGAATTTTGAACCTGAAACTTTGCTTGGCGGCGAACCTATTAAGGTCAATGACATCATGTCGGTGACAGAAACCGCGCCGCAGTTAATTAGCGGAGCAAATAGATTATTAGAGAAATCACAAAGCCGAACGCGCGCATTCCTACAAGTTCAAAACGGTTGTGACCACCGCTGTACATTTTGCATCATTCCTTATGGCCGCGGGCAAGCCCGCTCGACACCTGCGGGCGAAGTCGTTGCTCATGTAAAAGACCTCGTTAAACAAGGCTATAAGGAAGTTGTCTTAACTGGCGTGGATTTATCGAGTTGGGGTGGAGATTTGCCCGGCACGCCGCCTCTTGGGGATTTAGTCAGGCGCGTTCTCAAACTCGTGCCAGACCTGCCAAGACTTCGTCTCTCATCCATTGATCCGGCGGAAATAGACCCCGCTTTATTTGAGACACTCACCACAAATGCGCGCATGACGCCCTACTTACATTTATCTCTGCAAGCCGGTGATAATATGATTTTAAAGCGCATGAAACGCCGCCATACGCGCGAAGATGCGATTGAGCTTTGCGCGCGAATCCGCGCCGCCCGGCCTGAATTTACATTTGGCGCAGATATTATTGCGGGCTTCCCAACGGAAACAGAAGAGATGTTTGAGAACTCCCGCGCGATTATATCCAACATCGGCATTGCCTGGCTTCACGTCTTTCCCTACTCGGCCCGCGAAGGAACACCAGCGGCAAAAATACCGCCCGTGAACGGTGCAACTATCAAAGCCCGGGCAAAAATACTGCGCGAAGAAGGTGCTCGTATGAAAGCCTTGCATATAAAATCCCGCACCGGAGACACTGACGTTGGACTTTTTGAGGAAACAGGTCTGGGGCGCTTGCCTGATTTCACACTGGTAAAGGTGGACAATCCGCCAAAAGCAGGTAGCCTTGCCAAAATCAAGATAATCTCTTCTGATAATGAACACGCTATAGGGAACCTAATTTAGTGGCAGACGATAAGAAAAAGAAGCGTGGTTTTCTTTCAAAACTTGGTTTTAAATCCAAGGATGACACGCTCGCCGAAGAAGCGGCAGAACGCGCAGCCAAGCAGCAACTTATAGATAAAGAGATGGCCGCCCGTATGGCGTCTATTAATGCCGCTGCCTTAAAGTCTGCCCGTGTTCAGGATGATACTGCGCAAGGCATTATTACCGACGATTCCGAGGCTACAAAAATTGAAGCCGAAGAAAAAGCCGTCGCTCAAGCCCAAGCTTTAAAAGACGTTGAAGCCGCCAAAAAACTCGCGGCTGAGAAACGTGCCAATGAGCTTGAAGCGATACGCATCGCAGAAGAAAAAGCAGTATTTGAAGCCGCTGAAGCCGAACGCCTTAACGCGGAGAAAAAAGCCGCAGATGTACAGGCCGCAAAAGACGCCGCTCAAAAAGCTCAAATTGAGTCAGACAGAAAAACAGCAGAAAAGAAAGCTCTTAAAGCTGCGAAAGCTAAATCAGCTGTTGACCTCGCAGCCGTTCAGGCCAAACAAAAAGAAGACGCTAAAGCGCGCATCGAAGCTGAAGCACTCGAGGCTAAAGCTAAAGCAGACGCCCAAGCCTTAGCACAGCAACAGGCCGAAACTGAACGCGCGGCAAAGCTTGCCAGAATTGAAAAAAACGCCTCAGAAAAAGCGGCACTCGAAGCCGCTGAAGCTGAAAAAATAAGGACGACACAAGACGCTGAAGATCAACGTATCGCGGCACAACTTGCGCAGAAACGCGCAGAAGAAGCCCAAGCCCGTATTCAAGCTGAAGGCGGCTTTATGGAGCGCGTTTCCAAGGGGCTAAAGAAATCCACAGAACGCATGAGCGAACAAGTCTCTGCGGTTTTCACAAAACGCAAACTCGATGATGACGCGCTTCAAGACCTAGAAGATATTCTCATCACCTCAGATTTTGGCGTTGGCCCCGCTGCGAAAGTGACTGCCCTGCTCGCAAAAGATAAATTCGACAAGCAAGTCACAGATATGGAAGTCAAAATTGCCCTTGCCGATGTGATCTCAGACATTTTGACTCCGCTTGAAAAGCCACTTGTACTCACGGGGGCAAAACCAGAAATCATTTTATTCGTTGGCGTCAACGGCTCCGGCAAAACTACAACATTGGGAAAGATAGCAAAACGGCTTAATGATGAGGGCAAAAAGGTTATGATCGCAGCAGGCGATACATTCCGTGCTGCCGCGGTAGAACAGCTAACGGTATGGAGCGAACGCGCTGGCGCGGAAATCGTCTCAGGCAAGCTTAACTCTGACGCAGCGGGTCTTGTATTTGACGCCATAGAAAAAGCTAAGCAAGAAAATGTTGATGTCCTGATGATTGATACGGCTGGCCGCCTTCAAAACAGAACCGAATTAATGGACGAATTGGCAAAGGTTGTTCGCGTAATTAAAAAACAAGATGCAAGCGCACCCCATCATTCTATCCTCGTGCTTGACGCAACTGTTGGTCAAAACGCTCTCATGCAAACCGAAGCGTTTAAAGAAACAGCCGGCGTTACAGGCTTGATTATGACAAAACTCGACGGCACGGCCAAAGGCGGCGTTCTTGTCGCCTTAGCGGATAAACATAAGCTCCCCATTCACGCTATCGGCATTGGCGAACGTATTGAAGACCTCGAAAACTTCTCTGCCCCTGTTTTTGCGGCTGCGCTTTCAGGTGTGGCCGACGCCGTTATTGAAAGTTAGACACACATGAATCAAGACCGTCAAAAAACTGTGACCGCAACAAAAAAACCGAATAAAGCCTTATTGGAATACGGCCCTCTCATTGCTTTTTTTGTCGCCTTTCAATATTTCAAACGCAGCAACCCTGATGATGCCATGGTTTGGGCCGCAGGTGTTTTAGCTGTATTAGCCACAATCGCGCTTATCTATGGCTGGCTTAAATATAAATATTTATCGCCCCTCTTAATACTCACAACATCCGTTGTTGTATTTTTTGCAGGCTTGACATTTCTCACGGGAGATAAAAAATTCCTCTTTATGAAACCTACCATCGTGAACACATTTTTTGGTGTTGGCGTCATTGGCGGTATATTTTTTAAAAAGAACGTTATCAAAATGATGATGGGCGACGCGATTGAGCTACCAGATATAAAATGGAATACGCTGGCCATCCGTTGGGGATTATTTTTCTTTGCAATGGCAATCATGAACGAAATAGTCTGGCGAAATTACAGTGAAAACTTTTGGGTAAACTATAAAGTCTTTGGAGGCATGTCTTTAACACTCCTCTTCACGCTCACACAAATTCCCTTCATTATGAAACATGGATCAATGAAGGGGGCTTAAGCTCTGTATTATAGACGCTATTTTGCGTTTATTAGTCTTTATGAGGGTGCGGAATGCACCAATGCTTTGCGGCTAAGGAAAGCGTGTCAGATTCTGACTTATGATATTTATCGTCAGAAATTGCGATAGCATACATCGCAGCGAGTATCTTCTTGCGGTTAGGGTTCTCACCTAAGGCAAGTATATGTCTTAAAACTTTTTTTTGAGCTTCAGGCTCTTTAAACCATTTTGTAATTTCATCCCGATGGACAACAAACCAATCAAATGCCATTTTTTTGGAGAAAATCATGTTTGGAGTGATTGTTTCTTTAAGTTTTATAGATTCTGCAACGAAAGTATCAACTTCTTCTTTATAGACCCGGCCATCAACGACGACGGTTACGGTCATTAGCGTTAATATATGTGTCCACTGTGAAGTATCCATCATTATTCTCTTATTATAAACAGATCATCATTCCCCCACAAGATGTACCAATCAAAATGGAATTCGCTACATGAACCTAAGGTGAATATACAGACAGGTTTATAAATATGATGTTTGTGTCTTTAGCGCGCTTACATCGTGTGGTGTGGTGTGGTGTACTGGCGGCTTACCAAGTCCAATTTTTACCAAGTCCAATTTTTCTTCAAGCGCAAGATTAGGGCGTTGAACAAACCAACTCCGATGTTATAAGACTCATAATAGATTTTTTAAACAAGGAATACTCATGGCATCTCTTGATAGCTTTAACTGCGAGCGCGAAATTAAAGTTCGCGGAGGAACATACACATATTATGATATGGCTATAGCCGAGAAAAACGGCCTTAAAGGCATTTCTAAACTACCGCGCTCACTGAAAGTTCTTTTAGAAAACTTACTGCGCCACGAAGATGGTAACACCGTTAAAAAAGAAGACATCCAAGCGATTGCGGATTGGCTTAAGACAAAGACATCTACGCATGAAATCGCTTACCGTCCCGCACGTGTTTTGATGCAAGATTTTACAGGCGTTCCCGCTGTTGTTGATTTGGCCGCGATGCGTGATGCCATGGTCAAGCTTGGCGGCAAAGCCGATGCGATTAACCCGCTCAACCCAGTTCACCTTGTGATCGACCATTCTGTTATGGTGGATTATTACGGTACTAAAACAGCATTTAAGAAAAACGTTGAACGCGAATATGAGCGTAATGGCGAACGCTATGACTTTCTAAAATGGGGCCAAGAAGCCTTTGATAATTTTGCGGTTGTACCTCCGGGAACTGGCATTTGTCACCAAGTGAACCTTGAGAACTTGGCGCAAACTGTTTGGACGAAATCAGAAGGCGGCAAAACATATGCCTTCCCAGATACACTTGTTGGAACAGACTCGCATACAACAATGATCAATGGTCTCTCCGTTCTGGGTTGGGGTGTTGGCGGTATCGAAGCCGAAGCCGCGATGCTGGGCCAACCCATTTCTATGCTTATCCCAGAAGTTATTGGCTTTGAGCTTAAAGGCAAACTGCCTGAAGGCGCGACCGCGACTGACCTCGTACTACGTGTTGTTCAAATGCTCCGCGCTAAAGGTGTTGTCGGTAAGTTCGTTGAATTTTACGGACCAGGCCTTGATTATCTCTCTCTTGAAGATCAAGCGACGCTTGCGAATATGGCACCAGAATACGGCGCGACATGTGGTTTCTTCCCCGTTGATGATGATACGCTTAAGTATCTAAACGCGACGGGCCGCGACAAGCAGCGCATCGAATTGGTCGAAGCCTATGCCAAGGCTCAAGGCCTATGGCGAGATGGTTCTACGCCTGTCTTCACAGATTCAATTTCTCTTGATGTCGATACTGTTATGCCTGCGATCTCTGGACCAAAACGTCCGCAAGACCGTTTTGACCTTAAAGGCGCAAATGTTCATTTCGCGAAAATTCTACGCGACGAGTATAAAAAGACACCCATCGGTGATAGCGCCGTTCAAGTTAAGGATAAGCATTATCAAGTCGATCATGGTGATGTTTTTATCGCGGCGATTACCTCGTGTACAAATACATCCAACCCCTCTGTTATGATGGCGGCGGGTCTTGTCGCGCAAAAAGCAAACGCACTTGGCTTAACAGTCAAGCCTTGGGTCAAGACATCCCTCGCGCCTGGCTCACAAGTTGTTGGCGAATATCTTGAGAAATCAGAACTCCAAGCAGAGCTTAACCAACTTGGCTTTGATGTTGTTGGTTACGGCTGTACGACATGTATTGGTAACTCTGGTCCGCTAGCCCCTGAACTTGCAGACGCGATTAGCGAAGGCGACCTCGTCTCTTGTTCAGTTCTGTCTGGTAACAGAAACTTTGAAGGCCGCATCGGCCCCGATATTAAAGCAAATTTCTTGGCGTCACCGCCACTTGTTGTTGCCTACGCGCTTGCAGGGTCTCTACATCATGACTTTGACCGTGATCCTCTCGGCGTCGGTTTGGACGGAAAAGAAATTTACCTCAAAGATATCTGGCCAACATCCAAAGAAATCGCAGATGTGGTGCGTAAAATCATCACTCGTAAAATGTTTACGGAACGCTATGCAGACGTCTTTAAAGGCGACAAGGAATGGCAGAAGATTAAAGTCACTGGCGGTAAAACATATAACTGGGCGCCAAAGTCAACTTACGTGCGTAACCCGCCATATTTTGAAGGTATGACAACAACGCCCGATGCCATCGAAGACGTGAAGGGCGCGAGTATTTTGGCGCTCCTTGGCGACTCCATCACAACTGACCATATTTCGCCAGCGGGCGCGATTAAGCATGACGGCCCTGCTGGAGATTACCTCTCGGCGAATAAAGTCCCTAAGAATGAGTTTAACTCCTTTGGCTCTCGCAGGGGTAACCACGAAGTTATGATGCGCGGTACATTCGCCAATATTCGTATCAAGAACCAAATGGCGCCGGGTACTGAAGGCGGCGTGACGAAACATATCCCGTCTGGTGAAGTCATGAGCATCTTTGATGCAGCTCAAAAATACGCCGAAACGAAAACAGACCTCGTTGTCTTTGCCGGCGGCTTATACGGTAACGGATCATCGCGCGACTGGGCTGCTAAGGGTACAATCCTTCTGGGCGTAAAAGCCGTGGTTGCGGCCAGCTTTGAACGTATTCACCGTTCTAACTTAATCGGCATGGGCGTTCTTCCTCTTGAACTTCAAAAAGGCGACACATGGCAGTCACTTGGCATGAAGGGCAGCGAGACTGTTTCTATTGCTGGGATTGCAGACTTGAAGCCACGCGGTACACTAGAGGTCAAAATTGATTTCCCTGATGGGTCTTCGAAAACAGTCACAGCCAAAGTTCGTATTGATACGGATAATGAGCATGAGTATTATAAAAACGGCGGCATCTTACATTACGTGCTGCGTAACCTCGCAACTGAAGCACAAGCGGCTGAGTAAGCTTTTATAAATTTAGATTTCAAGGCTTCGGAATATTTCCGGAGCCTTTTTTTATGGGCTTAATTTATTGAACAGGCTTATTCGGGGGATCAATAATAAATAAAACTAAAGCAATTCCCGCATAGCCACATAAAAAATGCCCATAATCCAAAAGCAATAAACCCAGCGGCGTTCCAACGAACAAGGTCGTGTTCCCAAGTGCAGGCAAAACGATTAAAGTTGAAAGCAGAGCGCTTAGCGCCATATATTGCATGAACGTTCTTGCCTTCGCCCATTTGAGCGCCAACATAATGCCCAATACTTGTATCAAACTAATGACTATCACAAACACATCTTGAATGCCGCCCCGCGCAACCGCTAACTCGACTAATTCGGCTTCACTACGGCCAATAAGGCTTTGCCAAACATCATCGAAGACTGTGGCATACCAAATATACCCCCAAATAGAAAAAGCGACGGTCGCCAAAATTATTGCAGAAAATTTACGTAACATAAGTAACTTCCAATCAAGCCAATATATCATGCAATTTTAGAACCATATTTCGGCCTATATTTTAATTTTAACCAAAGTTTGCAGTCAATATTGCACGAATTTCAACATATCATTAGTGTGTCCTCTAAGTTCATCAAGAATGAACTGTAAGAGCTGAACTACGCGGGGGGGAGCGTGTTTGCCTTTTATCCTTATAGCTTCAATATGCACAGAGCCACATTCATAATTTTCAAGAATAGGTACCAGTTTTCCTTTTGCTAAAGCGCTCAAAGCTAACGAAGATGAAATAAAAATAAGGCCCTGCCCTTGAATACAAAACTGGCGCATTGTTACTGCGTTATCTGTGACCAGACATCCCTTGGGCGTATGTTCAAAACGACGACCATTTTTGCTCAGAGACCACGTCGGGATTCGAGTATACATAATGCATTTATGATTGTTGAGGTCCAAGTGCGTTTTGGGTGTTCCACACCTCTCTAAGTAGGCAGGACTGGAACACAAAACCATTTCTGTATTACCGATAATATATCTTTCTATTTTTTTATTATTTAAAATATCCTCTTGTAATGGAGGTGCTCTAAAAGCGATATCGACGCGTTCTTCAATTAAATCTTCAAGGGTGCCCATGAGGTTAAGTTCAATCACAATATTTGGATGCATCTTCATGAATTTAGAGATAATAGGCGTGAGTATAAATGAGCCAAAGGTACCGGCGGAAGACACACGAATGAGGCCGGATAAATTTCGGCAACCTTGCTGCGCATTATCCTCAATAGTCTCGATATCGGCCAATATTTTTTTGCTGTTATTGTAATAAGTAATCCCTGCCTCTGTTAATTGCCATGCACGGTTATTTCGCGTTAGCAATCGCGTGTCCAAATACTCTTCGAGACTCGTGAGAGAGCTACTTACAGCTGACTTAGATAAGTGTAGTTCATTTGCGGCACGTGTAAGTTGACCCGCCTCAACAAGTGTAACGAATATTTCCATACTCCGAAATTTATCCATTCAAGAGACCTCACTAACAAGTTTACGTTTATAGCGTTCAGCAACAATATAGTCTAACAACTCGACAACACGATTTGATGCACGATTACCTGCGGTTCTAACAGCATGAATAGGCATGGTTTCACATTCGTAGTCAGTGAGAACTTTAACTAAAGTACCTTGTTTAATTGGAATATCCGTTAGCATAGACGGAAGATAAACCACCCCTTGTCCATGAAGACCAAACCCAAGTATCATTTCACCACTATCTGATAATATGTGGTCTTTGGGCATAAATTCATAACGCCGATCATTTTTTATCAACCGCCAATGAGGCGATTGCGTGTAGCGTATACATTTATGGTTTTTAAGGTCCAAGTGCGTTTTAGGCTGACCAAATTCCTTTATATACTCTGGGCTAGCACACATCATCATTTGGAATTCAGCAACCTTATGAGCTTCCAAAAATCTATTTTTTATGCGCCCCGCTAAAAAAGAGATATCTACGCGTTTTTCAATCATATCTACATGGCTATCCGTTAAGTTCAATTCAATCAAAATATTGGGATGTATTTTCGTAAATTTCGCAATAATGGGAACCAAGATATAAGATCCATAAGTAATCGAGGCGGAAATTCTTATAAGGCCTTTAAGTGTTTTACTCTCTTGGCGAACCTCATTCTCCATGGCTGTAACATGGGCCAATAATTTTTTACTCTGAGCATAATAAGTAGCCCCTGCCTTAGTTAAATGCCACTTGCGATTATGCCTGACGATCAATTGTAAATCTAAATATTTTTCTAAATCCGTGAGGGCGTGGCTTACGGCAGATTTAGATAATCGCAGCACTTCGGCCGCGCGTGTTAGTTGCCCTGTATCTACAACAGCAACGAATATTTCCATGCGGCGAAATCTATCCATATCAAACCTTCGTGTTTAATTTCATTAAACATAGCGTTCTTTATTATGTACTATATTTTATTTTACTCAACCTTATTTAGGTCTTGCAAGGCTTTGCTTTGCCCCCCCTCCTTATCTGTCCCACAATGGTTAGGGAGGGGATGCAGACTTTTGATTACCCCGTATCGGCTGAAGGGGAAGTAAGTTTTCAAAATAAACTCTGATAAAACCCGAAAACAGCAACGAATATTTCCATGCGGCGAAATCTATCCATATCAAACCTTCGTGTTTAATGTCATTAAACATAGTGTTCTTTATTATGTACTATATTTTATTTTACTCAACCTTATTTAGGTCTCGCAAGGCTTGCTTTGCCCCCCCTCCTTATCTGTCCCACAATAGTTAGGGAGGGGATGCAGGCTTTTTGATTACCCCGTATCGGCTGAAGGGGAAGATAAGTTTCCAAAATAAACTCTGATAAACCCGAAAACGTAATCTTCCCACAAATAGCACTTGGTTAAGCTATATTGCCCTCATAAGGTAAACCTATGTCTTATGATCTTCTTTTTTCTCTGGTAAATCTGTCTGTCTTGCCAGCATGGCTTTTACTTATACTTGCACCGAACGGGAAGCTCACCGATAAAATCGTGCACTCGTTGCTCTACCCGCTACTGTTAAGCTCGGTCTATATTGGCGGTATGATTATGGCCGCCATGGGTCACGGCGCGGCAGGCGGCGGCTTTACCAGTATCGAAGGCGTGCGCACGCTCTTCTCCGCTGATGTCGGCATGCTCATCGGCTGGACGCATTATCTGGTCTTTGATTTATTCATCGGCGCCTGGGAAGCCCGCGACGCGCGGCGCGTCGGCTTTAATCACTGGCTCTTAATCCCATGTCTCTTGTTAACATTTATGGCAGGTCCGATTGGACTAGCGCTCTATTTGATATTGCGGAAGGTTACGGGTAAGGGCGCGACGTGGCAATTGACCCAGTGAGTCAATTGACCGTTGCGCCGCGAAGCGTGAGGTTTATCTCGCGCGTAGCGGATTAATGGAGTTTGGGTGAGCAATCACCCCATACTTCAACACTCGCACATAACCGTCATTGCAAGACCAGTCGCTAATTTGATTAATAATCGAATTTTAACGCTCATATATTGCAATCCATCTCTCAATGTTTTCCTATTTAACTGGCCGTCCTAGATATGGGCACCGGGCGATTTCTATGAAATCGCGTCGGTGTGACACCAAAGGTATTGTTACGTGTCACACCGACGCAAACCGTAGGTTTGCCCGGTGCCTATACCTTGAAGGTAAACTTCATGATACAAAATCAACAGTTACGAGTTTAATCCTCACAAACACCCGCCTCAATTCCCTACCCTGCCGCACATTTCCCCAACTCAATCCTCATAGCTAAAACCCGTGATAGGGTTGGCGTATGTTTTATAATCCTTCCTCCTCCTCACTTACAGCGCAGACGCTGCAGACAGCTTCTCATCACAGCATGCGCGTAGCGACTTCAGCAAGGTCTTTAGAAGGGTCTTCCGCATCATCTTCTTCCTATGGCGTGAGCGGATTTCTGTTGTGGCTTCGGCTTTGGATGGCGCATACCGCGCGGGGGATATTGACAGATATCGGGCGCGCTAAAAGTAAGCCGCAGTCACGCGGCTATCAACGTCCGCGTTCCCTCCTTCCTGACGCGGCACGGTCAGCGGCCGCCCCTCGTATTTTACTTAGCCGCCGTTCAAAGCGAATACTCGCGCGCGGCCTACCTGCGTCTCGGCGGTACTTTGGGTTTGAGCATTTGAACGCGCGTCAATTAACGGGGAACCAGTTTTTGGAACGCGCGGCGCGGCTCTCGGTGAGCGGCCGCACGATTGTTTATCGCTTGGAGTATAAAGCGCGGCTCTGCGTGAGGCGTCCTAATAATGGGCCGCAAAAGCCGCAAGCTCATATCCCCAAGACAGAGGGCATAAACCTAGGTTTATGCGATGCACATTTATATCCGAATTAGTCAGTACAATAGGCGTTTAACAAATAAGAAAAACACCTGACGGGCAAAATTATATTGTGTCCGAACGTAATCCCCTGCGCAAAACTCACATCATGAAAAAATCATTCTCTAGGCCCCGGCCAATGCGGTTTGGCTTCGGCTTTATTCACGCTCATTTTATAACCAGACGTCGTGTGGATTTCGACGGCGGTATCGCCCGTGTTTTGAAGGCAATTGACATTCACGCCCATATAATCAGGACCAGAGCGTTTATTATGAAAGACATATATCCCGCAGCTTTTACAAAAGTAATGCTTCGCGATTTTCATATTCCATTGATAGAGCGAGAGGCTGTCTTTGCCTGCCGTAATGCTCACATCAGCTTCGGGAACTTTGACCATGATGGCATTTCGCATCGTACAAAGAGAGCAATCACATGTCGTGAACTCTTTGAGGCTGGATTTAATTTCAAACTGAACCTCGCCGCAATGGCAATTGCCTTTAATAGTTTTCATAATCTAATACCTAAAATGGCGAAAGGCTTGTCACAACGGATGGAGGTGTTATTGTTATTATTCAAGTTAATTTTGATGCCATTACTAGAAATATAAGCAGTTTTATCCACACTCTCTAAATTTCAAAAAATAAGCAATCTATAATGAGAAAAATCACAAAAGACAGTTTTGAGTATCGTGTTTTTGAACAAATGCGTACACCCGTATATATGACTTTGTTTGGTGAAACGGGCATGCCATTACATATCTCTGCCATTGCTGATTTATATAAGCTTTATCGATTTGGAACTTGGCACCTTGGTAGGCGTAATTTTTTTATGACAGTGGGCGTTATTGATTCTGTCGAATCATTTCCAGACTTGGCTTGGCTTAATGAGAATGAAAGCTCTTACCTAATTTATCACAAAAAACATCCCAAATTTGGCAATCATATTTTAGAAATTGCCAATAAGCATGATCAAAACCATTTCACTTTTTTTGATTATAAAGTGCTGAAATATGTTTTTGATGCCTTAGATAATAATAAGCACTTTCCAAATGTGCCGACTTATTATGCCGAAGTTTATGATCGTTATGACTATCAAACGAACACGCATGTATGGATAACGGGTGACCCTAAATTACAAGACATGTATGCCGATTTAAAAACGGAAACTGATTAAACGAAGCTATGTCACATTAAACTAGAGCCTCGAATACGGAACACCAGCCGAGCGGTTTGGACAATGTGTTACGGCGACCACTTGAATCCGCAGGCGTTTTAAGCCTCTCAGTTATATTTAAATATCTTAGTACAGTATTCTGTAATAAGCGAGGGGAGTTAGACTCATGCTTGTTTCAGGGTTTTGGACAGGCGAATTTGTCTATGACAATGTCAAAGGCCTTTCATAACCTAATGCCTAAAGTGCCGCATGCCCGTAAAGACCATCGCGATGCCTTGTTCATCCGCAGCTTTGATAACTTCATCATCACGGATAGAGCCGCCCGGCTGTATAATCGCAGTCGCGCCAGCGGCGGCGGCGGCGAGCATACCATCAGCAAAAGGGAAAAAGGCATCAGACGCACAGGCGCAACCCTTTGTGCGCGGCGCGTCCCACCCTGCGGCGGCTTGGGCGTCTTCGGCTTTGCGCGCCGCAATACGGGCGCTATCGATACGGCTCATTTGGCCTGCGCCAATACCCGCCGTCGAGCCGTCTTTGACATAGATGATAGCGTTAGATTTAACATGTTTAGCGACTTTCCATGCCATGCGCAAATCAGCCATTTCAGTCTCTGTTGGTTTACGCTTGGTCACGACTTTAAGGTCTGCGTCAGGCACAGAGCCATTATCTCGGTCTTGGACTAAGATGCCGCCGCCAACATTTCTCTGTGTCAGGCTTGGTTTGGCTGGGTCAGGCAAATCTCCGACAATGAGTAATCGTAGGTTCTTCTTTTTGGCAAAGAGCGCCACCGCGTCATCATCTGCGGAGGGCGCAATAACAACTTCGGTGAAGACTTTGAGAATTTCCGTGGCAGTCTCTTTATCAAGACGGCCATTAAGCGCAACAATGCCCCCAAAGGCAGAAACAGGGTCACAGGCTAATGCTGCTTTATAAGCTTCAAGGAATGTCGGCGCCGTTGCAACGCCACAAGGATTCGCATGTTTGATAATGGCAACAGATGGAGTAGCGCCTTCACAGTTACGGCCAAATTCAGCGACGAGTTCATAGGCCGCGTCCGTATCGTTGATATTATTATAAGAGAGCGCTTTGCCTTGAAGTTGCTTGGCTGTTGCAACGCCGGGGCGGTTAGAGCCGTCAACATAGAAAGCCGCTGTTTGGTGCGGGTTCTCACCATAACGCAAAGTCTGTTTCAAGCTGCCTGCCTGCGCGCGAAACGGCGGCGCCATATCGTTCATATGTTCAGCAAAATAATTAGCGATGGACGCATCATAAGCCGCAGAACGCGCATAGGTTTTCGCCGCAAGTTTTTGGCGAAGCGTGCCTGTTGTTTGGTTATCATTGGCGTCCATATCAGAAAGGACGCCGTCAACATCTTCAGCGTCCGTACAGACCGCAACATGGGCATGATTTTTAGCGGCCGCACGGATCATAGCGGGGCCGCCAATGTCGATATTTTCGACGCACATTTCATAAGACCCGCCGCTCGCAACAGCTTGCTCGAAAGGATATAAATTGACGATTAAAAGATCAATAGAGAGAATGCCGTGCTCATGCATCGCGTCTTTATGAGAGGCCAAATCACGGTCCCCCAAAAGGCCGCCGTGAACCATCGGGTGAAGTGTCTTGACGCGGCCATCCATCATCTCTGGAAAATTTGTAAGCTCGGCAACGTCTTTGACCGGAATACCTGCGGCCGCGATAGCTTTGTGCGTACCCCCTGTCGAGACCAGTTTCACGCCGCGCTCATGCAAGGCTTTGGCTTGGTCAATAAGACGCGATTTGTCAGAGACAGAAATCAAGGCGCGCTTCACAGGGGCAAGACGGGCAGTATCAAAAGGAGGAAGATCAGGGTTTGGAGCAGGCATTGGAGAGAATCCATTCACGGTTTAATTTAGGCGGCAGTTAACATGCGCGGCGCCAACGGACAAGCCGCCACGAAAGACAGTCTGCTATGATAATATGGAGGGCTTAAGCTTTACGCGATTCCAGTTTTTTAAATGACCAGCGCACACGGTTACTTTTCGTAGACCCGTCACTATCGCAAAAGGCGCGGCCAGATATAACAACTTGTTGACCTTTGACGGGCTTATTACCGGCTCCCAAATAGATAGAGCTTTCAAGTTTCAAAGGACCGCCATCTGTGCGGAACCGCCAACCCGCTTTACCGCCCTGAATAAGAAGCGCGCTTTGCTGGTCTTGAGATAAGCTAACGCGCACACTTGGGTGTAAATGGAAACGGATATTAAATGGAATGTCATCCCGAGATAGAGGCGTCGCCCCAAGCGGCACACAAAGGCTATCTTCGCCGCGAATATCATCGCCCTCATTGGACATGTAAAACCGGCGCTTATGCGTAAGGCCAGTTTCATTACGGTACCCATCATGAGAAGCCTCGAGCCATGTTCCCGCAACTTGTTCTTTGCGGGTGGCGGTAACAGGGCCAGCTTCGTGTTCAACAGCGTCTCCCAAAAATTGGGATTTCCAACCTTGACTTAATAAAGCGCCCGCATCACGCGCGTTCAGGATCAAGGTACTATGAGCTGCGGTTGTTTTCACAGCTTGGCGAAAGCGTAAGGCCTGTTGTTCTGACCACCCACAATTGACAACCAGTTTACCAAGTTTCGTCGAGAACTCAAAGGCGAGAGGCGCTAAATGGGCCTCGGTATCAAAGGGACTGCGCGGCGTTGCGCCTGCGTCAACAATGAGAACCGTATGCTTATGATCTATGCGCTGAAATCCAGAATGAGGGCAATATCCAAAGGCTTTGATAGGGCCAGATTTACGCAGTTTTTGAGCGACTTTCATAATAGCTTTAATCCGCGCAGAACTTGTTTCGCCGCCGCCATTGAAACCCGCCAAGGTACCGTCGGCTCCCGTGAAAAAGGCAATCACAGGCGATAAACGGTCAATCGCACGGCTCATGGCTGTAGATCCCTCAACGCCGCGAGCTTGGAGCAAGCTATCGAGGGTCATCAATATTTCAAGCGCGATCAAGCTTTGTTCAGGGCTGCGAGAAATATGGCCACCATCTGGCAAGATTTGTGTTTCTATTTCGTCATCAAGCCAGTCAAGTCCCTGTCCTAAGAACCGTTCCGATTTATCTTTGAGGCGCATACCGCCTAGCGTTAAAACTGCCGCAGCTTTTAACCGAGGAAGTCCAGGGGAAGTTCGCTTGTATATGCGACGTAAATATTGAAGTTGACGTAAGACAGATTGTCGCCGAAGCTGCGCCGCTTCAGTCATACTATCACCCGTCAGTAAAGGGGCCCATAGTGTGAGCCAGCTATATAGACGGTCCGCCAAGATATCAGGAGACCACGCAAAACTGTTAAATTTACCATAGGTGACGATCCATTTATCAATCAACTCTCGCGCATGAGGTCCCGCATTTTTATCAAGTGACTGCGCCAGATCTGGTAACCAACGAAACCCGTGAAGCCATTGCGCAAAGCGAGTCGACGGCACAACGATAGTCCAAGGGTCACCTTGAGATCCAACATCAAGACTTTGGCCTGCATAATGGAAATGGCCGTGCAACAGGGCCTCCCCAGCGGTTTTGTCACCGAACCTAAAAGAAGGTCTATTATCATGAAAAATAGAAGGCTTACCGACATTAAGCGTCATGGCCCGCATAGGCCCACCAAAGTCTACAGCAAGCTTTCGGTAATAATGGGTAACTACAGACCCCAGTATTGAGCTAAACGGAATACGCCGTGACATGTTCCGCCTCTATCTCTTTAGACCGCGCGCGGCGCAGGAATGGGATGACGCAAGGCAGCAATATTATCAGCGTAACTGCCTTTGCCTTTAAAGACAGCACTACCAGCAACCAAAGCCGTCGCACCAGCGTCTATGCATTGCTTGGATGTGATTGGGTTTACGCCGCCATCAACTTCAAGAATGATGTCACGGCCGCTATGTTTAATCTTCTCAGCCAGTGTCGTAATTTTATCTAATTGCGACATGATAAAACTCTGACCGCCAAACCCAGGGTTCACACTCATAACCAAAATCATATCGAGTTGGTCAATAACAGGATCAACAACATTAGGATGGGTTCCAGGATTAAGCACAAGGCCCGCTTTGGCTCCGCCCGCTTTAATTGCCTGCAATGTGCGATGAAGATGAGGACCTGAATCTGGATGCACACTGACAATATCAGCGCCAGCATCGATAAAGGCACCTATCAAGGGGTCCACTGGAGCTATCATCAAATGCACATCAAAAGGTTTTTTTGTATGCGGTTTAAGCGCCTTAACAACCATGGGTCCAATCGTTAAGTTCGGAACGTAATGTCCGTCCATAACGTCAATATGAATCATATCAGCGCCCGCAGCATCAATAGCGCGTATTTCTGCTCCAAGGTCAGCAAAATCAGCTGAAAGAATTGAGGGTGATATAAGGGTTTTATCAGACATGGAATTTCATTAACAGTGCTACAGGTCAGGTGCAAGTAGAGTCCCTATTTGAATATACCGAGAGTATAAGACAATAAAAAACCCGCTACGGTAAACCGAGCGGGTCTTTTCAAAACCTTTGTTCAATTACTTGCGAATGGGCAAGTAATCTGATGAACCATAGCTACCATCTGAGCTGTAGCCATATGACGGCGTCGCAGACGCATCGCCTGAGAACAGCTCAACTGATGAACCTGTGTAGGCATTACTGTAAGATGATGATCCGCCTTCCATACACGTTCCGTCAGATTGTGCTGTTGTGCCAGATGGGCAATTTGTTGGCGTCCCGCCGCTATAGCTTGATCCGCTACCATAGCTAGAAGAAGAACTACTGTAGCTAGACCCACTGTCGTAGCTAGTCCCGCTGTCATAGCTAGAACCACTATCATAGCTAGAGTAAGAAGAACTTGATGACTCCATACATGTTCCGTCTGATTGAGCTGTTGTACCAGATGGGCAATTTGTTGGCGTTCCGCTGCTATAGCTAGACCCGCTGCTATAGCTAGAAGAACTATCGCTGTAACTCGAACTACTTCCGTAGCTTAGAGGTTCACTGTAGCTTGAGCTCGATGATGAGTAACTAGACTCCATACATGTTCCGTCAGATTGTGGCGTCGTTCCCGCTGGACACTGTGCAGGTAATTGCTCTGCTTGTGCTTGATAAGATGGCGCCTGATAAGACTGTGTTTGAAAAGATTGCGGCTGCGTGTACACGGTCTGCGGTTGAGCATAAACTGCCTGCGGTTGCGGCGCGCATGTACCTAAGGCGCGGCAATCCACGTAGATTGGTCCCGGTGAAACTGGGAAGGAAGGTGCCGCGTAAGCGGGCTGAGTTACAGCAGAGCCATAACGTGAAGAATGTGTCTGTGCTGGCGCTACGCATGCAGACCCACAGTTTTGACCTCTTTCGTAGTCATAAACGTTACCATAACGTGATTGTGCATCGGCTGTTGTTGATAAGCCTGCTATACTAAAGGCGGCAATAAGACTGCCTTTTAAAATTTTGTTCGTGCTCATGAGGAGCCTCCCATTTTGAAACATCAAACTGCTCTTTTGCAAGACTTAAACCAAAACAAGGTTAACGTTGCCTTACTTTATCAGCCTTTACGTTCAAGCAGAGCGATAAAAAAACCGTCCATCCCACCTTTTTCATCAAAAAAGTAAGGTATGGACCGCAAGTAGCCCCCTAAAAATGCAATCTCAGGGAGTTCCAAGTCAGGAACAGATAAAATAGGAATAAGGCGAAATTCTGGCGCATTCTTTAAAAACTTCTCAACACGAGGCCGTCCTTCATCAGTTTGAAGGGAACAGGTACAGAAAACCATCTTCCCGCCCGGCCGCACAAAATCGGCCGCTTTCGCCAATAACTTGTCCTGCAAACGCACCAAATTGGCCACGTCTTTGGGGTTCCTATTATAGAGTACGTCAGGATGCCGCCTAAATGTCCCTGTCGCAGAGCATGGCGCATCCAAGAGTACAATATCAAAGTTTCCTTTTTCGGGGATGAACTCTAAAGCATCAACGCAGTGAGTTTCAGCCGTCATTTTTGTCCGTTTAAAGTTCTGGGTAACGCGGCCAAGACGGTGCTCGGACCTATCAACCATCGTTACAATCGCGCCTTGAGCTGCAAGTTGCATCGCTTTTCCGCCCGGCGCGGCGCATAAATCAAGGACACGCTTGCCTTTAACATCGCCCAAAAGTTGAACTGGGAGGCTCGCCGCTATATCCTGCGCCCACCATTCACCCGCCTCAAATCCTTCAAGAGCTGTCACATCTCCAATTTTATTCATCCGAACAGTCGATGCACCAATAACCTCACCCCCAAGTTTTTGCGCCCACCCCTCTACATCTGATTTCACAGTTAAATCCAAAATAGGGTCTCGCATAAGTTGCGCGGCAAGCTTTCGTCCTGCGTGGCGGCCAAATTCACGTTCCCAGCCGCCCCTAATCCAACCTGGAATATTTACCTTGGGTGGTAGAGCTGCTGATAATGCAGGTCCCTGCTCGGCTACCCGGCGCAAAACCGCATTAGCCATATTCGCAAATCCTTTGGAACTTCCGCGAGATTTAAGCATCGCGACAGTCTCGCCCACTGCCGCATGGTGCGGTGTGCCCAGATAAAGTATTTGCGCAGTGGCTGTTTGCAGCGCTGCATAGACTAATTTTGTTGGCTTCTTTTTAACGAAAGGTTTTAATGTGGCTTCAATTTGCCCCATACGCCGAAAAGTTGTCGCAGCAATAAGCCTAACAAAAGCGCGGTCTCGGCCTTCAAGGGCGCGGTAGTCAGGTTGATCTGCCAAAACTTGTTCTAACGCGACACGGTTTTCAACAACCTCTTTAACGGCAAAAGCCGCCAAACGCCGTGACGTCAAAGACGAATTGTCCTTCTGACTGGTTTCGGCTTTCTTGCTGGAAT
The DNA here is from genome assembly GCA_023300105.1 of Hellea sp. Lineage (GTDB taxonomy): Bacteria > Pseudomonadota > Alphaproteobacteria > Caulobacterales > Maricaulaceae > Hellea. The sequence goes on from JALZWM010000089.1 coordinate 29,044, forward strand.
CATATTTTTTTTTATCAGGCATAGATTATATCCACGGGACCGTTGTTAAACACGAAACCTATCGCGCTCAATTTGAGGGTCTCTGAACGTAATAGCAGGAATTATCAAGTCAGTGATGTAGAAGAGGTTATAATTTATTATTTACATCCTTGGATGACACGCAGCACAGGTTTCAATTCTGGCGTCCATTCAATTAATCCCTGCGCAATTTCACAGCGTTGCTCAATTGACAAACGCGTGTCGGATTTTAGATCGTTCACAAGTTTGTCAAAATCATCATCCCCGCTTTGAACCGTGATGCCCCCGTCATTGGCACTATCAAAATATATGAGTTTGGCTTGTGATCCAAACGCAGGCCACGCAATACTGCCTTGTAATTGCGGAACACCGCTTCTTGCAAAGGAGGCCCAATAAGCGCCCATTGCGCGGCTTAGTTTTTCACGAGACTCGGCCGTCTTTTTACCAAACATGAGTTTGTCACCGTCTTCGCCTAGGAGTTTAAAGCGGTTTAAGACAAAAGGAATTTCAACAGCATGCGCCGCGCCCAGCATTTTAGCAAAATCCATCCAAAGGAACTTTCCGCCCTCATCCCAATCAAAACGGTAGCCATAGACATTATTATGACCCGCATCTCGCATCAGGGCGAGCGGTTTATCGACTGAGTTTATTTTCCAAACGCGAGTCGAATAATCGGAGGCGGCATCATAAAAGTCTTGATCTTTGGCGACAATAAATTGTCCAAATTTCGTTTCTGTCAAGCGCTCATCAAAGAGATAGAAGAGTTTCATTTCATCTTTGTTGGTTCCGCTGATAATCGGCACATTATGAAACGTCTCTAATGAGCCGAAAGAATCGCGCAGCGGTGTTTGTGGTAAAGCCACACCATCACGGATAATACGGGGAAGCTCCATGAACCCTTCAGCATCCGTAGTCTCTAGCTCAAAAGCGGCAAAAACGTCCGCTAAGCTAGCACTATGAAATTTTTCTGGCCCGCCAAGGCGCTGCGCAACTTCCAGTGACGGATTGGGGAGGTCTCCAGTCTTGCCTCTTGCGGCCTCTATTGTCACGCTATCGAAGCTACCCGATTGAATGATAGCACGGTGGAAAAGACCTTCAGCCAAAGGCGACGCGAGAAGCGAGGTCACATTATGACCGCCTGCGCTTTCTCCAAAGATTGTAACGTTCTCTGGATTACCGCCAAAAGCAGCTACATTGTCGCGAGTCCATTTTAGTGCGGCGATGAGGTCAAGTATTCCAAAATTAGCGCTCGCATCTTCTGCGGTTGGCGCGCTCTCAACTAAGGCAGGATGCGAAAACCAACCCAACGGGCCTAAGCGGTATTGTACCGAGATGATAATGACGTTCTCATTGACGGCGAGGTTTTCACCAACATAGAGCTGCGAAGACCCCGACACATTACTACCGCCGTGAATCCAAAGCATGACTGGAAGTTGTTTTTTATCCGTATTTGCGGGCGCATAAATATCAAGCGCTAGGCAATCTTCTGAACCTTCCAGCTTCCCATTCGTAAAGCTTTCAATCGGGGTGAAGGAAGTGGCAATTTGCGGACAAACAGGCGCGAAGTTAAGAGCCTCACGAACGCCCTCCCATGACGGCGCGGGTCGAGGCGCGCGCCAACGGTTCTTTCCTGATGTATCAGCGCCGTAAGGAACCCCGCGCCAGACATGCCCACCATTCTTAGCTGTAAATCCGACAAGATGACCTTGCGCGGTTGTGACCTTTGTAACGTCTGCCATGGTGGGCACCATAATTGAATCAGGTTTTTCGCCGCTACACCCTGCGGCTAAAATTCCAAAACTTATAAGGCACAAATACGTCCAAAAATGTTTCATATTAAACTTCACCAAGCTTACGCTCTATCGCGTCCCATGACAGCGCCGCCGCATCTACGCCGCTAAAGCGTTTAAGCTCCTGCACACCTGTTGGGCTTGTGATATTTATTTCTGTCATTTTGTCGCCAATGACATCAATGCCCACTAATATCTGCCCGCGCTCCTTAAGCATCGGGCCAATGGCATCACATATAATCATATCCGTTTTGGTTAGCTCCGTCGGAAGCGGCGTCCCGCCGACATGCATGTTGGAACGCGTTTCGCCTTTGAGTGGGACACGGTTTATGGCCCCCACCGCTTTGCCGTCAATAATGATGATACGCTTGTCGCCTTTGGAGACATCCTTGAG
>JALZWM010000090.1 GCA_023300105.1 Hellea sp.
AGGCGCACTATGGTAAAGCGGAGCTGCCGTATAAAACCTATCTCCCGGGGTTAACTTTAAAAGCACCACAGCCAGGGTTTTATAGGTCTCATATGAATCTGGGCGCGTAAGATCGACAACCCGCCGTATGCCTTTCGGACGGCCCGTACTTCCAGATGTATAGGCCAACATACTTCTAAATCGCAGCGGTTTAGACTCAATGGGCGAGGCCGCGTTCATAAGCGCGATGAAATTGGGTTGCCCGGCAGGCACCTTCGGGTCGACATCATATGCCGCCACCAGTTCAGGCGGCGTTGGGATGGCAAGAACAGGAATATTTATACCGCGCTCAGGCGTAAGTTTTGCCGTTAAATCACTGTGCCCAACAACGACACTCGCGCCTGAATCTTCAAGAATAAGCTGAATTTCGTCCGCCGCAGCATGCCAGTTGAGCGTCACATAATACGCACCGACATATCGGCAGGCTTGAACAATCTCTAAATAACAAAGATCATTGCGTAAAAGGACCGCCACCGCATCATCTTCGCCGACGCCGTGTTGTTGCAAGACAGAAGCAAAACACTTTGCTCTATGTTCAAATTCTGCGCGGTCTCTTTTGTGACCGTTATAATATAAGGTATTTGTCATCATCACAGGGTCCTCGTTTTTGACACTGTTCAAGATATTAGAATAAGTCAATGAGAGGCGCTTAAGGAACGCGCCCCTAGCTAAAGCGTAGCGCAGAAATCAACGATGATTTTTGAGAGTTCTTCATGGACATCTTCTTGGAGGAAATGCCCGCCGCCTTTGACGATTTGATGCGGTTGACCCGCACATCCCGGGATGAGTTTTTGAAAACCTCTATCGCCGCCTGCCGTGACAGGATCTTTATCTGAAAACGCGGTTAGGAACGGTTTCTCAAACTTAGATAAAACCTTCCAAGCAGCAACGTTATCCGCCGCGCCGTCCATATCGGGGGATGTCGGGACAAGAGCTGGAAAAATACGCGCGCCCGCTTTATAGCTCTCATCTGGGTAAGGCGCATTATAAGCCGCTTCAACACCTGCGCCGAGCGGTTTTTCAGTCGCCCCGCGAATGATACCGCCAACAGGGAACTCTGGCACAGTTTGTGAAAACTCTTGCCACTTTTTAAAGACCTCACTGGGCTCACGGTCTCCCGTTGGTAGGAATGTATTTGCGGCGATAACGCCCGCGAAACGCTCTGGAAAGGCCGCGACTAAGCGCAGGCCCAATAATCCACCCCAATCCTGACAAAACAGAACTGCGTCTTTGACATCGACCTGTTTAAACCACTCTGTCATCCACGTAACGTGGCGTGTGTAGGTATAATCAGACGTATCGGTAGGTTTATCAGATTTGCCAAAACCAATGAGGTCAGGTGCCAAAACACGGAAACCTGCCGCTGACACATTCTTGATCATATGGCGATAGAGGAAAGACCAGCTCGGTTCGCCGTGCATCATGATGACCACGCGCTGCTGTCCCGTGGTATTTTTTGGGCCATGATCAACGTAATGGAGCCGTAGGCCTTCGCCCACATTTACATAATTGGGAGCAAAGGGATAATCAGGGACACCTGCGAAACTGGCGTCAGGCGTGCGTAAGGCTTTCATATTCAACTCCTTTATAGAGAACAAACATAAAGCGCATCTCAAGCCGTAGCCAATCACGTCTTGTTGAGCACGTCTTGTTGAGCACGTCTTGTTGACAGCCCTATAGAAACTTAGTGCTTTTTAGCCTGAATAATGTGGCCTTCGATTGTTGTTGACCCAAGCAACTTCATCGCTTCGACGCGGTGCAACCCTTCTTGAAGGACATAGCGGTCTTTCCCAAGGCGCACATAAATCGGCGTTGTCATTCCATTTTCCAAAATGTCTTCGGCTAGCGGCATAATCTTTTCCTCGTCCAAAGTTTTGGCTTTGGCTGCAGGAACGTAGAGCTTGTCTATCGGAATATCGACAACACGCATTGGCAGGTCTCCTTTATATCGCTATAAGTGCAATACATCTTACAATCAGACTACCCTAAGTTCAGCTTCGGTAAAGAGACAAATTATGGATTTTGCATTCCCCCCATCGGCCCGCGCTAGCCTCCCTATTGCGGGGACAGATGCACGTTTCCCCGTACGACGGATATATTGCGTCGGCAAAAACTACGCAGATCATGTCGCCGAAATGGGCGGTGATGTAGAGCGTTCTGAACCTATTTTTTTTACCAAAGCCGCAGAGACACTTGTGCAGGACGGAACAGACATTCCCTTCCCCCCCAACACAGAGAACCTGCATTACGAAGTCGAACTTGTTGTTGCCATGGGTCCGCCAGAAATAAATGGCGGTATATTCGCCTACGGCGTTGGCATAGATATGACGCGGCGCGATATTCAGGCCAAAGCCAAAGCCAAAGGCGGGCCGTGGGACCGCGCCAAAAGCTTTCACCTCTCTGCGCCCTGCTCGGCTTTAACCATCGCGAATACTGTTGACCTCTCCGCCGCCCATATCACTCTGCGCAAGAACGGCGATACCGTACAGCACTCCGCACTAAACAAACTTATATGGTCGGTGGATGAAATCATCGCTTACCTAAGCCAAGATATGGACCTCCAACCGGGCGACCTCATCTATACAGGCACCCCTGCAGGCGTCGGACCCGTTATTGTTGATGATGAACTCTCAGGTGAAATTGAAGGCTTAGAGCGGGTTACGGTGCGGTTTGTTTAGGTTTAACTTATTAAATCCTGCTTTCCCGATATATCTAACGCGCGATTATTACCACGCCGCCCTCCCAATCACGCAGGGCAGAATTGAACTCGAGTCAATATCTGACATTAAGAGAATCCATTTGACACATATGAATATTGACCGTTTAATTAGCTCATGACCTTAACACGCGCTCTACAACTCACCTTACTCAGCTTATGTACACTGACGGTTATATCTCCCGTATCAGCCCAGACGATGCAGAAGACATTTAAAGAAACACATAAATATGAACTTAAGGCGGACGGACCTGATACTGGTAAAACGAGTTATCAGCTCATCCGAAAGGTTTTGGGGAAAAAGCCAATAGAATCGCCAGATTTATACAGGTCCAATCACCCCAAGGTTTCACATATTCTTGAGGGCGTAGATGATGTTGTCGGCCCGCATTTTATTTTCCTCTCTCACTTAGATGAGGATAAAGACCGGGATAAGGATTATACTGACAGGCAGCGCAATGAAATAAAAGCCTATGACAATTCAAAGCCCGGCCTCAAGGGGTATAAAAATGAGACGATGCAATATCGTTGGAAATTCAAAATAGATGACGGCTTTGAGTTTTCCAAAAACTTCACGCATTTCTTTCAAATTAAAGCAAAAAACTTCAATGAAGGTCCCGCCTCCAAAGATAGCGCTAAATTCCCCGTTATAACCTTTACGGCTGTCGATAGAGGCGAAAAAGGAAATGAATTTCAACTGCGTCATACCCCGAGTTTGACGCCAGAGGGCAAGCGCCTAAAAGCTGAAAAGCTTATTCGCAAAGATATGGCACTCTTTACAGACCAATGGGTCGAATTTTTCGTGCAAATTAATTACCAAGATCAAGGGCAGTTAATTGTTAGAGCCACGAACATAGAAACGGGCGAGGTCTTGATAGATTTCAAAAAAGACGGCATTGATATGTGGCGCGGCGAAACTCGCCAAGATTTTTCTCGGCCTAAGTGGGGTATATATAGATCTATCAAGCAGAAAGAGAGCCTGCGCAGCGATGAAGAGAGAGCCTATTTCGCAGATTTCTCAATCCGCAAGGGCGTCCTGAAGGATATTGTGAAATAACAGAAATATCAAAATATAGTTTTCTGGATGATTATAGCGAGGGCTGCCATCCCGCCATACTACGCGCCC
>JALZWM010000091.1 GCA_023300105.1 Hellea sp.
AGCCACGCTATCCCGCGCACCGTCGACCTCGCCAAAGAGCTTGGCAAAGACGGGCTCATTATTATGAATATGTGCGGCCGCGGCGATAAAGATGTCTTCACAATTGCTGATGCACTAGGTGAGCATATTAGTGAGGGCACGGACGCAGAGAATACGAAGGCTTATTAATGACAGACGTTTTTTCAAACATCGAAAATATTGAGAGCGCATTAGAAAAACTGCATGAGGAAGTTGATGGAGATTTAGAATGCGAAATTCAGCAAACTAATAATGAAACTGTGCTCTATGCAGATAAGTCTGCTCTAATTCATATAGCTAGAAGAATTATCACGCTTGTAAAGAAAGATTTCTCGGGCGCACATTTCACCATCGACAAAGCGGACATCGCAGTAGATTCAGAAACTGCACTGACAATTACACTAAAAGACTTCAACAAATGACCCAACGTATCGACCAAACTTTCGCTGACCGTAAAGCCAAAGGCCAAGCTGCCTTTGTGGCTTATATTATGGGCGGAGATCCTGACCGCGCGGCGTCGCAGGCCGTTCTTAATGCCCTGCCCGAGCACGGCGTGGATATTATCGAGCTTGGCATGCCCTTTACCGACCCTGCTGCGGACGGGCCGACCATCGAAGAGGCAGGCCTTCGCAGCCTCGCTGCAGGCACAACTCTCACCACCATCCTCGAAATGGCGAGCGAGTTTCGTAAATTAAATGACACCACGCCCATCATCATTATGGGCTATTGTAATCCTGTGCATCACATGGGCTATGCGGTTTTCGCCGAGCGCGCCAAAGCCGCAGGCATAGACGGCGCGATTATTGTCGATCTGCCGCCCGAAGAAGATAGTGAACTCCGTGAAGCGTTTGACGTGCATGATCTCGCGCTTATCCGCCTCGCCACACCGACAACGGATGATGCCCGCCTGCCCCGCGTTGTCGCGGGCACAAAAGGGTTCGTTTATTATGTCTCTATGACAGGCATTACAGGCGCGGCGTTTACCCAAGCTGCCTCTGTCACTGAGCAAGTCGCAAAGGTGCGCAAAGCGTCTGGATTACCTGTTGTTGTTGGCTTCGGGGTTAAAACACCCGAACGCGCCGCCGAAGTCGCCAAAGATGCCGACGGCGTTGTGGTGGGGTCTGCCATTGTGAAGGAACTTCATGAAAATGGTCCCGACGCCGCGCTAGCGCTGGTGAAGTCACTCGCGGACGCAACACATGGCGCTTAGATTAACCTAAATAAACGCCGTAGGTCTCAAGCGTGTCTTCAAGCTCTACTTCAGCCGCCAAATCATTATATTCTGCTTTCGCGTGATCATAAAGTTTAGCAAGGCGTTCTTTCGCGCTTCTCTTTTCTCTAGGACAAGCACTTAATTTTTGTTCTGTGACCTTCATTTGCCACGCTAAATCGCCCATACGTTTTTCTCGTGCAAGTCCCTCTGCAGTTTGCCCTGCGCGCGCTTTGCGCATCAAAACCGCTCTTGTTTGTCCACTATACATTAAACTACCCACAATTTTTCAAACAAAACTTGCAAGTGCTGGGCCAAATACGAAGAAATTAAAACCATATGCTATTGGATGAGTTGAACGCTTAGTATCTATGGAAATTTGGCAAAACGCATCCCATGTAGGTTCAAGACAACCTTAAAAACATAAGCACGTTTCTACTTTTTCATGTAATCTTACCTAGCCAGATTCTGCAAACCTTGTTAGCAAGACACATGTGGAACCGTATTATAATAAGCTTAGCAACTCTTTCCTATGCCGCTTTGCCGGCCTGCGCGAGTACAGTTCAAGACCCGATTAGCTCAGTCAAAAGTCCTGAGCAGATTGCGCCTGCTCAAACAGTACAGACGTCAATACAGGCCGCACCGCAAGCTCCGATAAAGATAGCGCAAGCCTCCACAGCCCCCTTCACCTCCGCAGAAAAGTTTAGGCTTTGGAAAACGGACTTCATTAACCGCGCAGCTAATAAAGGCTATGACCGCGCTATGGTATCCAATCTTATTTCGCCCGCGAAAATCAATGAACGCGCCATTGATAGTAATAAAAAACAGCCCGAGTTTAGCAAACCTATATGGTCTTATGTAGACGGCGCAGCTTCCGCTGACCGCCTCAATAAAGGCCGCGGAAAGCTTAGCGAACAAAGCGCTACATTTGACCAAATCGAAGCCCGTTACCAAGTGCCTCGCCATATCCTCACGGCCATATGGGGACTCGAGTCCGCCTATGGCCGCATAATGGGCTCACACGACATCATCAGCGCTCTCGCCTCTTTCGCCTATGACGGTCGCCGCAAGAAATTTGGCGAGCAACAGCTTTTCGCTGTCTTGGATATGGTCAAACGCGGCGACGTTCGACCGGACCAACTAACAGGATCATGGGCAGGCGCCATGGGTATGACGCAATTCATTCCAACCACCTTCCGCGATTATGCCGTCGATTTTAACGGTGATGGCAATAAAGACCTGTGGAAAAATGAAGGCGACGCCTTGGGCTCTGCCGCGCATTACCTCTCTCGCCACGGCTGGCGCTACCGCGAACCTGTCATGACAGAAGTGACTGTCAGTAATAACTTTGATTATAGTCATGTCGAAGGGGGTAAAAAATCCGTCAGAGAATGGGCCGCCCTTGGAGTAATACCTATTAGTAATCAAAACTGGTCAGAGGCGGCAAAGTCCCTTGAGGCTAAAATGATAGCGCCCGGCGGACATAGAGGCCCGAAGCTGCTAACTTTTAAAAACTTTGACGTTATCAAAAAATATAACAACTCCACGAGCTACGCAATGGGAATCACCGTCCTCGGCGAAGCCTTAAGGGGTAAGTCATCTATCACCACGTCGTGGCCGCGTAATGACAAGCCCTTGTCCTTTGAAAACAAGAAATCCATGCAAGCTAAACTGAACGCGCTTGGCTATAATGTAGGCGGCGTGGACGGCCAAATCGGCCCTAATAGCCGCAAAGCCATTAGAGCGTGGCAAACCTCACAAGGCCTACCCGCAGACGGATATATGGAACAAACGCTTTATCGACGCCTAATTTCCCAGTAAAATGCCATTAGTATCACTAATCAGATTTAAAATTCTGTGATTAGTCCTTTACAAATACTTCATGAACGTCACAATCTGCTGCAAAATTCAGATTCATTACTGAATCATTTTAACGGGAGAACTAAAATGAACAAACACCTAATTACAGCTATGCTTGCGGCGACAGCCCTAACATTCACAGCCTGTTCACAGGCAAAAGACGCTGCAAGCAGCGCAAAAGATGCAGCAGCCGCAACTGCTGACAAAGCTGGTTCAATGACAGAAAAAGCTGGCGAAATGGCCCATGGCGCAAAAGATGCTGCTGCTAAAGCTGGTGAAATGGCTAAAGATGCTGGTTTCGATAAAGCTGGTGCAATGGCTGACAAGGCCGGCGAAATGGCTGACAAAGCAACGGGCATGGCTGATAAAGCTGGCGCAATGACAAAAGACGCTGCTTCAGGAACTATGGATAAAGCTGGTTCAATGACTGATGGCGTAAAAGATGCGGCTGGTTCAATGACTGATGGCGTAAAAGACGCAGCTTCTGGCACTATGGACAAAGCTGATGCTATGATGGACAAAAAAGATGCCATGATGGAAAAAGCTGATGCCATGATGGACAAAAAAGATGCTATGATGGAAAAAGCTGATGCTATGAAAGATAAAGCTGACGCCATGAAAGATAAGTCTTACGGTTCAGGCGAATAAATTCGTTAAAATTATTTATGAGCGTCTCGTTTTGCGGGGCGCTTTTTTTTTGACTGTTTTGTCATGTGCCAAGATAGCCTCTTTGTCTCACCTCAATTTACTATGGTATAGCAAAGCATGCCGCAGCCCCTTCCTCTTACGCAGTGCGACCCTCCCAAGCTTGACTGGAGCCGTCATGGTACGCCTGCGGCTACCAACTTCGGTGATATTTATTTCTCAACAGACGGCGGCTTAGAGGAGACAGAGACAGTCTTTCTTGGAGGGTGTGGACTTCCTGAAGGCTGGAGAAACAAAGAGCGCTTTGTCATTGGAGAACTCGGCTTTGGTTCTGGCCTGAACTTCCTCGCAGCGTGGCAATGCTGGGAGAAAACCAAGACACCAAATACGCGTCTGCATTTCGTTTCGATTGAGAAATTTCCATTTGAGGCAGAGCAACTTGAAAAAGCATTATCCGCCTGGCCAAGCTTAAAGCCCTATGCCGAAAAATTAATCACCGCGTGGCCTGGACGAGTAAAAGGCTTTCATCGTCTGCATTTTGGGGACGTTACGCTCACCCTTATTCATGACGATATTTCGCCCGCTTTGGACGCCCTAGATGCCTCAATAGACGCGTGGTTTTTAGATGGCTTTAGTCCCTCTAAAAATCCTGATATGTGGTCCATAGACATAATGGCAAAGCTCGCAAATTTATCCGCACCTGGTGCAAGGCTTGCAACCTTCACCGTCGCGGGCGCCGTTCGTAGCGCGCTACAAAACGCAGGGTTTAAGACTGAAAAAAAAGCAGGATTTGGCCGCAAACGCCACCGCCTCGAAGGCCACTTGCCAGGATCCATAAAAGACATAAAAAGCAATATTTCACCAGTAATTGTTGGCGCAGGTATTTCAGGCGCGTCTCTCGCGCGTGCATTTGAAAGACGCAATATAATTCTTCAAGTTTTTCATGACCCCAACCATAACGCCGCCAGCCATAACGCCGCCGCATTAATCAAACCCCGGCTTGATTTACAAGATCGTCCAGAGAGCCGCTTTTTCCTCTCCAGCTATCTCTATGCTCTTCAAGCTTATCGTGACCATACGCTAGATAGAAGCCTCATCCATTTACCTAAAACAGATATCGAACTCGCGCGTTTCCAAAAGCTTTGCTATCAGGCCCCCCTGCCGATAAATCACTTAACAATGCACGGTAATGCCCTGTTATTGCAGAACTCGTTACTCATTGAACCCCAGTCTGCTCTCAAGGCATGGCTACCAAAAAACCTTTTAATAGATGACAGCTGGAAACGTCATAGCTGCGCAATCCTGGCAGCTGGGTTTGGCTTAAAACAGATATTAAAAGATAACGACATAGCCTTACGTTATTCACGCGGGCAACTCACCTGGGCAGATCCTGACAGCGCGTTAAAACATCCTATCACATATGGCGGCTATGCTTTACCTCTTGAAGAAGGCATTTTGCTCGGCGCAACCCATGACAGAGTGGAGACGCAAACACCGTTCACACCACAAGAAATCGACGATATAAAGAACATCGAAAGCGCTAAAACCTATACAGGTATAACGCTTACTAAATCAGAAAAACCATCGCGGGCCAGTGTCCGCGTAACCACCGCAGATACTCTGCCCTTAGTAGATAAAATGGATGATGGCCGATGGTTGTTTACAGGCATGGGGTCACGCGGGTTTGTCTTTGCCCCGCTCCTTGCCGAAGCACTCGCCTCTAAAATTTGCGGAGACCCAATGCCTGTTTCTAAACAACTTTGGGCGCGCTTTACGGTGAGAGAGACATCCAGCCGAAAAGAGCGCCCATCATAAGCCGTACTTTATTGGCGCACAGCTTAAGTCTCATGATAACTTCTTAAAAACGGATCGCTATGACCCGGCCCTTTTGTGTTTTTAAACGCAAAGCATAATCTGGCTTTTGCACTGCGATTGCTGAGACGCCATTTTCATTAAAACTAAACATCAAAGTTCCAGCAGTAAATTCAATGGCCATAGGCTGAATTTTGTTGGCGGCTATAGTGCCAGTTCCTGCACCACTGAGCGCAACAAGCACAATAAGTGTTATCTTGATCATTGTCTCACCCTTATGGTTCGTTGCAAGTAGACGTGAGGGCCTAGTTTTCTAGGTCCCTAAAATCACGGCGTAGCTTCCATTCTTTACTGGTGATATTACGCTCTAAATCCTGCATTCGAGTCTCGAGTGATCGGAATTTAGATTTCACATCACGAAAGCTTGTTGTGCGCTCTAGAGACAGCTCTGGGTTTCTTCGGTGGGCACGTTTGGCACGGCGCACTTCACGATATTCACGGCGATATGGCGCGCGTTTATCCTTTGGAACAAAGACCCATAGAATGAAATATGCAACCAATGGGAACCCAAGGAAAATCACAGAGATAACAAATAAAACCCGCATTATTATATGGTCAATTCCAAAATAATCACCAAACCCAGAACATACTCCCCCCATTACACCGTCTATTTTATTACGGCGCAACTTGTTCGGCCCAGCATAAGCATAACCAGCGTCATCGCCTTCATCCCACATTGCATGGTGAGCTTTATTCTTATATCGTTTTGTCATTATTCACTCTCCAACCAGGGACTTCATCGTCTAAAATTCGCTCTAGGACATTGACCCGCTGGTCAAGGATATCTGCGATTTTTGACATTTGATCGAGCTCTGCGATTTGATCGCCGCTCATATGGTTCATCATTTTTTCTTTATGGTTATAATGCATCTTCAACATGCCCGATCCTATACCCATAACGATAGCGATAATCGGAATCATAAATACAAGGATTTCTGGTCTTAACATATTATCTCTCTCTTTAATGGCGGCTCGGACTTAGCCAGTCCAGTTCGAAGGGGAAGGGTTTCGCCTCATCCGAGCCTAGTTTTTTTCAGTTTAGACCTTTGACGGGCTTTTATTCGCGGCCTTTTTAGCAGGTTTTAAGCTGGCCTTAAGAGCTGCTAGCTCAGTTTCAATCGCTTCATCAGATTCGAGCGCAGCAAACTGGCTCTCGAGGCTATCACCTGACCCAAGGTCAAAAGCTTCCACATGGGCTTCAAGCTCATCGACCTTGCGTTCCATCCGCTCATAGCGAGATAGGGCATCATCAACTTTACTGCCATGCAGCTGCGTGCGCATCCGAATTTGTCCTTTGGCAACATTTGTGCGCATCATTAGCGCCTTATGCTTGGCTTTCGCCTCATCCAGCTTTGATTGTAACTTAGACAAATCATCATCCGCTTTCGAAACAGCTTCATCAAGAACGTCAATTTCATTCAGGACCACTTCGCTCATCTGCTCTGCTTGTTGCTTTGCTGCGAGAGCACCGCGAGCTAAGTCTTCACGATCTTTCGTAAGGGCCAACTCAGCTTTACCTGCCCATTCATCGGCGCGGGACTTATAAGCCTCTGCTTTGCGAAACAAGTCTTTACGTTCCGCGATATTACGGGCGGCGTCTGTGCGAACTTCAACCAATGTGTCTTCCATTTCTTGAATAATCAGGCGAGTGATTTTCTCCGGATTTTCCGCCCTGTCGATTATGGCGTTCAGATTAGAATTAATGATGTCACCCATGCGAGAAAAAATTCCCATGTGCATTCTCCTTTTAAAGGTCTAAAAAATTGTCGCGATTAAGTAACCAGCGAAGAAAAAACCCCAGCACTCCATCTTGCGGCTTGAAAGGTAGCAAAGGAAGACAGCACCTTTTAAACGCCAACTGTCTTCGGCATAATCTTCGTCATAACGTCTCATACACTCTCCTTTATATTATCTTTTCATGCTGAGACATTCCCTCAGCGTCACATTCAAAGTGGTATTTTAAAGTACCGATGTCGATACTTTTTAAACTATTGATTTTATTGTATTTTTTTAATTATCTAAAATATTAAGATTTAATATTGGCATTTATTACTATAATACTTTGATATTTAACCATTTTATTAGTATAATTGACCATGTCAAAAATACTTATGCAACCCATTGGCCAATCTAAATCCTTTCACGCGCTAATGGACCGTGTTTCAAACACGGCGGCACTCGATAAGCCCGTTCTAATTGTTGGTGAGCGCGGCACGGGTAAAGAAATGATAGCCTCGCGCCTACATTTCCTCTCTCCGCGCTGGGAAGCTCAATATGTGAAAGTCAATTGCGCGGCCTTTTCAGACGAAAGATTAGACCAAGAACTATTCGGTAAAACCTTTATGGATAGTCGCGACGATACGAATGGGCGTTTTTTTGAAGCCAATGGCGGCACAATGTTTCTAGACAATATAGAAACGCTCTCACCTAGGCTTCAGGAAAAGCTTATGCGGGCTGTTGAATATGGGGAATATGAAACGAGCGGCGAAGCTGAAACTCAGCATGTTGATGTGCATCTCATAACAGCCACAAGGATAAATCTACCCGTGGCTGCGGCCCGAGGTGAATTTCGCTTAGACCTCATAGACCGCCTCGCCTTTAATGTCATCACTCTCCCGCCGCTACGCGCGCGGCGTGAAGATATCGCTCCGCTCGCGGAACATTTTGGGCGTAAAATATCAAGAGACCTCGGCGTGAGGACCTTCCCCGGCTTCACACCAGAAATCATGGAAATTTTAGAATGCCGAAACTGGCCCGGTAATATCCGCGAACTTAAAACAGTTATTGAGCGTAATACCGCTCATGCCTTCCTAGACGACGAATCTTTAACTCACCCTATTTCATATCTAAATTTCGACCCATTCGAAAGTCCCTACCGTCTAGAAGGTGACATTCCTGAGCACCCACAATTGATTGAAACGAAAAATACAACGGCTCCCACCAACACAGAACACATCCAACAGAGCCAAAGCATGACAGGTTTCAACGAAAGAGTCTTCATTTTCGAACGCCGCTTGATTGACGAAGCCCTCTCTCAAAATGACGGGCACCAAGGCAAAGCTGCTGACTACCTCGCCCTCACCTATCATAGCTTTCGGGGCTTATTACGAAAGCATGGTCTGAAAAAGTAAATGCCGCGCTTGATTGAGTCTGGTCAAATAATCAGCAAATTGCTGTTAATATAGTACATTTTAAACGTCTAAAATCACGTCATGTAAAATACAGGAATTAAGTTGTTATATAAAAAACTAATCAATGTGCGCAACGCTGTTTATACAACACGTATTGTCATCAATATTATGCCATTCTAAAACTTTAGAATGGCGCGAGTGACGGGACTCGAACCCGCGGCCTCCGGCGTGACAGGCCGGCGCTCTAACCAACTGAGCTACACCCGCTAAGATGTGAGCGCGGTGTAGCCACATCCCTTCTACCCGTCAATCAAAAATACGGGTCAAATCATCTTTATTTAAGAAAAATAATTTTAGCCTTCACAAAGCAGACCCGCATAAAATTGTGTGCTGTGGAGATTCTCTGAAAATGGCACATCGCACATGAATAAACTATGGCTCCCAATAAGATCAGGACTAGCGAAAGAAGTTAAAGTCTAATAACTCAACTCCCAAATGGCTAGCTATGGTTTATAATAATGGAAAACATAATATCGAAACTATCAAACATCATAAACTCTCAAGCGTTTATATGGCTTAACATACCTTTAGTTTGGGCCCTTTTGATTCTTATAGCGGGTTGGTTTGTCTCAAGAATAATCCATAATATTATAAATAAAATAAAATTACCTGGAGCATCAGAAGCGGCAACACTAACAGTGCGTCCTGTTTTGGCAGCCGTCAGTAGTTATATAATTATATTGGTTTCAATTTATGCGGCCCTTACAAAACTAGGTGTCCCGACAGGTGGTTTACTTGCAGCCTTTGGTGGTGCGGCTTTAGCGATTGGTCTCGCACTACAAGGAACACTCTCCAATATTGCGTCAGGCGTTATGCTGCTTGTTTTGCATCCGATTAGAGTTGGGGAATATATTGAAACTCCTGTTTCGAACGGAACTGTTGTCAGCATTGGACTATTTTCGACAACGTTAAATAACATAGAGGGCATTACAATTTACGTGCCCAATTCAGAAATGTGGAAATCACGCATACAAAACTATGCACGGCATGACGTTAGAAAATTATTTATCGACATTGGCGTATCCTACGACACTGATTTATCTCAAGCGCAAGAATGTCTCATCCAAGTTATATCAGCACATGATAAAGTACAAACAGTACCCACACCACCCGAATGTTACGTTACAGGTTTTGGGGATAGCGCGATAAACCTGTCCTGTCGTTGCTGGTTGCCTGCATCAGAATGGGCCAAAAACACATCAGAGATTCGAATAGCCGTTAAAAAAGCACTAGACGATGCCAAGATCAAAATTCCGTTTCCACAACGGGTCATTACAACAAAGAATAGCGATTGATATTACGCGCAGTAAGCTAAACTAAGGCACCCCGATATACTTGTGTGTTTGTGTTGATAATCGCCATAATGGATTTTTTAGGCAATAATCAAATGCTGCTTTTTCATTGGCGCTTTTGTTTTTATCGTCTAGCGGCTGGAGGCTGAAAACCTCGAACCCTAGGCTTGCGAAATCTTCGGGCTTATTCTCAGCTTGCGGATAAACGAGTTTTAGTTCGTGACCTGATGTCTGTACTAACTCTGCATTCGCTTTAGGCGAGACGCATATCCAGTCGAGGCCTTCTGGCGCTTGAAGGGTTCCATTGGTTTCCACCGCGACTTTGAATCCTGCCGCATGGAAAGCGTCAATTAAGACTGTGTCGAGTTGCAGGATGGGCTCGCCGCCTGTGCAGACAACCCATTTTTGCCCCGTATTAGGACTCGCATCTGGCCAATGCGTGGCAACAGTTTCCGCAAGCGCCTGCGCCGTTTTAAACTTGCCTCCGCCTGGACCGTCCGTACCGATAAAATCCGTATCGCAAAATTTACAAACCGCCGATGCCCTATCGCGCTCTAGCCCGCTCCAGAGGTTACATCCTGCGAAGCGTAGGAACACTGCAGGCAGGCCCGTTTGCGCGCCCTCGCCTTGAACGGTGAGATATATTTCTTTGACGTTATAAACCACGACTATAACCCTTCACTGTTATATTCATGCCACCCTTTAGCCCGTAATTCGCAGGCGGGACAGCTTCCACAGCCGTAACCCCACGCATGACGCGTGTCTCGCTCGCCCATATAGCAGCTATGGGTATCTTCAAGTATGAGGTCAGTTAGCGTCTGCCCGCCAAGTTCATGCGCCAGTGCCCAAGCCTGTGCTTTGGATAAATGCATCAAGGGCGTTTCAAGCTTGAAGGGTCTGTCCATGCCCAGAGAAATTGCGTTCATTTGCGCATTCAGTGTCTCGATACGGCAATCAGGGTAGCCCGAAAAATCAGCCTCACACATACCGCCGATTAATGTCGTGAGGCCGCGGCGGTAGCCCAAAGCGGCTGCAAAGTTTAAAAATATCAGATTACGACCGGGTACAAATGTATTGGGCAGGCCGCCTTCGGAGAGGATGATTTCAACGTCGCGCGTGAGTGATGTTTCACTAATCGCACCTAAGGCCGAAAGGTCAACAAGATGGTCTGCGCCAAGTTTATCAGCCCATCTTGGAAAAACGGCGCGCATATTTTCTAAAACAGTCTGGCGGCACGTCATCTCTATGGAATGGCGCTGATCATAATTGAACCCAAGCGTTTCAACATAATCAAAGCGGTTAAGCGCCCACGCCAAACAGGTTGCGGAATCCTGTCCGCCCGAAAACATTATCAGAGCTTTGCTCATTTCACCTGTTTTGGTTTTAACCATCATGCGCGGCGATATATCCTCAAATTAAGGGCGTGACCACCCATCATGGCATCAAACTTGAAACGAAATTATCAAAGTCAGAGTTTTGAACATCAAGGGCGTCATAATGGGATTTAAAAAACGCTATATTATCTTCGGTTTACTCGCCTTAGAAATCGTCTCGCTACCCGTTAGCGCACATGTTGTTCATAATAAGGTTCTTAACTTCGATACATCTGCGATTATGAATCCTCCGCGCGCCATAAACGTAGAATTAAACTCCGAGCCTGGCGCGACCCGTTATATGGTGTCTGCCAATACGCCTTTCACCGTAACATCTAAAAATGTTATCGGTACTTTAAATGTCCACATCTATAAAAACGGGCTTATAAATGGTCAAGCCTATGGCAAAAATGCCCAATCTCCAGGCGCTATATCATCCTGTGCAATGACAGATAATACGGACCAAAGGACAATTTACGTCTCAGAACGCGGTACAATTGCAAAAAAAGGAGATATTCTTTCAGAGACCATATTAGTTGATATTAGCTATGACCCAAAGTTAACTCCAGACATCCAAATTTTGACCCAAAAGAAATCAGCAAAGCTATTGCCTGCGCCGCTTTGCGCCAAGCCCACAACAAGCCCCGCAGCAAACGAGACCTAATCTAACAAGAATTTTAGACCTAAAGCCTTTAAAAGCCAAATCTATCTCCTATATTGTACACTCGGAGGAGTCATCATGGCTAAAACAACAAAGACATTACCCGCGAAACGCAAGACTACTAGTGCAACGAAGGATGCGAGCTATTCAGGCAATATGAAATTGTCGATAGCCATGTCGCCAGATCAGGGCCTCAACAGATATTTACAAGAAGTCCGCAAGTACCCCATGCTTGAAAAGGACGAAGAGTTTATGCTGGCCAAACGCTGGGTTGAACATCAAGACTCTGAATCCGCCGAGCGCATGGTGACATCTCATCTGCGGCTCGTGGCGAAAATCGCTATGGGTTATCGTGGTTATGGCCTCCCGATTGGAGAAGTCATTTCAGAAGGTAATGTCGGTCTCATGCAAGCTGTCAAGAAATTTGACCCAGATAAAGGCTTCCGCCTTTCGACCTATGCGATGTGGTGGATACGTGCCGCTATTCAAGAATACGTGCTGCGCTCTTGGTCCTTGGTAAAGATGGGCACCACAGCTGCGCAAAAGAAGTTATTCTTCAACCTGCGCCGCCTCAAAGGTGAAATGAAGGCTTTAGAAGAGGGTGACCTCACCCCTGAACATCTGACAACGATTGCGACGAAGCTCAACGTGAAAGAGTCAGAAGTTACATCCATGAACCGGCGTATGTCGGGCGGCGGCGACGCTTCGCTCAATGTTACCATTGGCGGCGATGATGGCTCGGCGCAGTGGCAGGATTGGTTAGAGGATGATAGCGAATCTCAAGAGACAACTTACGGCAAGAGTGAAGAGCACGGCGTGCGTATGGACCTACTCCAAGAAGCTATGGCAGATTTAAATGATCGCGAACGCGACATCATTGCCAAGCGCCGCCTCGCAGATAAGCCAATGACCCTCGAAGACCTTGCAGGGATTTACGGCGTCTCGCGCGAACGCATCCGTCAAATCGAAGGCCGCGCATTTGAGAAGCTTCAAGCTGCGATGCTCAAAGCAGCGGGAACTGCTGGATTGATTGAGGGGTAATACAGACCTAAACGCGTCTTATTCAAGTACCCTAACCTCACAATCCAATCACAGTGTGTTTACATTCTTAAGCTACCTTGTGAGGCACACAACCCGCAGATTCATCTATAATATTACTAACTCAGCTTAGGATATTATATGACTTTGAAATCAAAACTCAGAACCGTAAGCGCAGCAGTCCTTATAATTGCTGGCGCAGCGTATGCCGCAGCACAAACACGGTCTTCACCTAGCAATATCCCATCATCCGTCCCCACAAAAACTGCGCAACATCAATTAACGCAAGCAGATCAAGACCTTTTACTTTCACTCATAAACCCAAGCTTTTCAATATCTAAAGAGCAACAGCTCACAGACTTGAACGCACGATGGAACGCCGCTTATATCGCGCCAAGCCTTGAAATTTTTCAATTCATTCCTGATCGTGAAATCCGTCAAACCATAATCCGCAACTTAACTAAATCGAGTGGGCAAAACTTTGGGAGGGACACAAATGCATGGTATAAATGGCTATGGAATGAACCAGAAATCAAAGTTACAGGCTATGATAATTTCAAAGCTGAATTTTACAAAGCCATAGACCCTAAGTTTGGAAAATACTTTAAAAATCGTGGCGACACGTCACAAATCCGCTTAGATGAAATCCGTTGGGGCGGTGTGCTTCAAGACGGCATTCCTCCGCTTCGCCAACCTAAAATGCTCAAAGCCAGCCAAGCCGATTACCTCGAAGACGACAATATTGTCTTCGGCATTGAGGTCAACGGCGATGTCCG
>JALZWM010000092.1 GCA_023300105.1 Hellea sp.
CGATATAAAGCTTAAGGTAATAAATACTACATAGCAGGCTGTAACGGCCAGTATAAGATGTTTCCCAAACTTTCGCGCTGTACTCTTAACGCCAATCTTCATGTCGTCTTCAATATCTTGACAAGCGTAAATCGTATCATAGCCAACGGTCCAAAACATCAAGCCTGCATATAGTATAAATAGCGGCAAACTCACCGTCCCCGTCTTTGCGGCATAGGCCACAAACACCGCCCAGTTTAACGTCAATCCGAGCCAGACTTGCGGCCACCATGTGATGCGCTTCATAAAGGGATAGGCCGCCACAAGCGGAATAGAGAAAAGTGAAATAATCTGCGCGAGCCTTGGCAAACAAAGCAAGACAATCAAACCTACGGCGCATTGCGCAAAGACCCATATCCAAGCTTGTTTATTTGTGACTGTGCCTGCGGGCAGAGGACGGAGCGCGGTGCGGTCAACCTGCGCGTCTAAATCTTGATCGACAATATCATTATAGGTGCAGCCCGCGCCGCGCATCGCAATTGCGCCTATCAAAATAAGTACCGCCCATTTTATATCACTTGCCGCAAATCCATGAGACAAGGTCGCAAAGGCCAGCCCAATCCACCCCGGAAGTGTCAGCAGCCAATAGCCCACAGGGCGGTCAAGCCGAGAGAGCTGTAAATAAGGCCGCACAGATAAAGGCGAGCGGTTGACCCAATGGCCTTTGTCGGAATCTTTAATATGGGCGTTCATGATGGATGACTACTCTGGCTTCCTGCTCTATAGCAATCCCATGCGTGAAAATTACACACTCATTCGTCTTTATGTCGACGCCCCATTGGCCGCAGGCGCAAGCCTTGAGCTACCCAAGGCGCAAGCGCATTATTTGGGGACAGTTCTGCGCAAAAAGGGCGGCGAAGCCGTCCGTATTTTTAACGGTCAAGACGGGGAATGGCGGGCTGAGATTTCCGCGATTTCTAAACGAGAGGCAACGCTGCAAATCATAGAGCAGCTGCGAACGCCCAGACCGTGCCCCGACATCATCCTTTGTTTCGCGCCCGTCAAAAAACACCGTACGGCTTTCATCATCGAGAAAGCCACAGAGCTGGGCGTCTCTGCTATGATGCCCGTCATCACGGCGCGCACGCAGTTCCCTAAACTGAACCTTGAGAAAGCGCGTTTGCAAGCGATAGAGGCGGCGGAACAAACAGAGCGTCTTGATGTGCCAGAAATTACAGAGCCGCAAAAGCTCGATGCGCTTCTGACCGGTTGGGACACGGCGCGAACTTTAATTTTCGCCGATGAAGCGGGCGATGCTAAACCTGCGCTAACTGCGTTACAAAATATAAAAGGCCCAAGCGCAATCCTCATTGGCCCCGAAGGCGGGTTCACGTCTCAAGAGCGCGAGACATTGCGTGCCCAAAAATTCGTCACGCCCGTCACTTTAGGCCCGCGTATTCTACGCGCTGATACGGCGGCGCTATCTCTGCTGACGCTATGGCAAGCCGTGCGGGGGGATTGGTGATGCCGTCATGGGTTTTATATATTTTGAGTCTTGTTGCTTTACCGTTGGCAACTGTATTCATAACGCGCATATCCAATCAACTCATTCATACCCGTCGACTTAAGAAATATGACGGGTACAGAAGGGATTTAAACCAAAGTGAAATCGATTGGCTAGAAAACGCCAAGGCTGAGCTTTTGCAGCTACGAGAAGACACGAAAACTTACCCTAAATGGTACGGGTGGTTTTTAAAGTTAGCGTTTTTGCCAACGATGCTTCTATGGTGGGGAATCTTATTCGTACTTGCTGTAATGATTGGGAGGGTTTTTAAGCCCTATTCTTATTCTCCTGCAGACGCCGTTCTTGTTGAAACGGGCGGAGCTATGCCTGTTGTCGGTTTTATTTTTGTTGGAATACTGTTGGCGGGTTGGTCGCTTTATTGGCTAATATTGCGGTCTAATAAATTATCAAATTACGTCGCCTTAAAGTCTGATATTTCAGGGTATGATGTAGACGCAATCCATAATTCTCAGATTCTGCTGTTAGCGCATCATATGCGTGCACGTATAGTTTCGCCTTTAGATAGTTTTGACGCTGAACGGTTTTTACGTGGTCGAAACCTTTCCTATGCGAGTGGGTGTTTAACGTGGGCAAAGGTCACCTTCGTGTTGACTGCTTTTCTATTCATTTTTGATCTTAAGTATTTCAGGGCTTTATACCCTGATCACATTGCATCCTCTGGACCGTATTTTTCGTTAGGCCAGATCGAAACATTATCGTTCTTAGAAATTAGTAAAGTTGAACTCAGGTGTCATATTTCTAAAGGTAACATGTCAGCAAAGTACATTCTTTTTATCAAAGGCAAAGAACTTGTCCGTTTTGATATTGATAATGACACCATTGACCCAATTTATGAATTAGATTTGAAATTGCGAGATAAAAAAACCATTATTCAAGCGCACGCTAAAAAGAAGAGTGGGGTTGTGAAGCGGCATTGGTTGCAGAAACGTTGCGTAGATAGAATAGTGGAAGAACACAGCCTTAAAGCTGATAAGGTCAACTCAATATTTCATCGTGATTAACGCCTTGCGCGTTGATATGATTACCCTAATCACGCTCAGGTAGCTGACACACAATTCCCGTTGGGCCGTGCATACAATAACCCTGCGGGTTCTTTTTGAGATATTGCTGGTGATAGTCTTCGGCGGGGTAGTATTTTGGCGCCTCGCGCAGTTCTGTTGTTACAGCTCGCCCATAGGCGGCCGCATATCTATCCA
>JALZWM010000093.1 GCA_023300105.1 Hellea sp.
AATATGTTGATCGTCCTGTCGAAGTGATTAAACACGTTGACCGTCCTGTTGTGGAATATGTTGACCGTCCATATGAAGTCATCAAAGAAGTTGAAGTCATTAGAGAAGTTGACCGTCCTGTTGTTGAATACGTTGACCGTCCTTATGAAGTTATCAAAGAAGTTCAAGTTCCTGTGACTCAGATTGTTGAGAAGGAAGTCATTAAATATGTCGACCGTCCAGCAGCAGCGCCTGTAACGCATACACATACGCATTCTGGTGGTCATGGTTTTGTTGAGCAACAAGGTCCAGTTTCTTACGGTAGCGGATATGATGGTGCTTCAAGTAACGCTGTGCAATCTGCTCCTAATTATGCGGATTGTCCTTCAGGAACAACACAGCAAGCTGATGGTACATGTTTAGAGGCTTATTCAGAAGGATACTCATCTGGATATTCTGTTCCTGAAACAGTTGTCACGCCATCCTCGAGTGGCCAATATTGCTACGGAAATAGCGGTAAGAGCTATGATAGTTTTGGAAAAGAAATAAAGGGCGGGCATACGACGACGTCGGATTGCCGTCATTAAATAAGGTCTGCTCGGCTTTCCAAGCTGAGCAGAGCATTGGGGGAAGCGGCTCTTAGGGGCCGCTTTTTTTTGATTAGATTTTAGTAATACTCTCGTAACTGAGTCTAAGTTTTGCATTATTTCAGGTGTTGATGCATGATAGGTTCATCTTGAACCATGTATGTATGGATCTTGATGCTAATAATATAGGAGTATTCCAGATGACTTTTAAGCTTGGATTTATTTTTGCTGCAGTTCTAACACTTGCTGCTGCCCCAACTGCCTCAGCACAATATTATCAAAATAATGGTTTTAGTGGTAATAATGGGAACCAATTAGCTGGCGGTGCTATCGGCGCTCTTGCTGGCGGCGTATTAGGCTCACGCGTGGCTGGCCGAGGTGATAGAACTGAAGGCGCTGTTATAGGCGCCCTAGTTGGCGGTGTTGCTGGTTTAGCTGTTGCTGGAAATGGCAATAATGGAGGCTATAGTAATGGATACTCTGGCGGAGGTTATTACAATTCTTATCCAGCACAAGGTTATGTAACGTCTTATCGTCAGCCTTACTACACGAATGGCTATAGCGGTGGAGGATATTACTCGCGCCCATCGACGTCATTGAACATTAACCTTGGTTTGAATAGTTTTTCTGGTAATCGCGGCCGAGGCTTTAACAACAGAAGAATTAACAACAGAAGAATTAATAACAACATTGGTTTTAACTTTGGTAACAGAGGCGGATCTAGACGTAATTTTAATGGCCGAGGTCGCGGTTATTAGACCGAAGTTTTGTATAAATTAGATAAAAAAGCTCCGATTATCGGGGCTTTTTTTCTGATATTATTTCGTAGCTGAAAACAAAGCTGGACTTTTCTTGTCTTTGCCTTATGGCCTCGCGCGAGACGATATAGGCCTAATAATCATGACAAACTCAATTCAGACTTTGCGCAACGTTGCTATTGTAGCTCACGTTGACCACGGAAAAACAACCTTGGTGGATAAACTCCTGCGCCAATCAGGTACGCTTGATGAGCGCGGTGCGCGTGAAGAACGCGTTATGGATAGTAATGATATAGAGAAAGAACGCGGTATTACTATCCTGGCTAAGAACACAGCCATTAGCTGGACAGACGCTGAAGATACAAAGTGGCGTATTAATATCGTCGACACACCGGGCCATGCTGACTTCGGCGGTGAAGTTGAGCGCGTTCTATCTATGGTCGATTCAGTTGTACTGCTTGTAGATGCTGTTGAAGGCCCTATGCCGCAAACCACTTTTGTTACCAAAAAAGCGCTTGCTCTTGGCTTAAATCCAATTGTTGTTGTTAATAAGATTGACCGTGTTGGCGCGCGTCCTGATTGGGTCGTTGATCAAACTTTTGACCTCTTTGACCGCTTAGGTGCGACTGATGAACAGTTAGATTTTCCTGTTGTTTTTGCTTCTGCGCTTAATGGTTGGGCGTCTGACACAGCCGAAGATATCGGTACGGACATGGCGCCGCTCTTTAGCGCAATTGTCAAACATGCGCCTGTCCCTGATGTTGACCCTGACGGCAATTTGCAGCTGCAGGTGTCCGCGCTAGATTATAATAGCTACACAGGCGTTATTGGTATTGGCCGTGTTGTGCGTGGTACGATTAAGAAAAACCAACAAGTCATCGTTGCTAAACCTGATGGGACGACTCGCAAAGCTAAAGTTCTCTTACTTTATGGTTTTATGGGTTTAGAACGCGTTGAAATGGATACAGTTTCTGCAGGCGATATATGCTGTTTCACGGGTATTGATAAGCTTGGCATCTCAGACATGATTTGTGATCCAGATAAGGTAGAGCTTTTGGCGCCGCTTTCAGTAGATGAGCCGACAATTTCCATGACTTTCCAAGTTAATGATTCTCCTTTTGCAGGACGAGAAGGCAAATATGTTACGTCACGCAATATTAATGATCGTCTTCAAAAAGAACTTATTCATAACGTTGCGCTTCGCGTTGAACAACTTGAAGAAGCGGATAAATTCCGTGTTTCAGGACGTGGCGAATTGCATCTCTCAATCTTGATTGAGAACATGCGCCGCGAAGGTTACGAAGTTGCGATTTCGCGCCCGCAAGTTATCAATAAAGAAATCGATGGAGTTCTGTGCGAACCTTACGAGAATTTGACCGTAGATGTTGAAGCGGATCATCAAGGGTCAATCATGGAAAAATTAGGCGAGCGTAAAGGCCAGCTAAAAGACATGGTGCCTGACGGAAAAGGACGCGTGCGTTTGGATTATGATATTCCCACTCGCGGTCTTATCGGCTTTAGATCTGAATTCTTGACGCTAACGTCTGGTACAGGCCTTTTATATCATAACTTTGACCGTTATGCAGCCCGTACAAAAGCGGGTATTGGTCGCCGTCAAAAAGGTGTGCTTATTTCGAATGGAAACGGCAAAGCGGCCGGCTTCGCGATTTGGAACCTTCAAGACCGTGGTAAAATGTTTATCGGACATGCTGAAGAAATTTATGAGGGTATGATCGTCGGAATTAATGCGCGTAACAATGACCTTGTCGTTAATATGCTTAAAGGTAAACAGCTTACCAACGTGCGCGCGTCAGGGACTGATGAGGCTGTTGTTCTCACAACGCCTATCCCTGTGACACTGGAATATGCGCTTGAGTTTATCAATGATGATGAGCTTGTTGAGGTCACCCCAGAAACAATCAGAATCCGTAAGCGTTACTTGCTCGAGCACGAACGTAAGAAAGAAAGCCGCCGTATGGAGGCAATGGAAAAGGACTCTTAGGTCCGATTTTATTTTAATTTTAAGCCGCCCTCAACAGGGCGGTTTTTTATTTTTCGCGAATGACTTTAAATGGCGGGCGTGAAAATCCCCAGATAGAGGCCGCAGACCTAATGAGGTCAGACTCATTTTTGTGATATTCTTTGTCACTAATTGAAATCGCGAGCATCGCTTCATAGATAGCCTCAACTTGCCAGTCTTCTTTGAAACGAGTTAAGGCTCTCAAAATCATCGTATTCTTACGTTTGCCAGATAAGGCTTCACGCAGATCAAGTTCATGCGCGGCGTACCACTCAAGTAAAGTTTCAATAGGCATAGGCTCCATCTCGAATAATTCAAGAAGGCCATTAGCTTGTACGCTAAAGGCGGCCATTTCTGGCTGACGAACTTTGTGGTCAATTATAACAGTGAGTGCGAGAGGCGTCAGTATATCATCATAGCTAAACATCAAAGGAGCCTCCGTTGGCATGTTTTAACTGTTTTAATGAAAATGGACAAGTCTTCTGAATTTGTAATGTAATGTTCATTTTTTATCCCCCGATAATTATGTCTATATATAAGGAGAAACGGAGCTGTCATGAAAAAAATTCTTATTTTTTCCTTATTATTTGTAGGTTTAGCCGCGTGTGCGACAGCGTCACAAGGCTTTGGCCCAGCCAATGGATCTGATTTTGGATATCGAAGTACGAAACTTCAACAAGATAGGTTTCGCATAAGCTATACAAGCCGCGATGTTTATGAGTCCCGTGATTTTGCGCTTCTCAGAGCTGCCCAAATAGCTGAAATTGAAGGGTATAGCCATTTCAAAGTTATTGACGGCGGAACTTATGGGAATGGTTCGAATAATATTAATAGCCAAATTGGTTTCGGGATTGGGTCTGGGCGTGGCAGGCGTACGCGTACGAATACGCATGTCAATCTTAGCGTGAATGATGTCGTGAGGGCTTTTGAAGGCAACAAAGTCACAGAAACAATCGAAGTTATATTAATTAACAATGCAAAAAAAGGGAACCCAAGTGTTTTTGAAGCCCAAGGGGTTCTTAAAAGTATCGTTCCGCCAGTTGTTAAATAAGCAAAGTTGCCATGATTTTATATGAAGACTTACAGGGTTTTATTTCTAAAAGACCTTAGGGGTGTAAGATAACTTTACTATGTGGATGAATTTTAAACATCTAATCATAGAAATATTTGACAGGTGAAAAACTACGGCGATGAATGGGGCTCGGGCCAAGTTTCTGCATAAGGCTACAGTGTAGTCGTGTGGCATAACCTTTATGTTGGAAAAATTTGTAACCAGGAAAACGTAACTCAGCGTCTATCATTAATCGGTCGCGTGTTACTTTGGCGACAATTGAGGCCGCTGCAATAGAGAGGCACCTCGCATCGCCTTTGATTATGTATTCAGCCTTACAGGGTAAATCTGGTATTTTATTACCGTCAATCAGCGCCGTCTCAGGTAAGCAAGGTAACGCTAAAACAGCGCGGCGCATTGCGATCATACTCGCGCCTAATATATTGATACGGTCAATTTCTTCAGGTTCTGCTATTCCAATGCCGATTTGTGCATTTTTCATAATCTCGTTGAGTAAGAGTTCACGTCTTATTTTAGACAATATTTTACTGTCATTTAAACCTTCTGGTATTTTCTCCGGCGTTAAAATAACGGCTGCTGCCACAACCGGCCCAGCTAACGGACCACGCCCGGCTTCATCGACGCCGCAAACAGGGCCGCAACATTTGCGCTCAAAGGAAAAATTGGGTGTGCTTTTTGGCATAATATAGTTTGGCCCGAATCCTGCATTTTTTATGTGATTAGGGCTTTTTAGGGTAAAAAAGGTCTGATAAAAGGACTTAGTAAAATTTTTGGAGTAATTTGGAGTAATCATGGCAAATCTACGTTTAGCGGCAACCGCTGCTGCCTTAACCCTCGCCGCTTTTGCTGCCCCAGCATTTGCGCAAGTTTCATCTTCTGCTGATTGTGAATATGAAGGCGGAGAAATATTTAACGTGCAAGGCGCAACTGTGTGTCTCGTGCAAATTCGTCCTGAAGAGTTTCGTGATAACGAAGCTTATGATGGTCAACAACTTGGTGTGAATACATGTTCGGGCGACGTTCTAAACAATGGCCTGTTCTGCAAGATCACATTAGTTGCGGCACCGGCCAAGCCTGTTGTTTCAACACCTGCCGTTGCTGAGCCTGTTGTTGAATTGAATGACGCGATAGCTGATCCAGTAGCTGGTGTTGTCGAGTTGATTGAAGACGTGAAATAAACCTCACGACATTGTTTTTAAAAACCCGGTCTTTTGATCGGGTTTTTTATTGCCTCATTGATAAGAGCAAGGTCTAAGGCGATATGATTTGCGTTATCATACCCACCTATAATGCGCAGGGCGTGCTTGATGGCTTGCTCTCGCAGTTAACAAGACAGGTTGACCGTATCGTCGTGTCAGACTGCGGCTCAGCGGATGAGACAATCGATTGTGCTATAAAACATGGTGCTATCATAGTGGCGGGCGCAAAGGGACGCGGGCAACAATTATCCCTTGGCGCGAATTGGGCGGGCGACGCTGATTGGTTTTTATTCCTTCATGCGGATAATAAGCTCCCAGAAAATTGGCGTAATTCTGTGGAACGACATGTGAAGCGCCGTCCTGATAGCGTGGGTTATTTTCGTTACCGCGCGGATGCTTCTGGTCTTTGGCCGCGTATTATGGACTTTGGTGTGATGATGCGGTGTCGGTGGTGGCGCCTGCCATATGGAGACCAAGGCTTGCTGATACCGCGTGCCATCTATGAGGCTGTTGGCGGTTACCCG
This sequence comes from Hellea sp., assembly GCA_023300105.1. Taxonomy (GTDB): domain Bacteria; phylum Pseudomonadota; class Alphaproteobacteria; order Caulobacterales; family Maricaulaceae; genus Hellea. Next base: position 6,140 of record JALZWM010000093.1, read on the forward strand.
GCACAATCTTTATTCGAAGACGTGGCCATCATTGACAAAATTTCTAAAACAATCGGACGACGTAAATTGCGTTATCTCAAAGGGTCCATGCGTGTGGATATTTCACGCTATGCCGAGAAAGGTATTTGGACCAAGGGGTGGGAAAACCTTGCGCTGCTGAAAGCCTATCGCCGCGGCGAAAATGTTGAAACTTTAGACCAACGGTACAATAATTAAATGAAACCTACTCTTTATATTATGGCGAAAGCTCCCGTTATGGGCAAAGCGAAAACGCGGCTCGCGGCGGATATCGGCGTGGTTCATGCCAAACGGATTTACCGCCAAATGATGAGCCAGATTATCCGCAATGTCCAAGACCCGCGCTGGGAGACTGTACTTGCTGTGACGCCGCCATCCGCGTTGGGACAGGTGCCTGAGTGGGACGGCACGCCGCAAATTCCGCAAGTCTCGGGTTCGCTCTCCCCGCGCCTTGCTCAAGTATTTTCTGGCCAAGGAATATCAGGAAGAGGCCTTACCGCCGTCATCGGAACGGATTGCCCACAGGTCACTGCCTCTGATATCGCCGCTGCCTTTCAAGCCCTAAAATCAAGCCCCGCCGTTTTCGGCCCTGCCTCTGATGGCGGCTTTTGGCTGATGGGCGCGCGCGCGCCGCTTAGGCCCGAGACCTTTGATGATATCCGCTGGTCACACGCAGAAACACTTTCGGATATGCGGGCCAAGTTCGGGAGCGTGGCTGTGCTGCGAACGCTCACCGATGTCGATGACCTTGCCGCGCTAAAGCAATCAAAACTTACTTAGTTTTCTTCTTAGCTTTTTTCTTCTCTTTTTCCGCCTCAGCATCCGCATTGATTTTTGCGGCCAGCATGCCCAGCGTATTATCAATCAAGTCTATCCCCGCGCCTTGACCATGACCCGGCACAACAAGACGCGCTGTGCCATAAGTTTGCTTAGTCCAGTTCAAGCTTTTCGGCCATGCCTTCAAATCTGCATCTGTGATATTCCCAAGACCCTGCTGTCCTTTGCCGCGAACAAGGCCGCCGCCAAATAAGATTTTCGCGCTAGGTACATAAACAACCAAATTATCAGCCGTATGCCCCGGCCCTGGATAGCCAATTTCAATCGGCCCAGATTTCGTCCGTGCGCCCGCTTCTTTCAACGCCGCCACTGTTGTATCAGGCGTTGGCGTGTTTTTGCTTGCGGAGAGGCTCGGCGTATCGGGATGGGTAAAAACGCTCACGCCTTTGCGCTCAAGTATATCGACACCCGCGAGGCGGTCATTTTGGTGGTTGGTAATGACGAGCTTGGTCACCTCTTTGCCCGTCTCGGCTTTGAGTGTGTCGAGCAAGACCTGCGTCGCAAGTTCGCCCCATGCCGTATCAACTAAAATCAAGCCTTCGCCGTCATCAACAACAAGGCCGTTGGAGGGCACAACATTGCCGCCGGGGAATGTATAAGTCGAGGTATGCACCCAAACGCCCTCTGCGATTTTTTGAAGCAAAATTGGATAAGCCTTGGCTTGTTCAGCTTTGAGTTGCTCTAGCGCAGATACCTCTGGCGCTTTATTTCCGCATCCTGATAACCCCATGCCAGATAAAATCATGAGCGCTGCAAAACATGAAGCCGTTACAAATTTTATATCCATTATCGTGATCCAATATAATCTTAAAGTCGCCGTTATATAGTAGAGGAAGTAAGCGTGAGACAAGCGAATATGCTCAGCCGCCTGTGTTTGGCGGACGTGAATTTAATCAAATTGCTC
>JALZWM010000094.1 GCA_023300105.1 Hellea sp.
GCCCCCGCGCTCTTCCAGTGTCTCAAGGTCGGCCATAATCTGGCAGGGATGATTATAATCGGTTAGTCCGTTAATGACAGGAACCGCCGCATTATGGGCCAAAGCCGTGAGCGTTGCGTGGCTATTGGCGCGTAGCATTATGCCGTCGACAAAGCGGGATAATACTTTTGCGGTATCTTCAATGGTTTCCCCGCGCCCCAGTTGCATATCATTGCTGGTCGCGGTAATTGAGGTTCCGCCCAATTGGCGCATGCCCATATCAAAACTAAACCGTGTGCGAGTCGAGGATTTCTCAAATATCAAAGCAAGGGTTTCGCCAGTAAACGGCGCGTCGGCATCAACGCGGCCTTTAGCAAAACTATGGCGCGCTTTTTTAATCCGGTGCGCTTCATCCAAGATTGATCGTAGTTCACTCGCTGGGATATCAGCTAGGGATAAAAAGTGTTTCGGGTTGGACATCTCAGCCTCGCGCAAAAAGAACCTTTACCGAAACGGGCGGCTAGATGGAAGGGAAATTTTATAAAATTTCTTTCTGGATAAAACCCATTTGAGACTTTTGGTTCCAAATTGAGACTTCAAGTGGAAAAAAATCGTAAGACCCAAAGCCTTGCTAACCATTAACTTTGCAAGAAGACCGTAACTTAGACGAGAGCGTCGGCTTGATTTTCTGGTGCGGATTGGATGAATGCGGGTAGCTCTCGGCACGCCGCGTCTATGGCTTTTAATTTCGGGAATGTGTCCATATCAACGCCGAACCGTCTTGCGTTATAGACTTGCGGAATAAGACAACATTCAAATAGGGTCGGGACTTCGGTCATAAGGAAAGTCGTCTCATAAGACCGGGCCATAGTTTCTAATCCCTTGAACCCGCTTTCAATCCAATGCGCCGCCCATTGCGTCACAGCTGCATCGCCTTGACCATGCTCTGCGCGAATATATTTAAGCACAGATAGGTTCTGAATAGGGGCAATATCGGCGGCAATTATCAATGACGCTGCGCGGATTTTAGACCGCTTCACAGCGTCCTGTGGGAGCAATTCAGGATAGGCTGAAATACTATCTAAGTAATCTAAGATAGCTAAGGATTGGGTTAGCTGCGTACCGTCTGCAAGTTCCAGTACAGGGACAAAACCCTGAGGATTTCGCGCGAGATGCGCTTCGCTTTTTTGAGACCCATCGCGCAAGTTTACAGCCACATGTTTCACGGTAATGCCCTTAAGGGCTAAACCAATCCGCACGCGGTAGCTGGCTGAACTTCGCCAATATCCGTGAAGCGTCATCATGGGCTAAGCCTCTGGTCCTTCATATTTTTCGACAATATTCTCAATGCGTCCGAATATAGATTTTCCGTCCTTATCATTCATTTCAATGCCAACAGTGTCGCCAAAGCGCATAAAGGGTGTTTTAAATTCGCCCGTTTGGATTTTTTCAATCATACGAATTTCTGCGATGCAGGAATAGCCAACGCCCCCGTCTTCAATTTTCTTACCTTCGCCGCCTTCAAATTTATTAGAGACAGTCCCAGATCCAATCAGCGTTCCCGCGCATAAATCGCGCGTATGGGCGGCATGGGCCACAAGCTGCGCCATGTTAAAGGTCATATCTGTTTTGACATTTGCTTTGCCAAAAGGCTGGCCGTTATAATCGACTAACAGCGGGAGATCGATTGTGGTATCTTGCCATAAATCACCAAGTTCGTCTGGCGTAACGGCAACAGGCGAGAAGGCACTCGACGCTTTACCTTGCACAAAGCCAAAGCCTTTGCGCAGTTCATTCGGAATAAGACCGCGCAATGACACATCATTGACGAGCATAATAAGTTTGATGTGGCCTTCTGCATCTTTCGCTGAAACGCCCATAGGGACATCATCAGTGATAACGGTCAGTTCTGCTTCCATATCAATGCCGTAAGCTTCATCAGCGGCGACAATGGCGTCGCGCGGACCTATGAAGGTGTCAGAGCCGCCTTGGTACATTAGCGGGTCTGAATAAAAACTCTCGGGCACTTCCGCGCCGCGGGCTTTACGGACAAGTTCAACATGATTGAGATAAGCAGAGCCGTCCATCCACGCATAAGCGCGGGGAAGGGGGGATTCGCAATCACTTTGGTCGAAAGTAAAATACTCGCTCCCCTCAATATTCTGGCCTGCATTGAGCATCTCATAACGCGCGTCTAGTTGCGGGGACACAACATCCCATTCATCGAGTGCAGCTTGGAGCGTAGGCGCAATATCACTGACGTCAGCCGCTTTTGTGAGGTCACGAGAGACAACAACAAGTTTTCCGTCGCGGCCGTCTTTTAAAGATGCAAGTTTCATATCTTAGCTTTCGTTTCTTCAGCAATTTTTTCATGAAGCCAAGCCGCGTGGCGCGGGGCTTTTTTTGTCTCGGACCACTCAGCTAGCATATCCGGCGCGACAGCATGGAGTTGTTTCATTTGCTCTGGCGTATGGATGTTTGCGGCAAGTTCTAGGCGGTGACCATTCGGGTCAAAAAAGTAAATGGATTTAAAAATGCCATGATGCGTCGGCCCTATAACATCAAGACCCGCGCTCTCTAGGCTTTCTTTGGCGGCCAAAAGTTCATCAAGGCTCCCGACTCTCATCGCGATATGCTGTACCCATTCAGGCGTGTTCTGATCTCGGTCCATATCTGGCTGCTCTGGTAATTCAAAGAAAGCCAAAACATTGTTATTTCCCGCATCGAGGAAGATATGCATGTAAGGATCATAGGCGCCGGTGCTGGGCACATGGTCTTCTGCAATCGCGAGCTGAAAGTCCATATTCAAATGGGATTGGTAGAACTCAACTGTCTCTTTGGCATCACGGCAGCGGTAAGCCACATGATGAAACCCGTCAGTCTTGATGGTCATTATTTTGTCTCCAAAACGCCGCGTTCGACCTGATCGCGTTCGATAGATTCGAACAGAGCTTTAAAGTTACCTTCGCCGAAACCATCTTTGTAATCCCCGACGCGTTGGATGAATTCAAAGAAGACAGGCCCAACTTGCGGCTCAGCAAAGATTTGCAAAAGCAGTCTTGGACTAGCATCTTCAGTCGTCCCGTCCAATAAAATACCGCGCGTCTTAAGCGCAGGTTCATCACGGCCATGACCGGGGAGGCGTTCTGAGAGCATTTTGTAATATGTCTCTGGCGGGGCGGTCATGAACGGAACGCCGTTCTTTTTAAGGCGGTCCCAACAGGCAATCAGGTCATCACAAATCAGCGCAATATGTTGAATACCCTCGCCGTTAAATTCACGCAGGAACTCTTCGATTTGCCCGCCGCCGCTTTTACCTTCTTCATTTAAAGGAATACGGATTTTACCGTCAGGCGCCGTCAAGGCTTTGGATGTGAGGCCTGTATATTCTCCCTTGATATCGAAGTAACGGATTTCTTGGAAGTTAAAGAGCTTCTCATAAAAATCGGCCCAATAGGACATCCGTCCGCCGTAAACATTATGCGTTAAGTGATCAATCAGTTGAAAACCACAGCCTTCTGGATTGCGGTCAACGCCTTCGATATACTCAAAATCAATATCATAAATGGACAGCTCATTCTTGCCCGTATCATAGCGGTCAATCAGATAGATGATAGAATTGCCAATTCCGCGAATACCGGGAATGCACAGCTCCATCGGCCCTGTTTTTATTTTCACAGGTTCAGCGCCCTGACCGATTAAATGGTCATAAGATTTACGGGCGTCTTTGACGCGAAACCCCATGCCGCAAGCGCTGGGTCCATGCTCACGCGCAAAAAAGAAGGCCGGGCTATTGGGTTCGTAATTAGTAATTAGATTGATGCCACCTTGACGCCAAAGCTCAACATCCTTGGAGCGGTGGCGTGCAATTTTAGAAAACCCCATCGTTTCAAATACGGGTTCTAAAACACCTTTGTTAGGTGCAGAGAATTCAATAAATTCGAAACCGTCAAGGCCCGCTGGATTTTCAAATAGGTCGCTCATCATTCTCTCTTTATTAATGGCTAGTAGCACACTTAAACAAATAGTTGCGATAACAACTAATGATATTTAGTTGCAATCGCAACTCTTTTCTTGCACAAATCAAGAATGAGTAAAAAAGACCTAACGCATATCCAGTTAGAAGCCTTCTGGCCCTACCACGTTGTTGTGCTTGCTGATCAAATAAGTCGGCATACGCATAATGCGGCAAAGACAGAAGCTGGTCTTAATTTAAGTCAGTGGCGTGTTCTGGCTGCTGTCGTCGATAGGCCAGGGAGAACGGCAGCAGAAGTCGCAAAGATAACACCGATGGACAAAACAATTGTCAGCCGCGCAGTGAGTTCATTGATTGAAATAGGGCTCATACAAAAAACGTCTACGCTAGAAGATAAACGTCGGCACGCGCTGACAGCAACGCCGTCGGGACTCAAAATATATAAAAAAATTGCCACGCATCTTAACAAAACAATGGACGGTTTATTTCCTGAAAGTGCCGAGTCGCAAACGTTGATTAATGACCTCAAAACATTCAGCGCGAAGATGAACCAAATGCTTGAATTGAACGCCAAAAGCTAATTTATCTTCGCCTTATTGTGATTGATTCAGCCTAAAATCAATCGTCTCATTATCTGTTAAACGAGAGTATTTTGCTCTACCTACTCAAAATAATATCCAGTTTGCTCTGGATTTGATTAGTATTTAAATATTCTAACTTTGAGCAAAAGTCTGACCTAGCATTCATTTCGGCGCGTATTTTGCACACTTCATTCTGAAAAACTAATGTGTGTAATGGAATGGGACTAAAATGGGTCGTCAATTTACTATTTCAAACATGGGCTTGAAGTTAATTAAGGCCTATGAGGGGTACCGCCCCGTTGACCGCATGCTTGTATCTGGACAGCGTGTTATAGGTTATGGACACCGTGTGCTTGATGATCAGACAACGTTTTTGTCCAAATCAGAGGCTGAAGATGTTCTCAAGGCGGACATTGCGCCGTTTGAGGATATGATAAATGAAAATGTTCATGGGCCACTGACACAAAGCCAGTTTGATGCGTTGTGTTCCTTTGCTTTTAATATCGGACCTAAAGCATTTTTGAAATCAGATACACTTCGTGCCGTTAATAATGGACGGACGTTGGATGCGGCAAATGGGTTTGATATCTGGCGTAAGTCTGAAATTGATGGAAAGACTTATGTTGTTGATGCCTTAATGCGCCGTAGAACCGCAGAGAAAGCATTATTTTTGCGCCCTCAAGGGCGTATTTTAAGTGCGCCCCGCGTAGACTTACCACCCATCGCTGATGAGACTGTCGCGTTACTTCGCACTGAAGATGCGCTACCTGTCTTCACCAATGAGGATAGTGCAGGGGTTGTCGGAACTGTTCCTTATGAAACGAGCGCGGTTCATGGCCGTCGTCGTTCGGATGGTCCATCTGGAATATTATCGCTAAGTGACGTTTACGAGGATGAAGTTGAATCCATAGATAAGGCCACTTCAAAAGCTAACCTTGTTGATGAAGGTCAGAAACCAAGTTTGATTGCGGTTGAAGAGGAAAAATTGAAAGACCGTCTAGAAGCTCTCATCGAAGATGTGAAGTCAGATGAAAATGGTGTTGATGATTGGCCTGAATCCTTGATATCCTCATACCCTGTTTCTGGTACAGAAGAAGCGACCATTGAAAATGGTAACGTTATAAATTTCATGTCTGAAAATAATGTTGCACCTTCTTCAGAAGAAACATCTCAGATAGCTCCTGTAGACTTGGTTATAGACACGTTAAGTGAAGATGATGCCATTCGTGTACGAACTAAAGATAGTGCTAGTAAATTTATTGAACTTGATAGCGTTAGTGAAACCAAATCAAACTCCGTTTTACCTTATTGGGTTATGATTATTTTTGGTTCTGCATTACTCGGAGGCAGCGTTGCTGCTTACTTAAAAGGTTCAGAGGCTATATTAGGTCAAAATGGCCAAATGATAGTTATTTCGGGGGCTTTAATTGGTGGAATGCTACTTTTTGGAGCGCTTTATTATGCTTTTAGAAAGACCTTATCGGGTCAGGCTAAAGAAAAATAAGCCCAAATTTTTCTTATGGAAAGAAAATATCAATAATTTTAAGATATGATGCGGAAAACCGCACAATAGATAGGTGATAAAATGAGTAGCATGTTGAAAGATTGGTCTGCTGATCATAGTGCAAAATTTCAAAAAGAAGTTTTAACTTTTAAACATCGTTTAAAAGAGACTGGCTTATTTACAGATGAAGCCTTGGCCCGGTTACTGGAAAAACATCCACATGATTATCTAGACGTGTGTAGCATGGGTGACCCTGAACATCCCGTATTTCCCAATAAATTTAGAACTGGAGATTTTCGTAATGTTCCAGTTGAAGTCCTCATAGATGCCGCAAAAGCGGGCGCTATTTGGATTAATGTTCGGCAAGCGATGAACCTTCACCCTGAATATAAAGAAGTTTTAGATCAGATGTATGGCGGTATTGCAGAAAAAACGGGTGCAAAGGCCTATAATGCGAAGGGTGGAATTTTAATCTCATCACCAATTGCGAAGGTTCCGTATCACTTTGATAAAACTGAAACAATTTTATGGCATGTTCGGGGTAAGAAACGGATGTATATCTACCCTCAAACTAAGAAATTTATTCCTGATGAGGCATATGAAAGAACTGTGCTGTGTGATCTTGAAGATGACTTGCCATATAAAAAAGAATTTGAAGAACATGCAAAAGCTTTCGACCTTGAAGAAGGTCAAGCGATATCATGGCCGCTAAATTCCCCACACCGTGTTGATAATACAGCGTTTTGTATTTCTGTAACAACAGAATATTCTACCCGCGAAAGTGGAATGAAAAATGCGGCGATGATTGCCAATGCAACACTGCGCGAGAAGTTCGGTAAAGTAGAAGATTATAGAGATTCAAATCCTTTGAAACGTCAGGCGAAAGCTTATTTTGGACGTGTATTAAACAAAACTGGATTAGCGGCCAAAAAAGACAGTATTGATATGGTCTCTTTTGTAGTTGACCCTAAATCACCGAACTACATTGTCGATGTAGAACCTTTCGTTCGTACATTTTAGAATTTTCTTCTAAAAATGCAGTCCTTTCTGTGTTTTGAACTAAATATCAACCTTTATCTGATAGCATTTGCTCATAAATGCCCACAGTAATATATAGAGGTCGAATAGGTGAAAAACTTAATTAAAGAATGGTCTGATAGTCAGACAAAGAGCTTTGAAAAAGAGATTACGACTTTTAAGCATGGCTTGAATGAAACAGGGCTTTTTTCAGATGAAGCCTTAATTGAGTTGCTAGAAAAGCATCCTTCAGAAATGCTTGATGTTTGCACGATGAGTGATCCAAATCATCCTGTTTACCCTAATAAATTTAGAACTGGCGATTTTCGTGATGTTCCAGGTGAAGTTATCATCAAGGCTGCAAAAGCGGGTCAAGTGTGGATTAATATTCG
>JALZWM010000095.1 GCA_023300105.1 Hellea sp.
ACCACAACAGGTGTGTCTTTACTGGCCTCAATGACATCCGTCATAAAGGCGGCATCTGAACTATCTTTGATGACATCAAGTGCGGCTTCACTCATGAAATTTTTCCTTAAAAACCTAAGGGGAGACCCCTTTGAAACTATAAGGTCAATGTGGGGATAGCCCCCGTAGAGTCAAGTGCTAGAACTTGCGTCATTGAACCTTCAATAAACATAGGCATAGCAAACCCTAAAAGAGCCGCAGTCTTCGCGTTATTTTATCTCTAATTTGCTGTCACTCGCACGAATTCCCAAAACAGGTTTATAGCGCGGGTCTTCTTTTTTCTTTGTTTTAACAATAAAGCTGCGTCTTATTTTTTCTAGCTCTTCATCGGAGAGATCGCTTTTTTTAATATTATCAAATTCCAAATAATCACTTTCTGTAACGGCCGTTTCATTAGCAGAAATAGTCTGCTGCTGAAATTTTATATCTTCTAAATACAGAGGCTGAGAACTTGGCGGGTTCAAGGATAAGTTTGAATTTGTTTCAAATGTTTCAAATTGTTTTGACAGTGAAATTGGCTCCGCCTGAGCCTGAGTCTTTGCATCATTGACAGAAGGTTGAGGAGCTTGAGCAAAAGAATGGTTTGCAGATCCCAAGACAACAAGGCCTAAGAGATTTATTATAGATATCTTATCGAGCATCAAAACAATCCTTAATTATGTGAGCCACAATAGAGTTAACACAGTCATTAAAGAGTTATTCAAAGGTAACATCAAATTATCTTTAGGTAATTTATGAATTATCGATCACCGAGTCTGGAAGTCCTGCTTTGATAATATCCGCTAAAGCGTTCACGGCTTTGATGCGCGGAAAGCGTTTTCTATAGGTTAAATATATTTTTCGCGCCGCGCCTTTGTCTGTCAATTTATGGCTCATCAATCCCATGTCTGCACTCCATCCGCCCCGCATAGCGAGGGCGGGGACGAGGGTTACGCCTTGGCCTGTGGCCACGAGGTTAATGAGCGTTTCAAGTGATGTAGCCCGTAATGATTGACGTCTGCGGCGATGGGCAGGGCGGCAAATAGACAGAGCTTGATCGCGAAAACAATGCCCTTCGGTAAGCAGTAAAACATCGTCTTGTTTAACGTCAGCCATGCTCGCTTCATCCAGGTCACGTAATTCATGTGTATCAGGAAAAACAAGCCAGAAAGGTTCACTATAAAGCTCAACCGCAGTCAGCGTGTCTTCCTCGGGCGGCGTTGCTAAAATGGCTATATCAAGCTCACCCGAGAGCAAGCTTGATGTCAAACGCTCAGTAATGTCTTCGCGGTAGGTCATTGCTATATTGGGTAATTCATGGGCGAGTTTGCCGACAAATAACGGAATGAGATAAGGCGCAATCGTCGGGATGAGCCCTAAGGATAAGTTGCCTGCTAACGGGTCTTGCGCCGCCGCGGCAACGGCTTTTATGCGGCGCGCTGCATCTCGGGCTTCTCGCGCAATCATGATAATCTCCGCGCCGATATCCGTGACGCGAATCCCTTTATGGCTACGTTCAAATAAAGTGACGTCTAGCTGCTCTTCTAACTTTTTGACTTGCCCTGACAATGTAGGTTGGCTGACATTGCAAAACTCAGCGGCGCGGCCAAAATGCTTGTGGTCGGCAACGGCGCAAATGTAATCTAAGTCACGTAGGTTCATATGTAATTGGCCATAGGTTTTGACAATCTTCTTTATCGAAACAATCGATTTTACGTATATCATTAAATTTGACAATACAATGACTGCATAAAACATATCCAAGAATAAGAACGGACCCCCCATATGCCGTTCTTATCTCCGGTCACGCTCATAACACCCCTCGTTTGAGTTTGTGACCGGAGGCTTTTATTTTGAAAATTTAGATGATGGATTTTATGGGGTATGGTATTCATACGTCATGACATCAAATCACGCGCACCCCATGTCGCCCTTTCACCGCTTCCAAGGGCGGCGGCTCTTGGCGCTCCTCGCAGTATTTATCATTTATACGCTTTGGTTTGTAGGCCCCGGATATTTCGGACAAATGACACGTATAGCTGGACATGTTTCCTTGCAGGAAAGCGGCTTTTATAGCGGTATAACGGCTGTTGAAATATTGAGCCAATTAGATGCCGTTGGCCGTAAAACCAAATATCTCGCCCTGATTTTTGATGTGCCCTATATGATTATGCAGGCATTGATTTTTGAAGCTTTAATTGCCTTTGGTCTGCGGCATATGCAGCCTCAAAACCCGAAATGGAATTTACTGTTTTTGCTGCCTATCGGATTTTTACTTGCAGATTTTGCAGAGGATAGCCTTATTGGATTAACGCTCGCAAGCGGGTCTGATGTCTTGGGGCGTTTTGCAGGTTATATGACGGCGTTAAAGTTCATGATATTTATACCTGCAACTCTTGTATCACTCATTATGACACTTGGCGGTATTTTTGCTTGGCGCCGCAACGGTCACCGTGACCGTAATGTCTAAATTGTAATAAATGATAACATAGAATTACATCTCATTCGTCTTATTTTCGTCTTTTATTAACCTTAGTTACTCAAACATTATCCGAAATGATTTGTCGGAATATGCCGATTGAAGTGATCTCGATTGAAATAATAAGGATTAATTATGGCAGAGTCTTTTAAAACACATAAACGCTATTCTTTTTTGGCCCTTGGTTTGGCTTTGGCTTGCGTAAGCGTTTTGGCTTTGACGGGGTGCGCGACTGCGGCGAATGACCCGACTGGGAATACAGATGTTCGGAATGCGCAATCTGCAAATCAAACTAAAATAAGTACTTATAATGAGAATGAACTTGTCTCGGCGATTTCTACGCATTTGGGCGTGACATCAGAATCTGCTGCAACAGCGATTGAACGTCTGTTTAAGGATCGGGGTCGTCCTGTTGGCTATATCACAGGTCAAGAAGGTAGCGGCGCACTCGTCTTTGGTGCGCGCTATGGTCAAGGCCAGCTTTGGATGAAGGATGGCACTACAAAAAAGGTTTATTGGCAAGGTCCTTCCGTTGGTTTCGACGGGGGCGCGGATGTCTCTAAAGTGTTCACACTGGTCTATGGTTTGAATAATCCAGATTATATATACCAACGTTATCCGGGCGTTGACGGCTCAGCTTTCCTCGTCGCGGGGATGGCCATTAATTATCAACGCGCAAATGGTATAACACTCGCCCCTGTACGCTCTGGCATTGGCGTGCGCCTTGGCGCAAATATCAATTATATTTCTATGACGCGTAAGCGCAGTCTTATTCCGCTATAGGAAAGGGCAGTCTCCACGCTTGGGGATACTGACCTTAAATTGTCACTGGCCGCAATTAGTCACGCGCCCCGATTAAAACATCTGGCGGGCCGTCTGGGAGAGGACCATTACGTTGTTGGTCAGGTTTAATCCCGCGATAAGTTCCGTCCATATAATCTTTGATAGATGTATTTTGCGTGGCCATATCACCGCTAACATCTACGAGCCTATCGAGGACAATGGCTTTATTCTCGCCGTCCACGCCAATTAAAAACAGCGGAATCCCTGCATCTCCTGCAAGCCTTAGGTAGCCCTTTTTATAACTGTCTGTAGCGCTACGACTCCCGCTGGGCGTAATTGCAAGGAAGATGTTGTCTTGAGCCTG
>JALZWM010000096.1 GCA_023300105.1 Hellea sp.
AATTTATGGAAGACAGCTCATCACAGAGCCGTATCTCCACTTCCCGCAGGCCTAATCAAATGCGCCCCCTTGGCGCGTCCTGAACCGACTTCGCTGTCGACGTCATAATAATCGAGGCCTTCACCGCCGCATTTTTTCTGTAGCACGACATCAGGTCTGCTGTCCCAATCGAGCCAGTTGTTCCATTGGTCTTTCGGCAGACGCACAGGCATGCGGTGATGCAAATGTTTAACGTCGCCAAGGGCAGGGGTGGTCAGTATTGTGCAAGAGAGCAGGGTGATGCCTTCATCGACTTGCCATTGATCCCACAGGCCCGCAAAGGCGAACATTTCATCTTCGTCCTCATGGATGAAATAGGGCGTCTTGGGCTTTTCAACGCCTTCCCATTCATACCAGCCCGTTGTCGGGATAAGCGCGCGGCGGCGGCGAAAAGGCGTGCGAAAGCTGGCTTTCTCATGCGCGGTTTCTAGCCTCGCGTTAAACATCGGGCGGCCTTCGGGCGGTTCTTTTTTCCAATGCGGATGTATGCCCCAGCGCATCGGAACGATTTTGCGTTTCTTACGTCCGTCAAAGGCTATCACAGGGACAACACTGGCGGGGGCGATGTTGTAATTTGGCTCCCAATCCCAGAGCGGCTTTCCGCTCTCGTCAACGGGCCCTGATTTCGCCCCAAAATAGGCCGCAATCTCGTCCAAGTTGCCCGCTAATGTATATCGTCCGCACATAAGAGTGGTATAAGAGGGAATAGGATTTATGGAAGCCGTCATGACAGAAAAAAAGTCAACTCAGATAAACTCACCAGAGGTCAAACCAACCGACTGTGTTGGCGTGATATGTTTTCGCGGCGAGGATGTTTTGCTAATTGAGCGCGGAACCGCCCCGCGTAAGGGCGAGTGGTCTATTCCGGGCGGACGTATCGAGGCGGGCGAGAGCGAGAGAGACGCGGCCCTGCGTGAGTTATTTGAGGAAACAGGCGTTATGGCGGCGCTCGAATCAAAGGTCGCCACGATTGATGCAAATTTCGAAGGCTTTCATTACCGCCTGCATGATTACGCCGCGCGGTGGATATCGGGAGAGCCGCAATTTGGAGATGACGCCGCCGATGCGCGCTTTGTTTCGCCTGCCGAGCTAGAGCACGTTGAGATGTGGGCAAAGACACGCGAGGTCATAGAGACAGCACGCCGCAGTTTAAAAGAGGGTTAGTCATAGTGTACTTCTACTTTACTTAGCTGCCCATTAACTTAGCTGCACATTTTAAGTGTGCATTCATCGAAAAAATGATAATGAGTCTTTTATGAAATTGATGATGACATCACTTGTTCTTGTTGCCTGTATTGCTGCGCCCCTTGGGTTTTCGGCAAATGCGCAGGAGGCCATGACTGAACGCGAGCAAATAGCTGCGGCTAAGAAAGCCGCGCTCAAAGCGCGTGAGACCGCGGAACTTCGCGTCGAAGCCGATATGGTCACAATGAATAACCTTGTTGAGGCCCTCGCTAAAAATCTTGGCCAGATGCATTTTCTGCGCACTTTATGCTTCGGAGAAGGGGATCAAAAATGGCGAGAACTGGCCTCTGAAATGATGTCCATAGAATCGGGTAATGATATGGAAGATAAGCGCCTATTGATCCGCGCCTTCAATGCAGGGTTTTACCAAGAAGAAGGTCGCCATACTGAATGTTCAGCGTCTGTTAGTACTGATGCCGCCGCTCTGGCTGAGAATGGGCGGCATATTTCAACCATGCTTGCTGACCCCTACCGTGAACGATAATTAAAACTGAGTTAGAAACGTTATGTATATTCGAATTTTATCCTTAGCCGCTATGACAATTGGCGCGATGGTGGTTTCAAAAGTGGCAAAAGCCCAGATTGCCGACCTGAAAGGGCAAGAGCCTTTGACCGTTTTGGCGGGTTCTGAATGGAGCCCAGAAAACGGCATGGATCAATTCGTACAGTTCATGAGCGATGGCGACCTTGCAGGTAGTGGCGGCTGTAACAATTTTTTCGGCACTTATGAGCAAGACGGGAATGAGCTTAAAATTGGCTCGTTGATTATGACAAAGAAGATGTGTCCTAGCGTGATGGGCGCAGAGAAAGCCTTTATCTCAGCACTCGAAACAGCGCGCGGTTTTGAGGCTTCCTTTAAAGAAATTAATATCCTTGATGAACACGGCGAGGTCGCCCTTTCTATGCGCCGCCGTGACTAGGATTAAAGATACTGGGATTAAAGATATTGGATTAAAGAGACTGATTAAAAGAGAGCGGGCACTTTTGAATTCAGTTTCGGCTAATGGTTGGTTTTCAGTTCAGCAAGTGCTAGCGCAGTTTCAGAAATTATAATTTAAGACTGCTACCCCCTATGACCCAAACACTCACTATTCGCCGCCCTGATGATTGGCACATTCATTTGCGTGACGGTCATATGCTGAAGGACGTTGTCAATTACACCGCGCGGCAATTTGCGCGCGCTATTGTCATGCCAAATCTCACACCCCCTGTTACGACTGTGGCGGCGGGCAGGGCTTATAGGGACCGCATTCTAGCCGCGCTTGACCCTACGCTAGATTTCACGCCGCTGATGACCTGTTACTTAACGGATACGATTGATCCGAGCGAAGTTATAGCAGGCCATAGCGAAGGCGTTTTCACGGCGTGCAAACTCTACCCCGCCAATGCGACGACAAATTCCTCCCACGGCGTCACAGGTATCAAGAATATTTCATCCGTTTTGGACGCGATGCAAAAGAGCGGCATGCCTTTATTGGTTCACGGCGAGGTGACGCATAAAGACGTTGATATATTTGACCGTGAAGCCGTGTTTATTGACGAGGTTATGACGGGGATAATTGCGGATTACCCAGAGTTAAAAGTCGTCTTTGAGCATATCACGACCCAAGAGGCGGCAGAATTTGTAGCCGAGGCAGGCCCCAATGTTGCGGCAACGATAACACCTCATCACTTGGCGTTTAATCGTAACGCGATATTCCAAGGCGGGATTCGCCCGCATTATTATTGCTTACCAATTGCAAAGCGCGAGAAACATCGTTTGGCGCTACGCAAAGCCGCTATCTCTGGGTCTTCGAAGTTTTTTCTCGGTACAGATACGGCTCCGCACGCCATTGGTGCCAAGGAAAGCGCCTGCGGTTGCGCGGGTATTTTCAACGCGCCCTATGCGATGGAAAGCTATGTTAAGACATTTGACGAAGAAAATGCCCTCGATAAACTCGAAGGATTTGCCTCGGAGCACGGGCCTCAGTTTTACGGGTTGCCGCTCAATGAAGGTACAATGACTTTAGAGCGTCGCGAAACATTAGTTCCAGAAAAGCTCACGGTCATGGAGACGAATATTATTCCTTTTCATGCGGGCGAAGCGCTTGAATGGTCAGTGGTCTAATCAAATATAACACTTAGATAAACGCGAACGCGTAATAATTTAAAGGAATACCAGTTAAAATGGATATCAATATTGGAATAAGTGAGGTTGACCGCCTTAAATCTGCCAAAGCCTTAGCGGGACTTTTAGCGAGTACCTATACGTTATATCTTAAAACCCACGGTTATCACTGGAACGTTGAAGGCCCACATTTTCAGCAATTGCATATCCAATTCATGGAACAATATACTGAAATGTGGACAGCCGTTGATGAACTTGCTGAACGTATCCGCGCGCTAGGGCATTATGCACCGGCCTCATATGCTGAAATGGCGAAGCTCTCTAGTATATCTGAAGAATTAGGAAAACCGTCATGGGAAGATATGGTTCATAATCTTGCCAAAGGTCACGAACAAGTTGCTAAGGAAGCTCGTGATGTCCTGCGTGTTGCCGAAGATGTCAGTGATGATGCAACGGCAGATGTTGTTACGCCCCGTATTACTTTGCATGAAAAGACGGCTTGGATGCTACGGGCGACAATAACGTCTTAATATGATAGCCGTAATTTAATAACTTAAGGAAACACCATGGCGATGAATTTACTTGATATGATAATGAGTGCCCAAGGCGGCAACACGGCCCAACAGGTCGGCGCAGGGCTCGGGTTAAACCAGCAACAAAGCCAAAGCGCGATTGCGGCTTTACTGCCTGCTATCTCTTCGGCGCTTAAACAAAATACAGCTAGCCCGCAAGGCTTGGCAGGACTGCTTGGCGCGCTTCAAGGCGGTAATCATGATCAATATCTTGAGAAACCTAATATGTTAGGTCAGCCTGAAAGCATCACAGATGGCAACGCCATTCTCGGTCACTTGTTCGGAAGCAAAGACGTGTCCCGCGCTGTTGCGGGCCGCGCATCGGAGCAAACAGGTATTGGTTCAGATGTTTTGAAAAAGCTTCTCCCCCTTGTGGCAACAATGGCGATGGGGAGCCTCTCTAGCCAGACACGGCAACCCTCAATGCAGTCAGCTCTAACAGGCATGGCGTTGCAACACCTGACGGGCGGAAGTCAAAAGTCTGGTCTTGGGGCGCTTCTAGGCGCAGTGACAGGCGGGAATGCCCGTCAGCAACGCAAGACACAAGAAACTCATCAGCAAGGCATGGGCATCCTTGGTAAGCTTCTAGATGCGGACGGCAACGGCTCTATGATGGATGATGTCCTGCGTATGGCCATGAATAGGCGTTAAGAATAGACGTTAAGCTTAACTAAGCTAACAACGAATACGAAAAAGCCCGCTCAGTTGAGCGGGCTTTTTTATTGGGTTAAGAATGTTAGGTTAGACGTTAACCGCTATTGTTTTCATTATAAGCTTTTGTATCTGCTTCTAATGTATCCAAATGCATCATTTTCTTGATGAGCGGGGATAGAACTATCAATGCTATGCCAACCCCTACAGCGAGCTTGCCGACAGTAGAGTAGACTTGAATAACCTGCTCTGCACCCCCGCCATCAGCTGACGTCAACTGAGCGATTTTTGATGCTGCAAAGTTACCTGCGCCTGAAGCTAGGAACCACGCGCCCATAATCAGGCCAACCATTTTAGGAACTGACAAACGAGTCATCGCAGATAGTCCAACTGGGGAGAGACAAAGTTCGCCCGTTGTATGCAGTAAGTAGATTAAGAAGATAAAGATAACTGGCGTCATGCCTGAACCCGCAGCTGTTGCGCCCCAAACAAGGACAAGAAAGCCGAGACCAAGTTGAACAACGCCTAAGCCAAATTTAGCGGGCGCTGATGGGTCCATGCCGCGTTTTCCAAGCCATACCCAAAGCGCAGCAAAGAGCGGCCCAAGTAATACAATATACATTGCGTTTAACGACTGGAATACAGATGTTTTGATTTCTTGACCCATGATGTTTCGGTCAACTGAACGGTCTGTAAAGAGGGATAATGAAGACCCTGCTTGCTCGAAAAGAGCCCAGAATAAGACTTGGACGGTAATCAAAATAAGAGCTGCAAATATACGGTTACGAGGATGAGGAGGAAGGTTCATCACTGACGTTAGAATGATCCAGCCATATACAATTGCGAATGCTGCATAGAGCACCCACTTAACCGCGCCTTGATCCTGAATAAGGAACCAGATGGCGCCAATGCCGACAAGTGTTGCAAGATATATAAGCCACTCAGTTGACAGGCTTCCAAATTTCTTAGCTGAAAGCGCGACAGGGTTCGGCGGTTCTCCAGCGCCATTAAGTAAAGGTTTGCCCCATATAAAGGCGATAAGACCGAAGAGCATACCGACACCAGCGAGGCCGAAACCGTATTTCCAGCCATACGTTTCTCCAAGTCCGCCAGCTATCAACGCGCCGCCAAAAGCGCCGAGGTTGATACCCACGTAGAATATTGTGAAAGCCCCATCGCGGCGTTCATCTGTTTTTTCATAAAGTTCACCTACGATGGCAGAAATGTTAGCCTTCAAGAAACCAACGCCCGCAATGATAAAGGCAAGAGAGAGGTAAAAAATATTCATAACAGCGTCACTACGTTCCGCAGCAACTTTGACAGGTTCACCTTCTACAGCCATGCCTAAATGCCCGAGTACCAGCAAAACAGCCCCAAAAAGAACGGCTTTGCGCTGTCCTAAGTATCTGTCCGCTAAGACGCCGCCAATGACGGGCGTGACATAAACTAATGTCGTGTAAGCCCCGTAAATTCCATAAGCCTGCCCATCAGTGAAGAGGAAATGCTTCGTGAGATAAAGGACAAGAAGCGCGCGCATCCCGTAATAAGAGAAACGTTCCCACATTTCAGCAAAGAAAAGAATGAAAAGTCCTTTTGGGTGATTGCGCATCTGAAACAGACACATAGCGACCCCGAGAAATGCGATTAAGCCGAGAATGAAATAGAACATACGTTTTGACTCCCCTAAGAGTTGAGACTATTTTTTTATGTTGTGCCCCTTGCTTAAGCCGCGTTCAAGGTTTTTTTGACTTAAAGCTCTTGGGTTGGTAAAACTGTTGTGAAAATGTTACTTTAAAATAATATTTTAACCTTTGTTTGAATTTTAGGTTGAGTTGGTTGCAGCTCTGTTTAAATAACAAAACGAGTTCATTGGGGAACTCTTAGGGTTAAAGGGGATGAGGTGCGGTTAGGTAAAACATTGAGAGCAATGTTAGTCTTGCCTCTTTGCTTGTACGGCGCGTCATTCGCGCAAGATTCTACTGCGCAACAATCAGACGTCGCCCGTAGTTTTTCCCCTGACTACTTTACACAGTTTCAGCCCAATACTGCGCGAGATATGGTGCGGCGTATCCCAGGCTTTTCTTTGCAACAAAGTGGGGGGGATGCCCGCGGGTTTGGCCAAGCCTCTTTGAATATTTTAATCAATGGCCGCCGCCCATCTTCTAAATCCTCTAATGCGAATGATATTCTGGGGCGTATTCC
>JALZWM010000097.1 GCA_023300105.1 Hellea sp.
TTAAACCATACGGCTTTGCTCAAGCGCAGCTTTCACAAATCCCGCAAATAAGGGATGCGGCGCAAACGGACGGCTTTTAAGCTCGGGATGATATTGCACGCCAATGAACCAAGGGTGGCCCGGAATTTCTACGATTTCAGGCAGTACGCCATCGGGTGATAGACCTGAGAATAGCAGACCCGCGGCTTCGAGCTTATCTTTGTAATCAATATTGACTTCATAGCGGTGACGGTGACGCTCCTCTATGTCTTGTGTGCCATATTGCTCGGCCACGAGTGAGCCTTTGACCAAGCGCGCGGGATAAGCCCCAAGACGCATTGTGCCGCCAAGGTCTGTATCTTTAGTCCGCTCTACGCGTTCATTACCTTTGTTCCACTCGGTCATCAGGCCTACAACGTTTTCGCCTTCTGTTTCAAACTCAGAGCTTGAAGCTGTTTTAATGCCCGCCATATTACGCGCGGCTTCAACCACGGCCATTTGCATACCAAAACAAATCCCAAAATACGGAACGCTTTTCGTCCGTGCAAAAGTGGCGGCTTTGATTTTGCCCTCGGCGCCGCGCTCGCCAAATCCGCCCGGCACCATAATAGCATGAACGCCTTTAAGAACATCAGGGTCTTCGGATTTTTCAAACTCTTCAGCTTCCAGCCATTTGATTTTGACTTTGACCTTATTGGCAATGCCGCCGTGAACTAACGCCTCAGTAATAGATTTATAGGCATCAGGCAGAACCGTATATTTGCCAACCACCGCAATGGTGACTTCACCATCTGGATTATGCAGGGTCTCGGATATGCCTTCCCAGCGCTCTAATTTTGCAGCGGGTGGGTTATCAATCCCGAAATGCATAAGCACTTCTTTGTCCAGCCCTTCTGCGTGATAGGCCAGTGGCACATCATAAATTGATTTCGCGTCAAGGCCTTGGATGACTGAGCTCTCACGCACGTTACAAAAGCGTCCGATTTTCTTGCGGTCACTCTCTGAAATTTCACGGTCTGCACGGCACAATAGAATATCTGGTTGAATACCAATAGAACGAAGTTCTTTCACGCTATGCTGGGTCGGCTTTGTTTTCATCTCCCCCGCTGCCGCAATATAAGGCATCAAGGTCACATGCATATAGCAGCTTTGACGTAGCGGCAATTCTTGGCGAAGCTGACGTAAGGCTTCAAAGAAAGGCAAGCCTTCAATGTCACCTACGGTGCCGCCGACTTCGCAAAGAACGAAATCAACATCCCCCGCATCAGAGAGAACAAAGTTTTTAATCTCATTGGTGACGTGCGGTATAACTTGGACTGTTGCGCCCAGATAATCCCCTCGCCGTTCCTTCTCAATGATATTGGAATAGATGCGCCCCGTCGTGATATTATCTGTCTGCGCGGCTGAGACACCCGTAAAGCGCTCATAATGGCCTAAGTCGAGATCAGTTTCAGCACCATCATCTGTGACATAGACTTCACCATGCTGATAGGGGCTCATTGTCCCGGGATCCACATTTAAATAAGGGTCGAGCTTACGCAAACGCACTTTGTAACCGCGCGCTTGAAGCAAAGCTCCAAGGGCCGCAGACGCGAGACCCTTACCTAACGATGACACAACACCGCCCGTAATAAATATATATCGTGGTTTATTTTCCACAGGCCCGTCCAATAGTTACCGCAAGCCTATTTTAAGACGCTTATTCGTCTTTTTTGGGCTCAGATGCGATCTCTGATTCAGCATCAACTGCGGTCTCTGTTTCGGGAGTTTCCACAGCTAAAGTTTCATCAGCCAATGGGAGTGTCGTATCGGGTGAATCGATAGGCGCCGTCAAGGGGGCAACCGCATTCGTATCGTCAATAAGCGAAGTATTTTGATTTTCCATCTGGAAAACAACTGAGAGCGCCAGACAGTTAATGATAAATATTGCGCCGAGGATGCCTGTCATACGCGCTACGGATGTTGTCGCCGAACGGCCAGACATAAATCCACCGCCACCACCGCCGCCGCCAATTCCAAGCGCGCCGCCTTCGGATCGTTGAATCAGGATAAGACCTGTCAGGATAAGGCTGATGATTAGCTGTATGATAAGCAAAACTGTGGACATAATGTTCTCTTATTGGTCGAAGCGGCGCAGTAACGCAAAAAAGCCGTTTATGCTAGAGGATATTTAGGAAGCTAACCGTAATTTTCAAGCCCTCCCTAAAGTCAATTATCTAAGATGACTGCTGAGTGTCGCGTCTGGCCTTAAACCCTTGCGCGACAAGATACATTTCAGGACTGCCTGAACGTGATGATTTGGGCTTCGCATGTTTGACCGTTGTAAAATTATGTTTAAGCGAATTTAGTAATTTTCCGTCTGCTCCGCCCTGAAAGACTTTCGTAATAAAGGTACCACCAGGCTTGAGAACATCCATCGCAAATTCCGCAGCAGCTTCCACAAGCGCAATCGTTTTCAAATGGTCTGTATTGCGATGCCCAGTCGTGTTTTGGGCTAAATCAGACATAACCATATCAGGCGCGCCGCCTAATAAAGATTTGATAGCGCCCGGCGCTTCGTCGGCCATAAAGTCCATTTCAATCAAATCTGCCCCTGCAACGACTTCGACAGGAAGTATATCAATGCCAACGACATGACGCGCACCGCGTTTTAAGGCAATTTGAACCCAACCACCCGGTGCGCAGCCTAAGTCTACAATTAGTGAATTTTTATCAATTAAATCAAACTTATCATCAAGTTCTTCAAGTTTAAAAGCGGCCCTTGAGCGGTATCCTTTAATCTTAGCTTCTTTGACGTATGGATCATTAATCTGGCGTTCAATCCACAATTTAGAAGAAATTTTTCGGCCACGGGCCGTTTTAACTTTATGAGTCAACATGCGTGTTGCGTTGTCTTTATCTTCTTTAGGTGTTTTGCGGCTACGCTTTGGACCATCGGGTGCACTTCCAGACATACGTCCTTTACCCGCATTATTTTTTGAACCGCCTCTGAATGAAGATGTTTTCGATGTAGGCGTTTTTTTAATCATCGGATTTAACTTCGCTCACAATAGCATTATCTTCAGTAGACGCAGGCGCTGCATTATTTTTGTTTTTCACGACAGGTACATTAATTTTTTGACTCTGCTGCATAAGCCCCATCAACATACCCTCTCTAAGGCCACGGTCTGCGACACGAATCATTTTGCTTGGCCACATTTCACAAATCACATCCGTTATTGCGCAACCTGCAACGAGTAACCGAGACCTATCCTCGCCAATACAAGGTTCCTGAGCTCGGCCTTCCGGACTTAGAGATGCCATATGGCGTGCAACATTCAGCGCATCAGAACTGCGAAGCCATAGACCATCAACTTTGTCTCGTTGATAAAAAGGTAATTTCAAATGTATCCCAGCAAGGGATGTAATTGTTCCTGAGGTTCCAACAAGGTGCCCAGATCCCTCTTTAAAAGCTTTTGTAAACCGCGTTTCGCAGCCTTGATTATGAATAGCTTCGATAACTTTAGCTTTCATATCGGCATACCAAGTTTCGCGGTCTTCATGCTCTGGTACCATTTCAGATAATGTTGCCACGCCAACAGGCAGTGATGCCCACGCACTTATTGGCGGACGGTGTACTCGGCTTTTACTTTCAGGGTCCCTTAAACGCCTAACATCAACCCAGCTTAACTCTGTGGAGCCACCGCCAATATCAATAACAAGTGCAACATCCTTTGTCGTATCAATAAGATTAATACAGCCCATAACCGCAAGGCGAGCCTCTACACGGGGTGAAATTATTTCTAAAGATATACCAGCTTCTGATTTGGCTCGGTCTAAAAACTCTTGGCCATTTGTCGCTTTACGGCAGGCTTCGGTGGCGACGCAGCGCCAGCGTTTGACCTTACGAGACTTCATTTTTTTTGCGCACACAGTTAAGGCTTCAATAGCCGCATCCATGCTTTCTTGAGATAATTTACCTGTACGCGTCAGTCCCTGACCTAAACGCACGGCACGGGAATAACTATCGATGACTTTAAAACCGTCACCGCTAGCGCGTGCTACAAGTAGGCGGCAATTATTTGTTCCCAAATCAATGGCCGCATATGTCTGCGGACGCCGCCCCTTTGGGGATCGTCCATGACTCCGTCGCCGAGAGCGCATAGGAGGATGGTTACCACCCTCGGCGCTACTCTCAACGCCGGACAAATCACCGTCCGGCATCTTAGGTTCTCTCTTTAGAAGCTGGGTCGCGGAAATCGCGCCCTCTGCTTATTCCCCATCAGCATAACTCAAAGTCTCATTTTAGCAAATGATTTAAGTTAGTGTATATCCATATGATCGGACAATTGGCTCCAATCAGGTTCAGGCTCTAGGGCTTTCATGGCCTCGTGCTGAGAAAGGAATATTTCGCCTGTCAGGTTTTCCAATAAATCTGAACGATACAACCGTTCTTTAACGCGGCTTTGCATATCTGAGAAGTGAAGCCGCGCCTCGGATCTCTTTAACCGCTTATTAATTTCATGAAGACTGGACAGCGCACTCGCATCAATCCTGTTCACAGCTGTGCACATTAAAACAAGATCGGTCATATTCGGGTTATCAACTATTAACTTTGCGACTTTGTCCTCAAGATAACGCGCATTTGCGTAATATAGGCTCTCATCAATACGTAATGTCTTTACGTGGTCATTCGTTTCAACGTTAAAACGATCAGCGTCTCGATAATGCTCTGTACCAGGAAACCTACCGACCAAAGGCATATGGGGTTGTAGCGTCCCTTTAATGTGTAGCGCCATCGCGAGCACAACGCCGATTAACACGCCCCATTGAACGCCTAAAAACAGCACAGCTAAGAAAGTCGCCACAGCCGTTATACCATCCGAGCGGCTATAAACCCAAGTCCGCCACAATGACTTAAAGTCAAGCAAGCCAAAACAGGCAACGATAATTAACGCCGCTAAAACGGATAACGGTAAAGCTTTTAGAATCGGTGTCAAAAATAGCGCTGTTAACGCCATAAATATCGCAACAACAATCCCTACCACAGGGGTTTTACCGCCAGCAGCAAAATTAACAGCCGAACGAGACATACTCCCATTTATAGGGTAGCCGCCCGTTAAACCAGCAACAAGGTTTGATGCGCCAAGCCCGAGCAATTCTTTGTTTGCGTCAATACGGCCGCGCGCACGCGAAGCCAGTTCTTGCGCCGTAGAGGTGCTATCCACAAACGCGACAATTGCGATAACAATAGCGGGGACTAACAGGGATTGAAATTCGGCAAATCCCAATCTTGGAAATACGAAAGGCGGGAGACCTGATGGAATAGTTCCAACAACGCGCAAATTATGCGTCTGAGATAGGTTTAACCCTGCACTTAGCAGTATAAATCCAATAACAACAATAATTGGCGTGGTTCGAGCTATCAATTTTGCTGTGCGGCTCCTTACATGTAACCGTACCAAGCCAAAAGCTAAATAGCGCCTTACACTCCAGAGTATGATTATCGCGGCACTCCCCGTTAAAACGGCCGCAATATTTGCATTTTTTGCGTTCACTTTAAGCTCGCCAAAAAGGGCGAACACGGTGTTGCCCGAAGCCTCAACGCCCAGAACATGTTTAAGCTGGCTAAAAACAATCAATAAAGCCGCGCCCGTAATATAAGCAGAAACAACAGGGCGGCTGACGAAGTTCATTATGAACCCGCATTTCAAAAGCCCTCCGATTAACAATATGCCACCCGTTAAAAGAGCCAAAATCGCTGCGCTCAGGAGACGTGTTCCCTCAGGCAAGCCCGCGATAGCCGCAGCTGTCATCAAGGAAATCACCGCCGTGGGCCCCACATTGATAACGCGTGAGGACCCGAAAATCGCATAGGCAATTAATGGAAAAATAGAAACATAGATTCCGACTTGAGGCGGCAGACCTGCTAATAAAGCATAAGCCAATGACTGCGGTACCAATAAGATTGTTACAATAATAGCTGCAACAAGGTCATCAGCGAAAATGGCACCGTTATATCCTTTAAGCCAACCCCATTGTTCTAGAAAAAGGTTCGTTTTTGACTTTGGACTGTGGGTTTGATCAACCATTTTCACTCAGTGTCAGGATTCCTTAAATTATTCAAGTTGCAGCCGGTTAGAGAATTTTCGACTTACCAGTTTCTAACATTGGTAACGTTAAAGGGAAAAGAACCTCATCAGAAATTAAGCCTCTTATTTTACGGTAGCGCATCAATTTTTCGCCAATTACACCCACCAACACACCGCCCTCACCCAATTGTTCCATCAGCTTATTTGGCTTTTTATTCACCCCGCAGCCTATGAGAATACGGTCAAATGGGGCTTGCCCGCGCCACCCATAACGACCATCGCCGTGTCTGAGGACATGATTGGTCACGCCTATCTTAGCAAAGCCAGTTTCAGCGTCGCTAATCAACACCTTGTAACGTTCAACAGAATAGACTCGTTTAGTAATGTTAGAGAGAATGGCCGTGTGATATCCGCTCCCCGTCCCAATTTCGAGTAATTTATGTTCAGAGCTTAGCTCCAACATTTGTGTCATAAGGCCCACAGTCAGCGGATTGGACATCGTTTGCCCGCAAGAAATAGGTAAGGATTGCTCATCATAGGCAATATCCCAATATTTTTGGGCTATAAAATGCCGGCGGTCAACAAGCTCCATCGCGCGCAACACGGCATTATCTGAAATGCCACGCCCGCGCAGGCGCATAATCATATCAATTAGACCCGGATTAAACATAGTGATTGCACATCAAGAGTTTTCTAAATTATCCTGTAAAAACATAATTGTATCGTCATGAGTTAAGTCTGCATATAACGGCGTAACAGAAATGTATCCGTCATAAATAGCGCGTAAATCAGTTCCCGCTGGAGGGTTCGACTTCGCAGCACCATATGTCAGCCAGTAGTAATGCCCCCCTCTAGGATGACTGCGTTTATCAACATCACTCATCTGATAATCTCTGCGGCCTTGCCGTGTGACCTGAATACCTTTGACGCCCTCAATCGTTGTATCCGGAAAGTTTACAGATAAGATGACATTTTCAGGCCAACCCATTGAAATCAAATTCTTTATAAGTTTCGGCCCATGTGCTTCTGCTGTCTCCCATGGCAAACTATTTGCCCCTTGAAACCCACGTGCAAGAGATAAGGCAATTGACGGCACCCCCATTTGCATACCTTGTAAAGCTCCTGCGATTGTCCCGCTAAAGGTAACGTCTTCGGCAAGGTTCTGCCCACGGTTAATCCCGGATAGAACTAAGTCGGGTTTTTTATCTTTGAATAAGTCCTTCATCGCCACGATAACAGAGTCTGTTGGCGTCCCTGTTACGGAGTAAAGTTTTTCGCCATGTTTGCGCAGACGTACAGGGTTATGCAGAGACACGCCACGAGATGTGGCTGATTGCTCAGTATCGGGTGCACACACCCAGACATCATCAGAGAGTTGTTTTGCAATGCGCAGCAGAACAGCCAGACCTTCTGCCTGAAAGCCGTCATCATTCGTGAGAAGAATACGCATTTATTTAATTAGCCTAACGCCGCCCATATAAGGCACCAGCGCTGTTGGGACCGTAATCGATCCATCTTCGTTTTGATAATTTTCAAGCACAGCGACAAGCGTTCTGCCCACCGCAAGGCCAGAGCCATTCAACGTATGGACAAAGCGGTTATCCTTCTCAGCGTGTTTATAGCGTGCATTCATACGGCGAGCTTGGAAATCCCCGCAATTGGATATGGAGCTAATTTCGCGGTAGGTATCTTGGCTTGGAAGCCAGACTTCGATGTCAAAGGTGCGGCGCGCGCCAAACCCAAGATCACCCGTACATAGCTCAACAACGCGGTAAGGCAGCTCTAAGCGCTTAAGCACTTCCTCGGCGCAGCCAAGCATACGCTTATGCTCGTCTTCGCTGTTTTCGGGACGCGTGATAGAGACAAGCTCGACTTTATTAAACTGATGCTGACGTATCATGCCCTTAGTATCACGCCCTGCACTACCCGCTTCACTACGGAAACATGGCGTATGCGCCGTCATACGGCGCGGGAGAGTTTCTGGGTCAACGATGGATTCGCGCACGATATTTGTGAGTGAGACTTCCGCTGTTGGGATTAAATAATGATCAACCGTTGTCTTATAAAGGTCTGCTTCAAACTTGGGTAATTGCCCCGTTCCAAATAGAGCTTCACCTCGAACTAAGAAAGGCGGTGAATGCTCCACATACCCATTCTCTTCAGTTTGAATATCAAGCATAAGCGCCGCTAAAGCTCTGTCCAAACGGCTTAATTTACCGCTTAATACAACAAAGCGGCTTCCGCTCATCTTCGCGGCGGTTTCGAAATCCATCATGCCGAGGGCTTCACCCAAATCAGCATGATCTTTAGGTTCGAAATCCAATTTCGTCGGCTCTAAATGCTTATGGAGTTCAACATTACTGTCTTCGTCTTCGCCTTCGGGAACGTCCTCAAAAGGCACATTCGGAATACCTGCGAGCAAAGCTTGAAGCTCAGCTCTCTCTCCATCGAGCTGTACGCCCATGGCGGCAATAACATTCTTTGCACCCGCTACTTCGGCTTTTAAACGTTCAGCTTCTTCCTTATCGCCTTTGCCCATGGCTTGGCCAATAAGTTTAGAGCTTTTGTTGCGCGCCGCCTCTGCCTCTTGCACAACTTGCATGGCTTTGCGGATGAGCGCGTCTTTATCCATGATCTTTTTGGACAAAGGCTCTAGGCCTCTCTTGGCCCAAAGTTTGTCATATTCCGCTGGATTTTCGCGAATGGCTTTTAAATCGTGCATTGTTATCTCTACAAATAATTTCGCCCGCTATAGAGGCGCACGTAACTCGCGTAAAGACATTGCGCGCGAATCCGCTATAATCGAGTCATGTTAACTCACTTACTTTTGATGCGGCACGCCAAATCTTCTTGGTCGGACGGAACTATATCTGATCATGAGCGCCCTTTAAATGAGCGCGGTGAACAAGCCGCCATTGCCGTTGGACAAGCCTTGACCGCCCGCAATTACGCCCCTGATATAATCTGGAGTTCAGATGCCATACGTACGCGGCAAACAGCGATGCGCCTTATACGGGCTATCCCAGGCCCGCAGATCGTGAATTACAACTCTGGTTTTTACCACGCCTCCGCACAAGAGGTTCTCTCAATTTGCGGAAAACAAATTGAACCCGACGGAAAACTCATGCTTTTGGGCCATAACCCTGGCTGGGCAGAGCTTCATAGTTATTTTACAGGGCAACAAAGTGATTATCCAACGGGGGCCTGTACAGTCTTAGAACGCAGTAAAAACAAGGATGGCGACTGGCTAGACCCCGCCTCTTGGCAGTTTAAAGATTTAATTCTACCTCGCACGCTCATGTCATGAAAGCATCGTCATGAAAGTATTATCATGAAAGCAGCGCTTATGGCGCTTTGGCGGCTTTTTCACGCTATTGCCTTTTACCCCATAATGATCGGGGTTTTCATTTGGCTTTACATAAAAGACGCACATTGGATATATGGGCTCTGCGTTATCCTAATCATCCTTATATTTGATCCTATTTGGCGCATTCTTGGCGCGAATATATTAAAACTTATCTCAAAAAAATAGCGCTCCGAATTAATCAAGCGCTTACACTAGCGGCAAAAGGGGCGCAAAGTTATGTCGCTATCAAATCAACCGCGTTAACATATACTACACTATAAAATACTTTATAGAAATTTTATAGTGACATTATACAACTTATAGGTTATCAACGAATCAACGCTGGATAACTCATCCCAACCCGTTCAGCGTCATATAAGGTAGTAAACCCCACGCTATTACTACACTTAAACAGGTGGGCTGGTCATTGTCCTCACTTCATCCCGGTGAGTGCAACGACCAGCCGCCAATTAGTGTCTGCATGAATGCAAACTCAAACATTTCGTCAAAATTTAAAGCTTTTGGTTGCCCATAGACAGCATCGTATCTTCATCACGCAGGATATAGAGAAGAACCATAGCAAAGACTGTTGGAATAGCCGCGAGAAAGAGAATGTAAAAATCTGGCGCGCCAATGATAAGCTTAGGCAATGTCATTAACGTTCCAAGCGCATGAAGAACAAGAACAAGGCCATATGTAATACGCTTTTTAAATCCGACGACAAAAGCAATCAGGAGAATCATCATCAAAACACCCGTAATCATGCTCGCGCTTTCGGGAAGGGTGAATTTATAATGTTTTTTTGCAATCCCTACGACGGACTCTGGTTTGGTGAACCTCATTAATTGCCAAGGTAGTAAAAAGTAAAAAATACTTAGCCGCGTTAAAAAAAGTGGTAGTTTTAGTGATTGTAATGACATGTAAGTTCCCTTTTATTTAGGACAACATAACTAATTTACCCGTTTGAAACATCAAACGTTTTTGTGAGCAGGTAAAATTATCTAAATCTCTTACGCTATTTCACCCTGAAGACGGGCTTTCGCCTTTTCCACACCAAGCAACTCGAGAAGTTTTCCCATTTCTGGCCCTCGGTCGCTTCCTGTTAAAGCCCTGCGAAGCGGTAAGAACAAAGTTTTCCCCTTACGCGCATGGTCAACTTTAAGCGTATTGGTCCACTCGCTCCATGTTTCAGATGTAAGCACGTCAGGCAGCGCATTAGCGGCAGCCATGCAGAAGTTTTTATCCTCATCCTCAATACGGCCAGGCATGGGTGAGTAAATCACTGTTGACCACCCCGCCGCATCACTGACTTTACTCACATTCGTGCGGATAAGGTTCCAAAAATCTTCATTCCCACCAACATTTAAACGTTCTAAATGCTCTCTAACGGTCTCATAGGGTGTTTCGTGCAACAGACGTCCATTGATAAGCAATAGCTCATCTTCGTCGAAACGGGCGGGCGCGCGGCCAATTTTATCGAAACTAAATTCATCCTTGAGGACTTCCATAGAGGGGCGGGCTTCAATCGGGTCAGATGTGCCAATTTTGCCAAGTAGCGAACAAATCGCGAGCGGCTCTAGCCCCTGCTCTTTTAGCTCTTTCATCGAGAGAGAGCCAATACGTTTGGAGAGGCCCTTCCCGTCTTTACCGACCAATAACGGCGTATGAGCAAATGTTGGCAGGTGATCGGATAGCGCCTTAAAGACTTCGATTTGCGCGCCAGAGTTTGTCACATGATCTTCGCCGCGAATTACGTGCGTGATTTTAGCTTCGATATCATCAACAACGCTTGGGAGCGTATAGAGGAACGAGCCGTCACCGCGTATCAGCACAGGGTCAGAGAGCGAGCTTGTATCAACAGATTGCTCACCGCGTACCATATCGGTCCAGCGCACAGTCTCGCCAGAGAGCTTAAAGCGCCAATGTGGTTTACGGCCTTCGGCCTCATATGCGGCGATTTCAGCGTCCGTTAGTGATAAACCCGCGCGGTTATAGACGGGCGGTTTGCTCTGTACGCGCTGTAATTTGCGCTGCCTATCCAGCTCATCCGCTGTCTCGTAACAGGCATATAGCAGGCCGTCAGCTTTCAGTTTCGCCGCTGCCGCTTCATAGCTTGGGAAACGGTGAGACTGATTAAAGCTCTCGTCCCAATTCAGGCCAAGCCAGCCCAAATCTTCCTTGATGCCCTCTTCATATTCATTCGTGCTGCGTTCTAAATCCGTATCATCAATACGCAGAATGAACTTGCCTCCGCGCTCAC